>JAITBG010000125.1 GCA_031283725.1 Treponema sp. | reverse complement strand
GTCACACCGTTTTACGGTACCGGGTTTGAACAGCCACGAAGGATTCCCGGAGCAGTACCCGGGAAAAGCCCTCTGCCTCTTGGGGAAGGGTGATGAGATAGTGTTCCACCCCCGTGGCTTCCGCCGTTTCCAAAAGCCGGGTAAGCAGCGCCTCACCGACGCCCAGGCCGCGGTATTCTGGCCGGACTTCCAGGGCGGTAATTTCCAGGGTTTTGCCGGGTTTTTCCGTAACGGTTCCGGTGATATAGCCGGCGAAATCTCCGCTTCCGGTTGCGGCAACCAGGGTGAAGGGTCCCGGAAAGGTCCAGGGAAGGAAGGGGTCTGCCGCCGGACTTTCGTCAAGGTACAACCGGTGCAGTTCCGCCGCTTTGTCCTTATCCTCCGGAATAGGCGGGCGAAACAGGAAATCCTCCTGTACCAGATCCTCGGTATCCTCCGGCTCTTCGCCGATGCGTTCTAAACCCCATTCTTCCCGCAGGGCATTGTACCAGCGGATCACTTCCCGCTTCATCTCCCTATCTTTGTAGGCATACCAGAGCTTTTCCGTCTCCGGATGGGCGGAGAGGGTATCCCTAAAGGCTCGGAATACCCCTTTTCCCCGGTTCAGGGCGGCGCTGAGCTTGGTCCGGATTACCTTGTTTTTTAGCCCCGCGGCAAACTGCTCCATTAGGTTGTAGCCGTCCGAGGAATCCCAGTGAGGAAGGTCTATGTACCGGTTTTCGGTATCGCCCTTTAGTTCACCAAATTCTAAGGTGTCTTCCCCAACCACAACCCCCTCGACGGTATCCAGGTACGAAACCCACTCCTGATTTTCCATGGTGAAGATAATATCGGCGATCAACGCTTCGGTAAGTTCAAACTGCAACCTATACTCCCAGGCAAGTTCCTACCGCCATGGCGGTATCGATCATATAGTGATCCGCCGGTACGGTTTTAATTTTCCCTGCGGGAATGCTAAGATCCACCGCGCCAATGGTATCCCCCTGCAGGGCGACCATTTTGCCGTAATCCCCCCGGGCCAGAAGCTTCGCCGCCTCGGTACCCAAGCTGGTAGCCAGGACCCGGTCTGAAGCGCTGGGGATGCCGCCCCGCTGGGTATAGCCCAGGACCGTAGCCCGGGTTTCCAGCCCTGTTTCGGCCTCAATCTCCCGGGCCAGTCTATAGGCTATAGATGGAGATCCGGTTTGTTCCCGGTGTTTTTTCCGTTCCTTTTTTTCCATCTTCGCTTCCTCCATCGACATAGCCCCCTCGGCCGCTACCACAATGGAAAAGCTCCTGCCGCTTTGGGTTCGTTTTTCCAAATGCCGGGCTATGACCTTAATATCGTAGGGGATTTCCGGAATCAGGATGATGTCCCCTCCGCCGGCTACCCCCGCATAGAGGGACAGCCAGCCCGCCTTATGCCCCATAAGCTCAATGATCATCACCCGGCTGTGACTCTGGGCGGTGGAGTGGAGCCGGTCTATGGCTTCCGTGGCGATAGACAGGGCGGAGTGGAAACCGAAGGTCCGGTCTGTCCCCATAATATCGTTGTCGATGGTCTTGGGAAGTCCCAGGATATTCAAGCCTTCCCGGGAGAGGAGGTACCCGGTAGTATTGGTCCCGTTTCCCCCCAGGACCACCAGGCAATCCAGTTTGAGTGATCGGTAGGTTTCCTTAATCGCCCCCACCTTGTCTTCTCCAATATCGTTGTTATATTCCCTGGACCGGGCCTTAAACGGTTTCTCCCGGCTGGTTCCCAGGATGGTTCCCCCCCTGGTAAGTATCCCCATAAAGTCTACCGGCCGGAGTATCCGCCAGTCCTCGTCGATAAGCCCCCGGTACCCGTTGGCGATACCCACGGCGATCATGCCATACCGGTCATGAGCAGCCCGGCACACCCCCCGGATGGCGGCGTTTAAGCCCGGGCAATCCCCTCCTGCGGTAAGAATCCCGAACGTTTTTGTTGCACTCTGTTCCATAATCCCTGACGGGCCTCCCCTTGTATTTATACATAAATCGGCCGATATGTTTAGTAGTTTAAACCGCAAGGCGGGGTTTCACAATTTGACATTTTGAAACCGCCCTGCGCTTTTTGTATTACAATTACGATAAGGCTGAGATGGGAAGGAAAATCGTTTTTTTATATGCCCTGTATCTCTTTATGATCCCTGTTTTACATACCGATGAGGAAACCGAGCGGAACCTGGCGGCTTTTTCCGATCCCGCCCGGGTTTGGGGAGCCGGTGTTGAGGGGGTAATCGAAGAAGCCTACCGGCAATGCTTCAGGACCTACATTCTGGACGGTAAAGTGATGAACCTCCGTATGCCCTTTGCCCAGAACAACGAGCGGGATCAGTTGTCGGACCAGTCCTGGGAATTTCTGGGGGGCGGCAAGGCGGACCCTGCATATCTCTGGCAAAACATTACCGAAACCCTAGATAGCGGCGATTTTCAAAACTATATAGAAACCCTGGGGGACGGCAGGGAAAAGGTGATGATCCTCGATATCCCTACCCGGACATGGACCAATTCCCAGAACCTTTTCGACATTGCCCGGATGAGGGCTGGGGCTTACCGGGGACTGCCCCACCGCCCCTACGTTCTCGTCAATGGCCAGGGCATCAACGAAACCGATGTCTACAATTATTTGTACTGCATAGGCTGGACAGGCATGGATTGTTCCGGCTTTGCCTGGCATACCCTTTCCTACGTGGCCCGCAAGGGCGGCGTCGATCTGGGCCGAACCTTGCGGCGGGCCATAGGCGCCGGTGGCGGTGATGTTTCCTATTATGTGGGAACCTGGTTTTTCAACTCCCAAAGCCGTGAAATAATCCCGGTTAAGGACGAAATCCGGAACATACGCCCGGCAGATGTTCTCCTTTTCCGGGGTGAGGGCGGCGGCATGGTCCATTCCGCGGTGATCCAGTCCGTAGACCTTCGCGAAGGGGTGATCCGTTATCTCCAGAGCACCGACGAGGCGCCCCTCTCTGAACGCGGAGTTCACGAATCCTTCATCTACTTTAACCCCGCCCAAAGCGCGATACGCCTCTCCGATCCGTCCCTGATCTGGACCCAGTCCCGGTATCCCCCCTTCCCCGGCGAACAGGCCTCAGCCTTCTCCGATGACGGCGAACGCTACCGGGCCTTTGGCGGAGGCCGGGTGGTCCGGCTCCGGGCGTTGGCGGGCCCCATACAGAGGATCAACCGGCCCTAGAATAAAAAAGACCGCTGAAAATTTTTGGATAATCCGATTATCAAGAAACCGGTTGTCAAGAAAATAAGCAAACAAATATAAAATATGCTTATTTATGTTTTTTATTGACAATTTGTATAAGGTGCTATATGCTATGTTTTCGGGGTAAATTGATGTCATATTTGATGGGAATTGATTTAGGTACGTCAAGCTTGAAAGTAATCATCATAGACATTAAGGGGAATATTCAGGTAGAAAGCTCCAAGGGGTATCAATTTGATTCCCCTATTAATGGATACGCTGAGCAAAAAACAGATGCCTGGTGGTCCGCCTGCTGTGAATGTATTCGGGATGCGCTTTCCCGTTTAAAGGCACCCGCTTCGGAAATAAGAGCTTTGAGTTTTTCCGGACAGATGCACGGCGTTGTGCTTCTTGACAAGGACCGGAATGTAATCCGCCCCGCGATACTTCATTGTGATGCCCGGTCAGGGGAACAGGTACAGAAAATCAACCGTCTCTTTAAAGAGAGACACCTCAGCGATTCGCAGTTGAACCCGGTATATACGGGTTTTCTTTTAACTTCTCTGGTATGGGTGCGGGACAATGAGCCCGAACTGTACGGCCGGGTACGATACGCTTTTTTGCCGAAAGATTTTTTAAAAATGATGCTTTGCGGGGAAATTGGTTCCGACTATTCGGACGCATCGGCAACCCTCGCCTATGATATACAGCAAAACTGTTGGTCTAAGGAAGTGCTGGATGCCCTGGATATTCCCCTTGAGTTTTTTCCGGAATGTTCCGCCTCGGACCGTGTTGCCGGAAGGGTAACCAAAAAAGCCGCGGAGGCGACAGGCTTGCGGGAAGGGACCGTAGTTGTTAACGGCGGCGCCGACCAGGTTATGCAGGCCGTTGGAAACGGAGCGATACGGCCCGGTCAGGCTACGGTAAATATAGGAAGCAGCGGCCAAGTCTGTTTCCAAAGCGATAAGCCGATCCGGAATCCTGATTTGTCTACCAATACGTTTTGTGCCTACCGGAGCGGGGCATGGATAACCATGGGGGCAACCATGAGCGCCGGCCTGGCTTTCAAATGGTTCAGGGGTATTTTCCCCGGCGGAGATTACCGTACATTGGACGGGGAAATAGAAAAGCTGGTTCCCGGCAGCGGGGGCCTTCTTTTTTTACCCTACCTAAACGGTGAAAGGACCCCCCATGTAAATCCAAATATAAGCGGCATGTTCATGGGGCTTAACCTGAATACCACCGGAACCCACATGGCCCGGGCGGTTATGGAAGGAGTTACCTATTCTTTATTGCAATGTATTGAAATTTGCGGTACCCTAGGACTGAAGGCGGGGGAATTGATCGCCTCCGGCGGAGGAGCGAGGAGTCCGGTTTGGCTGCAAATGCAGGCGGATGTCTATAACATGCCGTTAAAAACAACGGTAACGGAAGAACAGGCCTGTATAGGCGCCGCGGTTATGGCCGGCGTCGGTTCCGGGGCTTTTGGCTCCGTTGAGGAAGCCTGCGCTTCCTTTGTCCGGTATAAGGACAATGTCTATACTCCCAACGCAAAGAACCATGATATATATCGACAGTATTATTGTTTATATAAAGATGCGTATACCGGAAGTCAGAAAACGATACAAAGCCTTACTGAACAGGGAAGGTTGCAGGCCGGGTAAGATGTTAGCGTTTTCCGGAGAAAGGAATTATGACGGAAGTCCAGCAAAGCAAGTATATATTTGAATGTGAGGGTATTTCAAAAGCCTTTGGCGGTACCCAGGCGCTCGATAACGTACAACTCAAGGTTGACCGGGGGGAAGTACATGCCCTCCTGGGGGAAAACGGCGCGGGAAAATCGACGCTGATGAAAATTATTCTCGGTTTGTACAGGGCCGATACCGGGAGCATGATTTTTGAGGGAAAACCCTACAACGCACGCGGTCCCGCGGAGGCTATCAAATGCGGGATCTCTATGATCCATCAGGAATTAAACCCCGAACCCCACCTTTCCGTATCGGAGAGTATTTTTCTCAACCGGGAAGATACGTACTGGAATACGCCTTTCCTCAATAAGAAGGAGACTGACAGGAAGGCCGCAGAGATTCTGAAAAGTTTTAATTTCAATGTAAATCCCAGGATACTGATGGAAGATCTCACCCTGGCGCAGATGCAGATGATCGAAATAATCAAGGCGGTTTCCTGTAATACCAGGCTTATCATTATGGACGAGCCCACTTCGTCACTGGACAGCGAGGAAACCGATCGGCTGTTCGAAACCATCAGGGGTTTAAAAGTCCAGGGCGTTTCGATTATTTATATTTCCCACCGGATAGAAGAGATATTTGAAATATGTGACAGTGTTTCTGTTTTCCGTGACGGGAAGTATGTCGATACCAGCCTTGTGAAGGGCGTTACCAAGGACGAACTGATTTCAAAAATGGTCGGGCGGACGGTAAAAAGCGTTTTCCCTAAAATCGACTGTCCCATCGGTGATCCCGTGTTCAGGATCGAAGGGCTTTCGGGCAGAGGTTTTACGGACATTAGTTTTACTGTTCATGCGGGGGAAATACTGGGATTTTCCGGCCTGGTCGGTTCCGGACGGAGCGAAACCATGCGTGGTATCTTCGGGCTTGATCCTATAAGCAGCGGGAAGATATATTTGGAAGGCAGAGAACTTGTTATTAAAAAACCTTCGGATGCCATCAAGAACGGCATCTGTATGGTCAATGAGGATCGCAAGCTCTTTGGCCTTTGTCTGAGCCGTTCATTGCGGGAGAATATATCCCTTCCCAATTTACCGGTAAAGCAAAGAAGGATATTGTTAAACCAAAAGCGGGAAATAATTGAAACAAAAGAAGCTGCAAAAAAGCTTACCATCAAGGCCGCAAGCATAGAGTCCGAAGCGTTTTCTCTCAGCGGCGGGAATCAACAGAAGGTCGTTCTTGCCAAATGGCTTATGGCGACTCCTAAGGTGTTGATCCTGGACGAGCCGACCCGGGGGGTTGATGTTGGCGCCAAATCTGAAATCCATTCTCTGATGTGCCAATTTGCGGCGGATGGTATGGCGATTGTCATGATCTCCTCGGAATTGCCCGAGGTTATGGGGATGAGCGATCGTATCATCATATTCCATGAGGGCAGGATAAATGGGGAAGTGCTAAGGAAAGATATCCTGAGTGGAAAGGTTACCCAGGAAGTAATATTGGCAAAAGAATTCGGACAATTAGGAGAATAATATGGCGGGATCGGCCGGGAAGAAAATTCTGGGAATGGATCAGATCGAACTGAGCCTTTTTACCAGGAGATATGGTATCAGTTTTGTTATGATACTCATGATGGTAATATTAGCAGTTGTGTCACCCACCTTCAGGACCAGCGGTAATGTCATGAGTATTTTGCTGCAGGTATCGATAAACGGCATACTTGCCCTGGGCATGGTTTTTGTAATCACCGCCGGAGGCATCGACCTTTCTATTGGTTCCATGCTTGCCCTGACCAGCGCCATGATAGGGGTCATTCTGGCGAAGACGGGGAATGTCTTTTTAGCCTGTGTCGTGTCTATCATGGCCACGTCTTTCTTCGGATTTTTGAACGGGTTCCTGGTAGCCCAGTTTAAGATGTTTCCTTTTGTGGTTACCCTGGCGACACAGTTAGTGATCCGCGGCATTGCCTACATAGTGTCGGGCGGCTACTCCCAGTCCCTGGCGAGCAGTACCTTTATGAAGATCGGCCAGTCGAGGGTGTTTGGTATAATTCCGTTCCCTGTAATTATTTTACTAGTGGTAGCAGTAATCGCCTATATCATTTTGCATAATACAAAATTAGGAAGGTATATTTACGCTGTGGGGGGCAATATAAATGCCGCCACCGCATCAGGGGTAAATGTGTATTGGACCCAGATAAAATCATTTGTCATTTCCGGCGCCTGCTGCGGTATTGCCGGAATTATCATGACAAGCCGTATTAACGCGGCCCAGCCGAATATCGGCGTGGGGTACGAAACCGATGCGATTGCGGCCTGTGTCATAGGTGGGACTTCCTTTGCGGGGGGAGTCGCAACCATACCGGGAACGGTGATCGGTATTATTATTATTGGTCTTATATATAATGGTATGAATCTTATCGGGATTAGTACCTACTGGCAGACCATAACAAAGGGGCTATTAATTATCGGTGCGGTGATGATCGACATGTTTATGAATAAGAGGCGGTAGTTTACAAGAACTTATTTCCACAATATGTGGATTAAGAAATATTTTTCTGGAGGAATGAAGATGAGAAGAAAAATTGTGTTTGCGGCTTTGATTTTGGCCTTTGGTATGGTGTCAACCATATTTGCGGCCGGACAAAAGGCGGATGCGGGCGGGAAAAAAGTGATTGTTGGGTATATCGCCAAGAATTCGGTGGATGTATTCCATTATCCGATTAATACGGCTGCAACAAAGCTGTTGAATGATCTGAAAGCCCAGGGAACTATCGATGACTGGCATTTTTATGACGGTTTAACCGATCCTGTAACCCAGGTACAGCTGCTTAATGATGCTATCAACATGGGCTGTAACTATATCATTATGCTTCCCGCAGAAGCCGCAGGTTGTGCACCCATGCTCACGACCTGTAAGGAGAAGAATATTCCCGTAATTGTAGTTAATTCAAAGACCAACAATACCGATGAATTGGCTACTTCCTATGTGGGTTCAGACGATGTGCAAGCCGGTGAAATCATGGCTAAGTTTGTTCAGGCCCAGATCCCCGGCGGCGGCGGATACGGGCATCTCCAGGGAATTATCGGGAATTCCGCGCAAATTCAGCGCGGCCAGGGTCTCCACAACATTCTGGACAAGGATTCCAAGTGGACGCTTTTGAGCGGCGCCGAACAGGGCGCTGAATGGCAGGCGGAAAAGGCGGTACGGTTTGCGGAAGACTGGCTCGCCAAATTCGGCCAGGGTTTAAACTCCATCATCTGTGACAATGATGATATGTCTTCGGCGGTTCAGGCTGCCATGAATGCCGCCAACCGCAGAGATATTGTCGCCATCGGCGTTGATGGTAATGCAGGGCCCCTTGCCATGATTAAGAGCGGCGATCTCCGCGCCACGGTATTCCAGGACGGCGTTGGTCAGGTTACCAAAGCTATTGAGCTGATGGTTGATGTAATCAACGGGAAAACGGTACCGAGAGAGGTAATGGTTGACTTTGTTCTTGTTACGAAGGACAACGTGGATACGTATCTGAAATAAGTTCTGTCTGTAGCAAGTAACCGGAGGGGTCTTTGCTCCTCCGGTTTTTTTGTGAAGCTCTACTGCGCTCCCAGCTCCAGGGCGTAGGCCTTGCTTTTTCTTTCCCGGTCATAGTTTTCCTGTTTCCGTTTAGGCAGGCTGTCCAGGGGGCATTCCTTGAAGCCCAGGAGTTCAAACCAATCCTGGGTATGGGTGGTGAGAATAAAGACCCGGCGTAAGCCCTGTTTTTTAGCCCGGTCGATGAGGGAGCGGACAATGCGCCGCCCCAAGCCCATGCCGGCGTAAGCGGGGTCCGTGGTTATCGCGGCGATTTCGCCTTGATTTTCGCCCCAATCGTGGAGAGCGCCGCAGGCGTGGACAGAACCGTCAATCTCAAAGACCGCATAGTCGTCTTTCTTTTCCTGGATATCCTCGGGTTCCCGTCTTACCAGAATGCCTTGTTGCATCAGGGGATCCATGAGCCGGAGTATATCCGGAATATCCCGGGTCCGTAAGTTTCTGATAGATTCGTAGTCGTCGGCGTAGATCATGGTCCCCGCGCCCAGGTTGGAGAAAAGCTCCCGGAGTACCGCCCCTTCTTCCCGGGCGTCGATGATGTGGACCCGCTCAACCCCCGCCTTGGAAGCCCGGAGGGCCAGGCGCAGTTCATCCAGGGGCTTATTCCCGGCGCCGGACCGGAGGTTCATTTCCAGGATATTCTCCGCATCTTGGGGAGTAAGCTGGATAATGCGGCCGTTTTCTCCAAGCTCAATATTTTCCGGCAGGGCATAGGTTCCCGCCCGGATCCCCCGATCCAGGGTAACTATGAAGAATTTGATCGCCCCCAGGGCGGCGGCGGCGGCCAGGGCGATTTCGTCGCTGGATACGTTGTAGGGTTTTCCCGTGGGACTCCAGCCTATACAGGGGAGTATGGGCACCATCCCCAGGTCCAGGACCCGGCTTATAGAATCGGTGAGGATACGGTCCACCATGCCGGTCTGGGCCATATCAATGCCGCCTTCCACCCCAAGCCCCCGGGCGCGGACAAAATTACCAATCACCGCGTCTACCCGGCCGGCGGAGTTCTTGGCGGAACCCCCCGCCGCAAGACCGGTCATAACCCGGGTAGCCACATGGAAAGCCGCCATCTCCACAAAGGGAATCTCCGCGGCGGCGGTGATCCGTGTATTACCTGAATAACTTGACACGATCCCGTATTCCAGGAGCACCGAGTCGATCCATTCTTTGGCCCCGGGAACGATCGCCACCCGAAATCCCGTCCCGGCCAACAGCGCCAGATCCTTCATCAAATAGGGGAAACCCGGATCTTCAGTAACGGGATAATCGATCTTGAAAATCATGGTCGAACCCTCAAAGCGGCTTTGATAATGAAATGCTTCTCTGATAAGGTCCACCTGGGACCATGCCGATCCGGTATTATCCATAAGATTGTATTTAATACTAAAAGTGAAATCCCGAAAAGGGGGAAACCTTTTTCCTCCTCGGGAAAAGGGGTTTCCTCTAGGGAAAAAACTTTTCCTCCTGAGGAAGAAAGCTCCCCTCAGGAGGGAAAAACTTTTCCTCCGAAGGAAAAAACGTTTCCTCCTGAGGAAAAAAGTTCCCCTCCTGAGGAAAAAAGTTCCCCTCCGAAGGAAAAAAGTTCCCCTCAGGAGGGAAAAAGTTCCCCTCAGGAGGAAAAAAAATTCCGGGCGGCGAAATGACCCAGGGCAACGTCATGTAGCTTTTAACCGGTACAATTTCCTTGAACCCGCCGGAATTTTTAAGAAGGGCGAACCGCAAAGGGGAAGAAGAAAGCAACACGTTATCCTTTCCTTCCGCGCCTTGGCGCGCTCGAACCGGAGGTTCGCTGCGGTTAAAAATTCTTCAATGTTTTGGCAAATTCCGGCCTTTGAAGCGTAAACGCCGATACCCTGTCCAAGACCGCATTTTCTTGCTTTTTTAAAAATATTTTACGATATTTGGTATATGTCTGAACAAAGTGTAGTGCCTATAGATCAACTCCTTCCTAGCAAACTTTCCCTGGTGGCGCTTATGGGACGGCCCATTTTCCCGGGGATCTTTACCCCCATTATGATTGGCAATCCTGCGGATGTGAAGGTAATTGACGACGCGGTGGCCGGAGATGGACTCATCGGCCTGGTGATGCTGGTGAACGAAACCGATACGCCAGGCATAAAGGATCTCCACAAGATAGGGACCGCCGCCAAGATCGTCAAGAAGATCAACCTCCCCGATGGAGGGGTGAACATCTTCATCTCCACCCTGAAGCGGTTCAGGATCAGGAAAACCCTGAAAGAAATGAACCCCATCGTAGCCGCCGTAACCTATATGGAAGATGAAGAGGACGATACCAGCGAAGTTAAGGCTCTTACCCGGGCTTTGATCAGTGAAATGAAGCAGATTTCCGAGAACAACCCGCTCTTTTCCGAAGAAATGCGGCTCAATATGATCAACATCGATCATCCGGGGAAGATCGCCGATTTTATCGCCAGCATCCTCAATATCGACAAAACGGAGCAGCAGAAGATACTGGAGATCTTCAATGTCCGTAAGCGGATGGAGCAGGTCCTGGTTTTTATCAAAAAAGAGCAAGAGTTGCTGCGGATTCAGAAGAAAATTCAGAAAGAAATTAACGAGAAAATAGAAAAATCCCAGCGGGAGTACTTCCTCAAGGAAGAATTGAAGGCAATTAAGACTGAATTGGGGTTGACCACCGATGCCAAGAGCTCCGAATACCAGCGTTTTAAGGATAAGGCGGAGGAATTGAAGTTTGAAGGTGAAATTAAAGAAACCGTAGAGCAGGAATTGGAGAAGTTCAGCCTTATGGATCCCAATTCCGGCGAATTTATTGTAACCCGGAATTACCTGGATATGATTGTGAACCTGCCCTGGAAAGACCCCGAGCCGGAACAACTGGAGCTTAGCAAGGCCAGGGATATTCTGGAGAAGGACCATTACGGCCTTAAGGACGTAAAGAGCCGTATCGTGGAATACCTGGCGGTTCGCAAACTCCGCTGGGGTAACTCCGGAAAGGGCGGCCCTTCCGGTTCCATTATATGCCTGGTTGGGCCGCCCGGGGTGGGGAAGACCTCCGTGGGCAGGTCCATCGCCCGGTCTTTGGGGAAGCAGTTTTTTCGCTTTTCTGTGGGAGGAATGCGGGATGAGGCTGAAATCAAGGGCCATCGCCGCACCTACATTGGAGCCATGCCGGGGAAGATCATCCAGGGGCTTAAGATCGTTAAGACCAAGGCCCCGGTGTTCATGATCGACGAGATCGATAAGATGGGGGCCAGTTTTCAAGGAGATCCCGCCAGCGCTCTTTTGGAAGTCCTGGACCCGGAGCAGAACAACAGCTTCCGGGATCACTATCTGGATCTTCCCTTTGACATTTCCCGGATATTTTTTATTGTCACCGCCAATACCCTGGATACTATTCCGCCGCCTCTGGTGGACCGCATGGAGATCATCCAGCTTCCCGGGTATATCGATACGGAAAAACTGGAGATCGCCAAACGGTACCTGGTACCCAAGAGCCTGGAAAAGAACGGTCTTAAAAAGAATCATGTTTCCTATAACCGGGAAGCCTTGCTCTATATTGCCAACGGCTATGCCCGGGAGGCGGGGGTGCGGAACCTCGAGAAAAACCTGGATAAGATTCATCGGAAATTAGCGAAGCAGATCGTGGAGAAATGGGAAAGCGCGGATTCTGTTCCGGAAACAGAAGCTGCCAAAACCCGGTCGCCGGTGAAATACAATGTTGATAAGGCGCTCATTGAAGAGCACCTTGGGAAGCCGATTTTTCCCGAGGAAGTCACGAAAAAGGCCGATCGCCCCGGCATGTCCGTGGGGCTTGCCTGGACCAGCATGGGGGGAGATACCTTGGTGATAGAGGCCATCTCCGTGCCCGGTAAGGAAGGGATTACCCTTACCGGCAAGATGGGGGACACCATGAAAGAGTCCGCCACCATCGCCATGAACCTGGTCCGTAAGATGGGCGCCGAACGTTACGGGATTCCCAACGAATGGTTTGAGAAGAACCACATCCATCTGCATATTCCCGAAGGCGCTACCCCCAAGGACGGTCCTTCTGCGGGGATCACCATGGCCACTGCCCTGCTTTCTTTGATACGGAACAAAACCATCGCCGACCGCTTGGTGATGACCGGGGAGTTGAGTCTTACCGGTCATGTGCTGCCCATAGGGGGGCTTAAGGAAAAGACCATCGCCGCCCAGCGTAACAAGGCCCGGCATATCATTATTCCCAAGCAGAACCTTCGGGACTTGGACGAAATTCCCGACCATGTAAAAAAAGGCATCACCTTCCACCCGGTGGAACGGTTTGACGAGGTATTAGCTCTGGCTTTACTGGATTGAGCTATACCCACCCGAAGCTGGCGACTTTTACCAAGACATTGGAAGCCCTGTTCTTAGAGGTGGATGAATTTCTTGAAGATGAATGGGGTGAAAGTTTTTCATTACACCCTAACCGGCCCCGGCGCGGGGAAACCGCTAACCCCGAAATGGACGGCCTCTACAACATAGGCCCGGATTTTACCCCCGGTCTGGGTTCTGAAAAAGGACGGGGGTATGTCATTTCCCTCAAGGCGGCAACTCTGGATAAGGTAACGCCGGAACAGGTTGAATACCTTATGGAAGAAGCCGCCAGACTGATCAGAAAAAAACTGCCGGAATATTTCCCGGATCGTAAACTTCAGGTGGTTCGGGATGGGAAGCGGTTCAAGATAATTGGGGACTTTTCCTTGGGCGAAGTGTAGGGTATAATAGTAAGTATCCATGAATCCCTTTGTGTTTTTACTAATCCTAAGTTTCACCGTGCCCTCCGCCCTTGGGGCTCAAAGCCGGGGTACGGGCGGCGGAACCCAGGACTTGGGAACGGGTGTAAGCGGCGCTCTTTCCCAGATGGATGACGCTTTTTCTCAAATTGATGATGATATATCTTCCCAGGATGCTTATTTTCTTGGCCGGGCGGTGGCGGCGAACATCCTTACCCGGTACAGGCTGTACACGGAAAAGCCTGCGCTGACAGAGTATCTGAATCAAATTTGCGCTGCCATAACGATCAACTCCCCTGCGCCGGATATTTACGGCGGCTATCATGTACGCATCCTCAATTCTCCGGATATGAACGCTTTTGCTACCACCGGAGGCCATATTTTTATATGCCGGGGACTGCTCGAGGCGCTTACCACCGAAGATGCCCTGGCTGCGGTTCTGGCCCATGAAATTGCCCATATCCAGCTTAATCACAGCGTGAGTCTTATTAATCATATGCGACTTACCAGGGACCTTTCCAATGTGGCGGACAAGGCCGCGGGTATTGCCGCCCGGGAAGCCTCTTTGAGTGAACGGAAAATGTTCTTTGATAATGCCGTCAGGGAAATGGTTACCACTCTGGTCGTAAGCGGCTATACCCGGGAGCAGGAGTTTGAAGCGGATAGTTACGCGCTAACGCTGTTGGCCTTGGCGGGCTATTCCCCCGTAAGCCTTACGGAAGTCCTAACGCTTCTGCAAAGAGCCGGTGGGACCGGCGGGTACAATGGTACCCATCCTTCGCCGGACCTTCGTATCAACAATGTCCGGCGGGAACTTCTGCGGTACCAAGGTCAGGATACCCGTTCCTTCCGGGCTTCCCGTTTTGCACCGCCCTTCAGATAGCGCTTATCCCGGTTTTAGCTTGGCGTTAGCCAAGGTTTCCTCCGCCAAAATATTCTCGGGCTACCGGGTCCTCCGGCTCCAGTTCCAACACGGTACGGAAGAAGGCGGCGGCTTCGTCGTCATCTCCGTTGCGTAGCGCCAGTACCCCCAAGTTGGAGATGATTTTGACATTTTCCGGTTCTTCCCTAAGGGCGGCTTCCAACTGTTTCCGTGCGTCCGTAAGCTTTCCCTGTTCCATAAGGCAGATGGCTAATTCATTCCGGGTATCGCTATTGTCCCCGCCCAGTTTAATCGCCTCGGTGAAAGCCGTAGCAGCGTCATCCCAGCGGGCGAGCCGGCGGAGTCCCCATCCCAGGATGAACCAGCCGTTCCATACCCGGGGATGCTGCTCCAGGAAGGCCCGGATTTTTTCCAGCCCCTTCTGTTCTTCGCCCAGGCGTACATAGTCGTAGGCTTCCCGGAATATTTCATCATCCAGGTTCCTGCTTTCAATTTCCCGGACTATCTCCCGGGCTTTATCCCTTTTATTCCTGGGAAGCAGGGCCGGTTCCGGGCCTTCGCCCAGAGCGAGATAGGAGGAAAAGCAGTCCCGGGCTTTTAGAAAATTCCGGCGCTTCATGTAGAAAAAACCGGCATTAAAAAGACCGTCTGGAAAGGGCGGTTCCAGGTCAATGATATCCCTATAAGCCCGGTGGGCTCGTTCATATTCCGCCTCCGCATCTTCCTCCCGGCCGGATCGTTCTATGGCGGCCATCCGGTTTTCCAGGATGAGCGCCGAGTTGAGCAGCACCACCGGCGAAGCGGGGAAGAGCCCCTTCAGGGCGCTTATAATTTCCAGAGCCAGGTTATAATCGCCGTTCCGGGCCTTGAGAATAGCCGCCTCGGTAAACTCCTCCAGGATATCCGGTTTTACCGCCAGAACAAAATGACGGTAATAATCGGCATCTTCGGCGCTAATTGTTTCCCCTTCCGCAACTACCCGGATCATTCCGGATAGGATCATCTCCCAGGAAAGTTGTTCCAAATCCAATTTGGTTTCCCCGGGCGGCAATTCCACCGGAATAGGTATGGCGGGATCAATAGAAAAGCCCGGCCCGGAAACCTCTTCCTCATAGCCGGGATCGTGGTCATGACCGTGCCTATGGGACAGGGACACAAATTGTCTTCGCAGTGACTCGGGTACGGATAAAAAAACAATGTTATTTCTTGCCACGTCCATCTTATTTTGGAGCCGCCGGGTCACTCCCCTGGGTATTGTCCGGCCGGTTATCCGCCCGTACCACGCTGAGGAAGTCGTTCAGCCGCACCTTATAGCCCATAGGAACCGTCGATTCCTCGAAGGTTATCGCGAGGGCTATCAGTTCCTTCCGGCCTTCCACCGTTTCAGCCCGGATAAACTTCCCGCGGACAAGGAAACTCTCCCGGGGATCGTCAAAATCCAGCCGCAGGGCAGTATCCCGGTCTACTAGGAACTTAGCTACCCCCATCATGATGATCTTAGCTCCGGAAAAGGAAATATCCCGAAGTATACAGCGCCGGGGCACCCCTTCGATAAAGGCAGCGGTCTCTTTAGAGAGAAGCCCCAATTTTCGCAGGGAGTCCGCGGTGAGCAGGATCCGTTCGTCCTTTCGTTTTGAGGAGTTGATATTGGCGTCCAGAACCCGGCCTATGATTTCGATCAAATCGTCCGGCGGCCGCTGGGTAAACTGGAGGTTGAATAGTGCGGTATCCACGGAACCTTTGTAAGCGGTATACCCTGCTACCCGGGCAGTGACAAAGAAGGTCACCGGCTGGCCGGATTCGGGGCTCCTGAAACAAAGCCGGAGACTTATGGAGTTATTCGCCTGCTGTAGTTTCTCCGTAAGACCCGATTTGATATTAGCCACCACCTTCGCCTCCTCAAAGGAGGACGAATATACCACGCAGGGCCAAAAATCCCCCACGCACTTAATCAACACCTGCCGGGTAATCAGGCCGGTAACCTGGATGATTTCCTTGGTAAAGGTTACATCTATACCTTTGTACCGATCATAGTAACTTGCTATTTTTTGTTTGGTAAGTACGCTCATTGCTTTTACTCTACTATAAAGTGGTTTTGGACATACGTCAATGAATGAAGGACAGCGTCATCGGATAATTCTAAACGGCTGCCTTATTTTTTTCGCGCTCATGATCGGCTGCGGATTGTATCATTTTTTTTATGGGCTCTAAGATTTCATCGGGTAAAACCAGCAGATTATCAATAACATCCCGGAATTGCATATATTTTGATACGTTTATCGGGTTTTTCAATTCTTTTCCCGTCACCAAATACTCAACCGAAAGCCCCAGGGTGGAAGCGATTCGGACCGCAATATCCGCGGGAGGCATGGATTTTTGTACCCCAAGATACCCGTCTAAGGCACGCTTTTTAATACCCGCTTTGGCGGCAAATTCCTTTTGATTCAGGCAGGCATATTCAATTTCAGAGCGGAGACGATCGGCAAAACTCGGCATGGTAACTAAAAATATCATAATTGCCGTATTGGATAATTGATAATACCATAAATATGTTATTGATAATGACATGATTATGTCTGTCTTAAAAACAACCGGACTAAACTTCGATGCTGTTTCGGCGCACGAACCATTTATTCAGGGTCATTCATACACCAAAGGCGGGTACAACATGCGTACGTACATATAGGAAAAAATTTACGGATGTATCTGGATTCATTTAAGCGGGACATTATCAATCACCTGGTAGCGGCGGACGACGGCCGGGAACTGCACACCCCCCTGGAACCCTATTTCCGGGCTTTTACCGGCGTTTTCTCCTCTGATATGCCCTTTACCTTTTATTTCGAAGCCCAAAACAAACCGCTTATGTTCGTATATGACGCCACCCCCATAGACCGCCGCTCCAGCCATACATCATTTATTGCCCAATGTGACCGGATTAAGGCCAATATTCTGCCCATCACCAGCTTTATCCAGGAACTTGCCGACACCGGCTATTTGAAGGTGACCCCCCTGGATTCCCGGGACAGACCCCCCTTGCCGCCTGATTATGCAAACTATTGGCGCAAGTACAAGCAGTTTTACAATGATATCATGTCCGGGCTGTCCTTTGTCTGCTGTTCCCGTCTGGAGCCGAAGCAGAAACTGTATGATGTTTGGATTAAGTTTAACGCCAACGCCCTGGTAGGGTGATTACGATACCTATCGAGAAATTTAAGCGATATATTTGATTTTTACTTGATACACCGGGATATTATGTAAATTTTAAAGTTAATATTGTAAGCATAAGGTGTAAGTTTCGAAAGCGATATAGAGGTGGTAGCCGTCAATATTCCATTATCGTCAAAATAAATATTCCATTGATACTGGAATATTATCCGGTTTTTGGATATACTTGAGGCATGAAGCTGTCCGAACTGCGGGATATAACGAGATCGCAAAAAGAGCGCGTTGAGGCCCTTGATACCGGCCTTGAACGGGAACTTTTGCCGTCCCTGCCGGATGTACAGAGCCACGCGCTTATTGTAAGCGGCATACGCCGTTGCGGAAAAAGCACCCTGTTGCGCTAGTTTGTCCGGAAAACCGGCCGCCCGTATTTTTACTGTATCTTCGACGATTTGCGGCTCTATGAATTTTCCGAGACGGATTACCGGCTCCTTGACCTTCTGATAGCCGAATCGGGCAGCGGCCTCCTGTTTTTCGATGAAATCCAGTCCGCTCCGCGCTGGGAACTCTATATCCGGCAAAAACTCGACGAAGGCTTTCAGGTTCTCTTGACCGGTTCCAATGCGTCCCTTTTGAGCCGGGAACTGGGCAATAAACTAACCGGCAGACATTTATCGAAAGAACTGTTCCCGTTTTCGTACCATGAATATCTGCGCTTTACCGGGCAGGTTGCGGGTGCGCAATCGCTGGACACGTACCTCGTTCAGGGTGGTTTTCCCGAATATCTCAAAACGGGGAATGTCGATATCGTGGCCCAGTTACAGCGAGATATTCTGTACCGGGACATCGCGGTCCGTTACGGCCTCCGTGACGCCGCCTCATTGCAACGTCTGTATGGTTTTTTGGTGTCGAACGCGGCCCATTTGGTTTCCCCCAGTAAGCTGACAGGCCAGGCCGGGGTAAAATCCCCGTCCACGGTGCTGGAATATTTTTCCTGGTTCGAAGCGGCCTATTTAATCAGGCTCGTACCCT
>JAITBG010000056.1 GCA_031283725.1 Treponema sp. | reverse complement strand
GGTTTCCACCGGGGTATGTCCCCCCACGGGCAACGTCAGAGATACCGGGATGGTCTTAAAATCCCTGGCAAGCGAGGCGGCTTCTTCCGGGCCGGGTCGATAGGTCATAGGGTCTCCTTAATGGTGCTTCTATATAAAGAAACATCTATACATTACTCTATATAGAAACACCAATGGCTGTCAAGGATTTTTTGGATTTTGTGAAAAAATTTGTTGCCTTCACCATCGTTGGAAGTTGTTACTGCCCGGTCCCTGCTCACAACTCCAAACTCTGGGTATTCACTTTGCTTAGTACGTAATCGGCGAACTCTGCCACCTTCATCGGCGGCAGTTGCCTGCCATCCCGGAGCCGTATGGAGACCGTGCCGTCGTCGGCTTCCCGCTGGCCTACCACCAGCATATAGGGGATCTTCCGGTTCTGGCACTCCCGGATTTTTGCATTGAGCCTGCCATCGTCCAGTTCCGCCGTAACGCGGAGGTCCCGAGCTTTGAGTTCCCCGGCAATTTTTTCAGCGTAGACGTTAAAGCCCTCCGCCACGGGGATCACCACCGCCTGTTCCGGGGCGATCCATACCGGGAAAGCGCCGCCGAAGTGTTCAATAAGCACCCCGAAGAAGCGTTCCAGGGAGCCGAGCAGAGCCCGATGGACCATATAGGGCCGCTTATGCTGGCCGTCGGCATCCACAAAGGTCATGTCGAAACGTTCGGGCTCGTTGAAGTCGAACTGGATGGTGGTCATCTGCCATTCCCGACCCAGGGCGTCCTTTATCTTCAGATCTATCTTGGGGCCGTAAAAGGCGCCGCCGCCCTCGTCCATCTCGTATTCCAGGTTTTCGGCGGTAATCGCTTTGCGCAGAGATTCCAGAGCGGTATCCCAGCGGCTTTGTTCACCCACGGATTCCGCGGGCTTGGTGGCCAGGTATGCTTTGATGTCCTTAAACCCAAACACCTTCCAGAGATGCAGGCTGAACCGCAGCACTTCCCGGATTTCGTCCTCAATCTGATCGGGGGTACAGAAGATATGGGCATCGTCCTGGGTAAAACCCCGGACCCGGAGCAAGCCGTGGAGCACCCCGGAACGCTCATAGCGGTAGACCGTACCCAGTTCCGCCCAGCGCAGGGGCAGATCCCGGTAACTCCGTCCCTTGTTCTTGAAGATCATTATATGGAAGGGGCAGTTCATGGGCTTGATGATATAATCCTGGTTGTCGATCTCCATGGGGGAGTACATATTTCCCTTATAGAAGCCCAGATGACCAGAAGTCTCCCAAAGCCAGGATTTCCCGATATGGGGGGTATACAGTATCTCATAACCGTTCCGGTAATGAAGGGTACGCCAGAAATTTTCGATAGCCACCCGCATACGGCCCCCATTGGGATGCCAGTAAATAAGCCCCGCCCCGGCTTCCTCGTGTATGGAATAGAGGTCCAGTTCCTTCCCCAGCCGGCGGTGGTCCCGCTTTTCCACTTCCTCCAGAAAGGCGAGGTATGCCTTGAGGTCCTTGGGAGTTTCCCAGGCGGTTCCGTAGATACGGGTAAGCATGGGCCGGTTCTCATCTCCCCGCCAGTAAGCGCCGGCGATACTCATCAGCTTAAAGGCGGCGGAGTTAATCTCCCGGGTATTAGCCACATGGGGGCCCCGGCAAAGGTCTTCCCATTGGGGGCTTCTTCCGGAATCCCGGTTCTGGTAAATGGTAATTACGGCATCAGAGGGAAGCTCCCGAATCAGCTCGGTCTTGAAGGGTTCCTCAGCGAAATGCTTCAGCGCTTCATCCCGGCTTACCTCAACCTTGATAAAATCCTGTTTAGAATCAATGATCCGCTTCATCTCCGCCTCAATGCCGGGAAGATCTTCGACCGCCAGAGGTGCCTTTCCGTCAGCGGAAAGCGGAAACTGGAAATCATAATAAAAGCCGTTTTCTATGGATGGACCAATGGCGACCTTTGTCCCCGGGAAAAGCCGGGTTACCGCCTGGGCCATGACATGGCTAACCGAATGCCGTACAAGTTCCAGCTTTTCCTGTTTTTGATTTTCTTTTGCGTCAGACATAAACTACCTCAGAATTGGTTTAATATCCGCTTTTTACAGTATCAAGTCAAGCAAGGCAACCGCATTATGAAGTTTTTTACAAAAACTGTCGATATTGCAGACTTTCATATACATTGAACTATAAAGACGCGGTTGCCCTGCGGGGGTATGTTCTTACGCCGAAGCGCGGAATTAATTCCTTGGTTTCTATGAAACAGACCGGTGGATCCCGGTCCCCATGATTAAATCCCAAGGTTCTATGATTAAATCCCAAGATTCTATGATTAAATCCCGAGGTTCTACGATTAAATCCCAAGGTTCTATGATTAAATCCCAAGGTTCTATGATTAAATCCCAAGATTCTATGATTAAATCCCAAGATTCTATGATTAAATCCCGAGGTTCTACGATAGAACCCCGAGGTTCTACGATAGAACCCCGGGTCCTTAAAAGAGGTATAATGCGGTTGCCTTGCCGCATTATACCTCTTTTAAGGGAAAAAAAGGACCACCAAGGCGCGGAAGGCACACGAAGGAAGGAGGAAGGTCTTGAACTCCCCGGCGAATGCCTTAAACTCCGCGGAAAATGGTTAGAGAACGACGCTATATACTACCGGCATCGCTTTCTCTCATTCCTTTGTGTTTTCCGGTTGACTGCGTAAGCTTTTTTTCTTTCCTTCGCGCATCTTTGTGGTTCAAATTATATGAAAGTCTGCGGTATCGGCAGCTTTCTTGAAAAACTTCATAATGCGGTTGCCCTGTAAAGTCAAGCGGTTGCGTTTATTGCAATACTTGATTACAGTAATATGAGGAGAATCCTTTGAAAAAACTAATAACCATCGTAGGAATGATTATCATGGCGGCATTCTGTATGGGATGCGCTGGTTTCAGGTATCAAAGGGAAACGGCTCTTTCCTCCCATTTACCGCTGGGGCTTGTTACGGTGCTATCTAACTACAATATTTATTGGGATGACGAGGACCCCGGATCTTCTAATCGTCCAAGAAAGAATGAAACCCCCGAAAAAACAAGGATCTCAAGGGCGGATGTTCTTATCAACGACGCGGAAGCCATTCTTATGCAAAGCTTTGCCGATGTGGGGATAACCGCACTGATCCCGAAGGAAAAAATCATCGAATCCCAGGCCTACGCAAATGCGAAACGGAATCGTTCATGGAACAATAAAAGAACCGTCTTGGCCAACGGCTACGAACCTATTAATTACAAGGATAAAAATTTTGCCGCGGCTCTTGCGGAAGAAACCGGAGTTAAGGCGGGGATTTATATCGTCTTTGACTTTTCCAAGTCTATGACTTCTGGAATAGGTAAAACCGGTCATTTCCTGGCACAGATGTATATGAAGGTAATCGTGGTTGATGAATCGGGCAGGATACTCTATAAGAAAGACCGCTTTGTTGCCAGTGACGATAGCATACGGGTTTCCTTCAGAGCTTTTAACCAAGAAGAGCTGCTGGACCTGTTCAGATCCACCATCGCCAACGCGTGTTACCTTTTTATTCAGGAATTTGCGGTGGCAAATTCCCTGAACCTGGAGAATTAAAGAAAGGATTCTACAAAAAAACTTTCCCCATATAATAAATTTACCCTGTTTTGCCGATACTGTTTAGACTATGTTTGCCAGATGGCTCTACCTTACCCTGATAATACTGCCGTTGATCCTTCCCGTTCCGGCGGAAGCCCAAAGTGTGGCGGTGATCCCCCAAATAACCGGATCCGAACAGCCGCCCCGGGAAAGTATCAAACCGCCATTTCCATCTCTTTTTTTTACCGAATACTATAATGCCTATAAATCCCAGGAAGCAGCCCGGCCCTATTGGGCGGCATCGGAAGCGGAAATTCAGGCCCAGGCAAGAATACTGAAGGAAAACACTTCCATATTACTTAATAACGATATTCTCATCTTTTACGGACACCCCCTTTCCCGCAACATGGGCATCCTGGGCAGGTATTCTATTCCCGATCTGGATGCCCGGCTCACCGCTCTTGCCGCTGATTACGCGGCTGTCAGCGGCGGCAAGGGTATTCAAAAAGCTTTCTACATCATTTTTGGGACCGTCTGGCCGGAAGGGGAGATCGGCATCATCCAGGAACCGGTCCTTATGGAATACATCCAGTACGGTCTGGATCACGATATTCTGATATTCATCGACCACCAGATTGGGCGCTACGATCCCATAGCGTCCCTCAAGAGAATGCTCCCCTATCTGCGTTATCCCAATGTGCACCTGGCATTAGACCCGGAATGGCGGACCACCAAGCCTATGCAGGAAATCGGTATGGTGACCGCCGAGGAGCTTAACCAGGCTCAGCAGGTGATGGAAGAGTACATGATTAAAAACCAATTACCCGGGGAACGAATGCTGGTGATCCATCAGTTTAAGCCGTGGATGATACAGAACCGGGAAAACGTGCGAACCCGCAGGGACAAGGTCCGGCTGATCCACTGCGCCGATGGCTTTGGCAGCCCCGGCCAAAAGCGGGATACCTATGCCTCTAATGCCCAGGCGCGGAACATACCCCTCAAGGCATTCAAACTGTTCTATAATTTTGAAATCCCCGGCGCGGGATACGACCATCCCCTCCTGTCCCCCAACCAGGTATACGGGTTGAACCCCCGGCCTTATATGATCATGTACCAATAGGGACCGCCGTGAACTACCTGCATAAAAACGAACACACCCTGCTACGTTATGCGGAAGAAAAGGACGCCGGTCTCATCCTGGAATTTATCCGGGGCCTGGCGGAATACGAACATCTTCTGGATCAGGTGGCTGCCACCGAGGAAGGACTGCGGAAACATATCTTTCATGAAAACAAGGCCGAGGCGATCATCGCCGAATATGACAGCGTCCCCGCGGGGTATGCCTTGTACTTCTCCAATTTTTCTACTTTCCTGGGAAGACCCGGAATCTATATAGAAGATCTTTTTGTTAAACCGGAACTGCGCGGCAAGGGCCTAGGCAAAGCCCTTTTTACCTGCGTTGCGGCCCTGGCGGCGGAACGGAACTACGACCGCCTGGAGTGGGCCTGTCTCAACTGGAACGAACCTTCCATCGCCTTTTATAAAAGCCTGGGTGGCCGGCCCCTGACTGAGTGGACCACCTTCCGTATCACCGGGGAAAATATCAAAAACCTTGCGGAAAAGCTGAGGTAAAATTCGCCCCGGAGATCCGGATGGAACTAAAAAAAGTCCCCGTACCGGTAAAATTTCAGTTCCAGCTCTGCTGCGGTTTTGAGCAGATATTCCAGTCTATCCGGGCTTATACCCCAGGGGGCCTCCGCAGCAATAGTATGGGTAGTGAGAGGTAAAAAACCGCCGCTGAGCTTTATCGAAGTGAACATATCGCTGATATCGGCTTCAAATTCAGCATCGTCCTTATACTGGTTATTATCGATAGATTTAGATGAAATATACCCGGCCTTAATGGCATCCGCATTGTACACACGAAAGGTGGTGCCGAATCCCCGAAGTATAGGAAAGTTTTCCCACAGAATCTCGTCCATCCAGGGTTCCGAATATCCGTAGGGGTAGGCAAAAGCCTTGAGGGGTATACCCTGCTGACGGAACGATTCAGCCCCGCCGACGGTCTCTTCAAGAAACTCTTGCCGGGAAACTTTCAATAGATTGAAGTGGTTTTTTGTGTGGTACCCGATTTCGTGGCCCCGATTCTCCGCCACGGTACAGAACGGGGAATAGTCCCCCTGGACAAAAAAAGTAACCCGCACCTCGTACCGGTCAAAAAGATCGAGGTATCGTTCCCAAATGTCAGCGTAATCATCATCAAAAGCCAGCAATAACCCTGCATCCGCCACAATTTCTTCTATCGATGGAAAGCTCCCGGCTTCCTCCGGCGAAAATTCCGGCGCCCTCGGTTCCGGCTCTGGCTCCCTTTCCCGGTTGCCGGGAAATTCAAAATCGCCGGGTGACGGGGGAGGACGGCTCGCGCAGGAAAGAACGTTCAGCGCCATAAGCAAGCTTCCCGCCGCGAGGAGAACCGAATATAAAAAACAAACCCGGGGATTCATATAGCGCTGATATTCCTCAAACTCCGGAAATATGATAGCATGGTATTGGCAAAAATTATAGATTTTTTGGAGAGATCCCAATGAATATCTTGATAAGCGCCGGCGGAACCAGGGAAAGGATCGATTCCGTCAGGGGTATTACCAACATCGCCACGGGTAGACTGGGCAGCCTTATCGCCGCCTGTTTTGACAAAGTCCCGGAAACAAAGCGGATCTTCTATATCTGCGGCACAAACGCCCCCCGGCCTGAATCGGCAAAGGCGGAAATTACGGTTATTGAGGACACCGCGGATCTGGAAAGGGCGGTACGGGAACTTCTCCAAAACCACCGGGTGGACGCGATTATCCACAGCATGGCCGTAAGCGACTACCGGGTACGTACCGTAACTACCCCGGCCCGTATTGCGGAAGCCGCCCGGACGTCCTCTCTGGCCGATGCTTTTGAGAATGCCCCACCCCTGGGACAGGATGGGAAGATCAGCTCAGACGAAAACCGGCTGGTTATTGTTATGGAACCGACCCCGAAGATCATATCCCTCTTTCACTCCCTGGCCCCTCATGCGCTGCTTGTGGGTTTTAAGCTCCTGGACAATGTATCCCGGGAAGATCTGATCAACGTCGCCTTGAAGCTTCTGGAAAAGAATCACTGCGCCTTTGTCCTGGCCAACGATGCCAGGGACATTCATAATGATTCCCATATCGCCTATCTGGTGGACCGGGGCCGGAGGGTTCAGCGTTTCGAAGATAAATGCGGGATAGCCCTGGGAATAACCGAAAATATAATAGAAAAATTAAAACCGGGGAATGCTAAATGAAAAACATTATCCTGGGCATTACCGGCAGTATTGCTGCTTATAAAGGGGCAGATATCGCCAATACTCTGACCAAAGAAGGTCATGTGGTACAGGTGATCATGACCGCATCGGCGCAGCGGTTCATCAATGTCATCACCTTTCAGACCCTCACAAAAAAAAGGGTGTATACAGAACTGTTTGACGAGTTTATCTATGAAGATGTGCGGCATATTTCCCTGGCGCAGCAGGCGGACCTTGCGCTGATTGCCCCGGCCACCGCCAACATTATCGGAAAGCTCGCATCGGGGATTGCCGACGATATGCTCACCGCGGTTATCATGGCCATACAGAAAAAACCCGTGGTAATATGTCCCGCCATGAACACTGCTATGTACGAAAATCCCATAACCCAGGATAATATTAAAAAGCTCACCGAATATGGGTACCATTTTGTAGAGCCCCGGGAATCCCGGCTTGCATGCGGTGATCTGGGTAAAGGCGCCCTGGCGGATCTGAATACGATCATTGATACGGTACAGAGTCTTTTGGAGCAGGATTATGGAAAAAATTGATATCCGGAACATTACGGGGTTCCGCATAGGCCAAGAGCAGAATCCGGATGCCGCCACAGGCTGTACCGTTATTATCTGCGAGGAAGGCGCGGTCTGTGGCGTTGATGTCCGGGGCGGTTCCCCAGGCACCCGTGACACCGACGCCCTCAACCCCATAAATAACCGGAAACATGTTCACGCAGTACTTCTGTCGGGAGGCAGTTCCTTCGGCCTGGACGCCGCCGCCGGTGTGATGCGATTTCTGGAAGAACGGGGCATAGGCCGGGATGTGGGAGTTACGCAAATTCCCAACGTATGCGCCGCCATCCTCTTCGACTTGAAGTGCGGCGATTTCCATATCCGCCCGGATGCCGCCATGGGTTACGCCGCCTGTGAGAACGCCTTTCGCGACAAACACTTCCAAAGAGGTAACTTCGGCGCGGGAACCGGCGCCACCGTAGGGAAGACCCGGGGAAGGCAGTTTGCCATGAAGGGCGGTATAGGCGCCGCCGCCTTCCGTTACGGAACTCTGGAAGCCGGGGCTGTCGCAGCGGTGAATTGTGTGGGGGACGTTAGCTCCAAGGGCACTATCATTGCCGGCTCCCTTAAGGATGACCGCCGGAGTTTTGCGGACAGCGAGAGGATCATCCTGGAGAAATACCGGGAGGAGAGTGACTTTTTCAACGGCGACGCCTACGATGGTAACACCGTCTTAGGTTGCATCATTACTAACGCCCGATTTGATAAAGCCGGAGCCGCCCGGCTTTCCGCCCAGGGGCAGAACGGCATAGCCCGGGTTATACGCCCCGCCCATTCGATCTTCGACGGCGATACGGTTTTCGCTATGTGTACCGGCAAGGTAGAAACAACAGCGGATGCCGCAGCAATACTTTGTGCTGCCGCCATGGAAGCAGCAATACTGGATGCCGTAAGGAGCGCCCGGTCTTTTGGGGGGTATCTTGCGGCGGCGGATCTGCCAAAACAACCATAGGAGTAAACCATGAGTTCATTAGAAATCCTGTTTGAATCCCTCAAAAAAGCCCAGGCCGAATTAGCCCTGCGGAACCGTAGTGAAAAGGACGCCGCCTTAAAGGCGGTTATGGATGCCATTGAGAAGGGCCGGGCAGATATCCTCAAGGCCAACGCCGCGGATGTGGAAAAAGCCCGCGCCGGAGGTATGAAAGAAGCCCTGGTGGACCGGCTGCTCCTCAACGATAAGCGTATCAATGAAATAATAGAAGGGATTGATACGGTGGTTCGCCAGGAGGACCCCATAGGAAAAGTACAGGCGGGATGGGTTCTGCCCAACGGTCTGCAGGTAGAGCGGACCACGGTCCCCTTAGGGGTGGCGGCGATCATCTACGAGTCCCGGCCCAACGTTACCGCCGATGCCTTCAGCCTGGCCTATAAAGCCGGCTGCGCCATCCTGCTCCGGGGTTCCTCTGCTGCCCTGGAATCAAACCGGGCTCTGGTTAAGGCTATCAAGGAAGGGCTTAGCGCCGGCGGGGGCATCAGAGATGCGCTTGCTCTGGCGGAATCCGGCAGCCGGGACGAGGTGGGCGAAATACTGAGCGCCCGTAGTAAAATCGACGTGGTTCTGCCCCGGGGCGGTAAGGACCTGATCCGCCGGGTGGTGGAAAACGCCAAGGTTCCGGTGATCGAGACCGGGGAGGGGAACTGCCACATCTATGTGGACAGCAGCGCCGACATCATCAACGCGGTGGATATTATTGAGAATGCGAAGCTCCAGAAGCCCGGGGCGTGCAATGCCGTGGAAACCGTCTTGGTTCACCGGGACATCATCGCAGTTCTCATGCCCCTCCTGGCTGCGCGGCTCGCAGGTAAGGCGGAGCTTCGCTGTGACAATCCGGCTAAGGTAGCCATAGGCGCCGCACCCCAATCGTTGATCTTAAAAGATGCAAGCGGAGAAGACTGGGAGACAGAATTCCTCGACTACATCCTGGCGATCAAAACCGTGGACACCCTGGAGGAAGCCATAACCCATATAAACCGGTATGGGACAAAACATTCGGAAGCGATCCTCACCAACGACCACCGGGCGGTGGAAGAATTTGAGCGCCGGGTGGACGCGGCCTGTGTGTATACCAACGCCTCCATCAGATTTACCGACGGCGGACAGTTCGGATTTGGAGCAGAGCTGGGGATCAGTACCCAGAAGTTCCACGCCCGAGGTCCCATGGGGCTTGAAGCATTAACTACGATAAAGTATCGTATACACGGAACAGGCCAGATACGGCCATAATTAAGCAAGGACAGATATGATCCCCCAATTAATAGCGGATGCGCGAAAGATAGTTTTTAAACTCGGCTCCAATACCCTGGCGGACAAAGAAGGGAGGATTAACCCCGTCTTCCTTGAGGAATTTGCCGATCAGACCACGGAGCTCATCAAAAAGGGGAAGCAGATCGCCATTGTTTCCTCCGGCGCCCAGGTGGCGGGGCTTTCCACCATGGACAAATGGGCCAGGAAACGGGACATCCACTACCGGCAGGCCCTCTGCGCCGTGGGACAAGTGGAACTTATGGGCGCCTGGAAGCGGGCCTTTGAAAAGCACGGCATCTACGTTGCCCAGATCCTCCTGACCGGGGACGATTTCAACGATTCTATCCGGGCCCTCAATATGAGGAATACCCTCTTTACCCTGGTAGACGAAAGGATCATCCCCATCATCAACGAGAATGATACTGTTTCTGTAGATGAAATAAAGATAGGCGATAACGATACCCTGGCCGCCCAGTCCGCGATACTGTGGAGCGCCGACCTGCTCGTCCTTTTCAGCGATATCGACGGGCTCTATAACAAAAATCCCAAGGAGCACCCTGACGCAAAGCTGATCACTGAAGTTCGGGATATTGAGGTGATAAAAAAAACTATCACCATCGGTAACGCCAACAGTTTTGGTACCGGGGGCATTGCTACCAAGCTGGAAGCCGCAAAGCGGGCTATCTCCTATGACATCCCCACGATTATCGCCAACGGCAGCAGGCCCCGGGTGCTGGAAGCACTATCGGCGGGAAAGCAGAGTGGGACAGCGTTTCTGACACAGCGGGAATTATAAAAAAAGCGTCTAAAAATGATAATCAGCGCCAGCCGCAGAACCGATATCCCCGCCTTTTTCGGGGAGTGGTTTATGAACCGCCTTACGGAAAGAAAAGCGCTGGTCAGAAATCCCATCAATCCAAGGAGTATATCGGAAATAACGCTCGATCCGGACCTAATAGAATGTATCGTCTTTTGGACAAAAAATCCGGAAAATTTTTTAATCAGCCTTCCCGGCATTGATGCTTTTGGTTACAGATACTATTTTCAATTTACCCTTACCGCCTATGATGAATCAATAGAAAGAAACCTAAACAAAACCAATATCATTGAGACATTTATCAAACTATCGGAATATCTTGGCAAAGAAAAAGTAATTTGGAGATACGATCCAATTTTTATAAATGATAAATTCACGCTAAAATATCATTTTGAAAATTTTGAATATTTGTGCAAAAAGATTTACAGGCATACTGAAAAATGCGTCATCAGTTTTGTTGACAAGTATCTGTTTCTCACTGAGAATTTTAAACAAAATAATATTTCTGAATTATCTGATAATGAAATAGACGTTTTAGCGGATGGTTTTGCGACCATATCAAAAAAATATAATTTACCCCTATTCACTTGTTGCGAGAAAATCAATTTAGACAAATACGAAATATCACATAATAAGTGCATAGACGCTGATTTGATCGAACGGCTGTTTAATCTGAATATAAAATCAAAGAAAGACCCTTCACAACGTTTAGACTGCGGGTGTTGTGTCAGCAGGGATATAGGCGCCTATAACACCTGTTTACACGATTGTATTTACTGTTATGCAAAGCGTGGAAATAAACCGGCAGCCCTGGGGCGCTATTACTCCCATTCAATGGTCGCCGGAGGCTTGGATGAAATATCGTAGGTCACTCGGCCTACGTCTTTAATAGTATTAGTGATGCGAGTGGAAATCTCCAGCAGATCCTTAACCGGGAAGGGATAGACATCGGCGGTCATGCCATCGGCGCTGACTATGGCCCGGAGAGCGAGAACCCAGCCGTATTTACGGGCATCCCCGGCAACCCCTACAGACCGTATGGGAAGGAGCACCGCAAAAGCCTGCCAGATCTCGTCGTAGAGCCGTTCCCCCGCCGGGGACAGCCTCTTTTTCAGTTCTTCAATATAGATTGCATCGGCATCCCTAAGTATATCGCATTTCTCTTTTGTCACCTCACCCAGAATGCGGACCGCGAGGCCGGGGCCGGGGAAAGGATGGCGGCGGACCACTTCCTCGTCGATCCCCAAGATACGTCCCAGGCGGCGAACTTCATCCTTATACAACCGATCCAAAGGCTCGATGATCCGGCCGGCCCTGCGCTTGGAATCTACCAGGGGACTCCCCACATTATGGTGGCTCTTGATCAGGTGGGCCTTCTTGCCCACACCTTTACCGCTTTCGATAAGATCCGTGTAGAGGGTACCTTGGGCGAGGAAATAGGAATCCGGCAGCCCAAGGCGCACAACTTCCCGTTCCTGGACGGTGATAAACAGATCCCCCACGGCTTTTCGTTTCGCCTCAGGATCATCCAGCCCCTTAAGGGCGCCGAGAAATTCCTCTTCACAACGTATGATGTGAAGGTGCTTGGCGCCGAGCCGCTCCAGGGCCGTCTTCACCGTCTTTGTTTCGTCCTTTCGCATGAGCCCTGTATCCATGTACATAAGGTGCACCTGGTCCGCGTTTAGGGTTTTAAGGAGCAGCGCCCCGGCCACGGTAGAATCGACCCCGCCGGAAATAAGGAGCAGTACCGGATTTGTCCCTACACGGTTTTGCAGGGAGGCGCTGACTTCCTCCACATACTGTTCCATGGTCCAGCTTTTCGTACAGCCGCATACCCCAAACACAAATGCCGCAAGTATTTCAGAACCGCGTTCAGTATGGGTAACCTCAGGGTGGAACTGAAGCCCAAACCAGGGTTTTTCATCATGGCCTACCACCGCCGGGTACCCGGTGTCGCTGATCCCGTATTCCCTAAAGCCCGGCGCCAGCCTGGTCAACGTATCGCCATGACTCATCCAGGCGGTAAAGGTTTTGTCAAACCCCGCAAGAAAACGGCGGATAACCCCCTCCCCCTCCGGCGCTTTAATCGTAACGCCTATTCTGCCGTATTCCCTCTTTGGCAGCGGCTCCACCAAGCCGCCTTGGTCGGCGGTCATACGCTGGAGACCGTAACAGATCCCCAGCAGGGGGAGACCCAGCGCATAGACCCGCTGGTCCGGCACAGCGCCCTCGGGGGCATAGACCGATTCAGGGGAGCCTGAAAGAATAATACCCCGAAGCGTGCTGCCGGCAATTCCCGTAAGGACGGCCTCTTCAAGAACCGTGTCTCCGGGGACGATCTCCGTATAGATTCCCAGGTCCCGGATACGCCGCCCAATAAGCTGGGTGGTTTGGCTGCCGAAATCTAGAATGAGTATTTTGTCCACGGACTCTTCCTAATAATAGTTTCCTTACGATCATACCCTACGGACACGATATCAATAGGGGTCTCGCAGAAGCGTTCGATAAACTCAATATACTCCATGGCGGGAACAGGAAATTCCTCATAGGTCAGGGCGTTGGTCAGGGATTTTTTCCAGCCGGTAAACGTGCGGAGCACCGGGCGGGCATTGTTCAGGGCTTCCACAGAGGCAGGGAAGGTTTCCACCACCTTATCCTCAATACGGTAGGCGACACAGGCCTTGATTTCATCCAGGGTGTCGTATACATCCAGATGAGTCATCACCAGAGAATCAATGGAATTGGTAAGGCAGGCATAGCGCAGAGCCACCAGATCCAGATAACCGCAGCGCCTGGGACGGCCGGTGGTCACCCCGTATTCCCGGCCAGTCTCGCGGACAAAACGGCAGAGACCGTCCTCCGAGTTCGGATCGAATTCGCTGGGGAAAGGGCCGTTGCCGACCCGGGTGGAGTAGGCCTTGAATACCCCCAGAACCTTGTCCAAGCTCCGGGGCCCCACACAACCCCCGATAGCGGCGCCGGCTGCGCAGGACATGCCGCTGGATACATAGGGATAGGTTCCCAGATCCAGGTCCAGCAGGGTCCCCTGGGCGCCTTCAAATAAAACCTGCGAGTTTTTATGGTGAAAAAGAAAAGAAGAAAGGTCTATAGACATGGACTTGAGCTGTTCCATATAGGGGGCCAGAAAGTCCCGGTCCGCGGTATCCAGCTCTTCCATCTTTTCCATCCAGTCCAAATCGGCGATCCGTATACCGTCCCGGTCGCTTTTCATAGAATAAGTGATCCCGATGCCCCTGCCGGTGGTGCCGATGGGCTTTTTCCGGGCCAGGTCCCTGTCCCTATCAATCTGAATGTACCGGGGAAGTACAATATGGGCGCGATCGGAGATAAAAACCCGCCCGGTGGTATCAATGCCCCGGTTCCGGAGCATCTTAAGCTCTCTAAAAAGGGCAACCGGATCGATAACCATGCCGGCCCCGAGGATCACCATCTTATCGGGGTAGAGTATCCCTGAGGGGATCAAATGGAGGGCGTATTGCTCCGCTCCGATGACTATGGTATGTCCGGCGTTGGCTCCGCCGGAAAAACGGACGATAATCTGGGCTTCATTGGCCAGATAATCCACGATTTTGCCCTTTCCTTCATCGCCCCATTGGGCGCCGATAACGACCACATTCATGCGCTAAGGGTACCATAGGGGAAGCCTCAAATCTAGGGCCCGCGTTGCCTCACGTAAAATCTGACCGAAGGGGAGGCGGAATCTCACGTAAAAATCTGACCATGGAAACCTACGCTACATCCGGCGGTAAAGCCGCCGGAGGATATTATGGGGTTGTCCATGAAAGAACGAAAACCGCTT
>JAITBG010000213.1 GCA_031283725.1 Treponema sp. | reverse complement strand
CGCTCAACACCCGGACGGCGGACTTCCGGTGATAGCCGGTGAGCCGGGTGAATTCGTCGAGCAGCGTCCGCTTTTCTTGTTTCGTTGCCTTCTGATAACGGGGCCGGTATTCCCTGGCTACCGCCTTTTTTTCTTTCATCGTTAACCCCATTCGGACACCCTCCTTCGAGGGTCCTTAGTATAATTTGGGTAACATTTTCAATTTGAGGCATGCTCCTTTTTCGGTAACATTTTCGATGAGGCAATGCGTAACCTTGACAAATTATTTTATTCGTGGTATGATAAATTGTAAAATAAACGGGGAGCTGGAACCGTCCGGCTGAGATCAGGCAGAGTGAAGCCTGGAACCCTTATACCTGATCCGGATAATGCCGGCGGAGGGAATGGCTGAATGGCTTATTACACGCCTCCGCGGGAATGCCGCGGGGGCTTTTTTATGCTCCCGCCAAGGGGGCTTATGAAAAACGTGTTGACCATTGCCGGTTCGGATTCTTCCGGCGGAGCGGGGATTCAGGCGGACCTTAAAACCATGTGCGCCCTGGGGGTCTATGGGATGAGCGCCATTACCGCCGTAACGGTGCAGAATACCCAGGGGGTCTACGATGTACAGGAAATTGAGCCTCCTATTGTTGACGGCCAGATCCGGGCGGTCTTTGAGGATATCCGGGTAGATGCCGTCAAGGTGGGCATGGTTTCCAGCGCCGGGATCATCAGGACCATTCGGGAACGGCTCCTGGCTCTGGGGGCAAAAAACATCGTCGTCGATCCGGTGATGGTTTCCAAAAGCGGCTACTCCCTGCTGCGGAAAGAGGCGGAAAAGGCGATCCGCGCATTGACGGAAATCGCCGATGTGATAACGCCGAATATTCCCGAGGCTGAACTCTTGGCGGGTTTTTCCATTAAAACCGAAGAGGACATGCGACGGGCTGCCGGGATCATCGCGCAGGGGGGGGCAAAAAACGTACTCATCAAGGGGGGACACCGGATGGGAGATGAGGCGGGGGATCTGTTCTTGGCGGGCGGGAAATATGTATTTCTCAAGGCGGAACGGATCGACACCAAAAACACCCACGGTACGGGCTGTACCCTTTCCGCTGCCATCGCCTCCCGCCTTGCCCTGGGGGATACGGTGGAAGCGGCGGTCCGGGCGGCAAAGGACTACATCACCCAGGCCATCATCGATTCGTACGATGTGGGAAAAGGGACGGGGCCGGTGGGCCATTTAGCCGCCCTTTACCGCCGGGCCGGCATGGAAATCGTATAGGAGTCGGGGATGAAAGAGCATATCGAAAATAATTTGAAAGGCCGGCGGGGAATTCCGGGCAGACCCGCCATGTTTTTGCTTTGGGTTGGGGCAGCCATTTCCATTTCCGAGATATACACCGGGGGGCTCCTGGCGCCCCTGGGTTTCGGCAGGGCCATGGCGGCGATTATTATCGGACATCTTGTGGGGACCGGTCTCTTGGCCTTGGGAGGACACATCTCCTTTATCCGGCAGCGTAGCGCCATGGACAGCGCCGCTTTTTCTCTGGGCCGGAACGGGGGCAGGCTGGCGGCCCTCTGCAATGTGGTCCAGCTTACGGGCTGGACTATCGTCATGGTGGTTCAGGCAGGGAGCGCCGCCGCCGCTATCTTTCCCGCGGCCCCCTTCGCCCCGGTTTGTTTGATCCTGGGCCTCCTGGTCCTTCTCTGGGCCCTGATCTTCGGTAGCCCCGCCCAGTGGGTCAACAGCGTCGTGGTGATTCTACTGGCGATCCTCTGTGTGGCCCTGTTTTGGGAAAGCGCCCGGGGAGATCCGGGGCAGGCGGTCTTTCCGGGGACCATGAGCTTCGCCCTGGTCCTGGAACTTTCCATCGCTATGCCGGTCTCCTGGCTCCCCCTGGCAGGGGACTATAGCTGCCGGACCAAGGACTGGGTCTGCGCCTCGGGGATGCCCTTTGCGGGGTACTTTTTAGGCAGCGTTTTTATGTACGGCTTCGGCCTTTTTATCGCCCTTAAAACAGGGGGCGACTTTTTTGCCTTTATCGCCGCAAGCCGTTTCCGGCTGGCCGCCGGAGCAGTGGTGGTTTTTTCCACCCTCACCACCGCCTTTCTGGACCTCTATTCCGCGGCGGTATCCTCTACCCGGATTGTGGGTATAAAAAATCTGCGGCTCCCCATTTTGGTCTTCGGTTTATTCGCCGCCGTCCTGTCGGCGGTTTTCCCCGCGGAAGAGTATTCCGGGTTCCTGACGAATTTTCTTACCGCCATCGGCATGGTTTTTATCCCCATTTACGGAGTGATCTTCATCGACTTTTTTATGAAGCGGCCGGAGGACCGGAGCCCCCTGGGCATCAACCTGCCGGGGCTGGCGGCGGTACTGGGGGGAATGGCGGTTTATTCCCTCTGTACCAGGTACGAATTCGGAATCCCTACCCTGTTAAGCATAGGCACGGTAGCGGTTCTTTACATACCAAGGTTTTTTTTACCGAGGCTTTTTCAAAACTGAAGTTTTCAGAGCTTCCTTGAAGTTTTGAAACTCGCCTGCGGTTTATTTGTTACGAACTTTTACGACAAGGAGTAAAATATGATTATCGAAGAAGCGGCGGAAATCATCGACCGGGTCCGGGAACAGGGTCCCCTGGTAGACTGCATCACCAACTTTGTTACGGTTAACGACTGCGCCAACATTCTCCTGGCCTTCGGCGCCTCCCCCGCCATGTGCGACGCCTATGACGCTGCCTACGCTTTCGCCCGGATTTCCGGCGCTCTTTACATCAACATGGGTACCTACATAAAGGAGCACGAAGCGGCGGCGGTGGAAGCGGCCCTAGGGGCAAAGAAGGCGGGGCGGCCTATTGTGGTGGACCCGGTGGGCTGCGGGGCCATCAGGCATCAGCTTGATATGCTCGATCATATTCATGAAGTGGCGGGGATAGATCTTATCAAGGGAAACATGGGGGAGATCATGACCTTGGCGGGAAAGGCCGCCGACGTAAAGGGGGTGGATTCCAAGGGTGAAATCCCCGGCGTTGAAGAAGCGGTGAACGCCGTGGCGGAAAAGTACGGCTGTGTAACGATCGCCACCGGCAAGGTGGATGTGATTGGCGAGGGAAAACGGCTGGCCTGGATCTCCAACGGTACGGAAATGTTCACCAAAATCACCGGCGCGGGCTGCATGTTGGGCGCTCTCTGTGGGGCCGCTGTAGCGGCTGCCGTGCCGGCGGCGGCAACAAACGCGAAGAGCGGTATCTTCGCCGCCGCCTGCGCCGCCGTTACCGCCATGGGCATCGCCGGGGAACTGGCTTTTGAACGAGCGCCGCTTCCCGGTTCCTTCCGCGTCGCCCTGATGGACAGTATCTACGGAATCACCGGGGAGACTATCATGCAAAGGGGAAAAATAGCATGTTGAATCCTAAAGACCTCCTCCTCTACCTCTGTACCGACCGGGTCCTTGCCCTGGGGCGGCCTATTGCGGCGGCGGTGGAAGAAGCCGTCACCGGGGGGGTTACCATGGTGCAACTCCGGGAAAAGGAAGCCTCAAGCCGGGAGTTTTACGAAATCGCCCTTGCGTTACGGGCCCTTACCTGCCGCCTTCATGTCCCACTAGTGATCGACGATCGCCTAGACATCGCTCTGGCTGTTGGCGCCGAAGGGCTTCACATAGGCCAGTCGGATCTGCCCCTGCCCGCCGCCCGGCAGCTTGCCGGAAAAAATATGTTTATCGGCGTTTCCGCCTCCACCGTGGAAGAAGCCCTGGAGGCGGAACGGAACGGCGCTGACTACCTCGGCGTCGGCGCGGTCTACCCTACGAGGAGTAAAGCCGATGCGGGAGAGGCCGTCGGCCTTGATCGGCTGGCGGCAATCTGCGCTGTGGTGAAGATCCCCGTGGTAGGCATAGGCGGGGTGAATGGAGACAATGCCGGGGCTGTCATAAAGGCCGGAGCCGTGGGGATCGCGGCGATCTCCGGTATTCTTTCGCAGTCTGACATTAAAGAGGCGGCTCGGGAACTGCGGACGATTATAAATAAGGTGAGGTGAGGGGTGAATGAGGGGGCGGTGAAAAAAGATGTCCGGGATTACCGGGGAGCCCTCTTTGATCTTGACGGTACCCTGACCGATTCCATGTGGGTCTGGGATCATCTCTGCCGGGACTGGCTTGCCTCAAAGGGCAAAAGCCCCGGCGCGGACCTTGAAAAAACAATTGAGATGATGACCCTTACCCAGTCGGCGGAATACGTGATCCGCCGCTTCGGATTCGATTATTCCCCTAAGGAGATACTTGCCCAGTGGAACGCCGGCGCCCTGGCCCGCTACGAACATGCGGTACCTCTCAAGCCGAGAATGGCGGAACTGGTCCGGGAACTGTACGAAGGCGGTACAAAACTGGCGGTGGTTACTTCCTGTTTTCCCGAAGCCTGCAGAGCGGTCCTGACCCGCCACGGACTTTACCACTATTTTTTGGCTCTGGTCTACACCGATGAAACGCCGGGAGACAAGGGGGAGCCCGGCATCTGGTTCGCCGCCGCCGAAAGGATATGCCTTCCCCCGGAGGACTGTGTTGTCTTTGAGGATCTCCACAGAGCCCTTAGGGGAGCCCGCGCCGCGGGCATGGGCTTTGCGGCGGTCTACGACAAGAACTGCACGAATTGGAAGGCCATGGAGGCCGAAGCGGACTATGTATATGGTCCGAAATTTTTTACGGAGCCGCCCAATGAACAAAACTGAAACCCAGCCCCAGGCAAGCCTGGCAATCCAGGTACTGCCCCAATCGGTAAGCGGAGAGGAACTGCTTCGCATTGTGGACAAGGTAATCGCCTATATCAAAAGCACCGGCCTTAACACATTGGTGGGACCCTTTGAAACCACCATTGAGGGGGACTTCAACAGGCTCATGGAAATCGCTGGAGAGTGCCAACGTATCTGTATACGGGAAGGAGCGCCAGAACTCCTCACCTACATGAAGATGGCCTATAAGCCCGGCGAAGGGGTCTGGTCCATAGAGAAAAAAACCGCCAAGCACCGGGATCATACTTGACCGGTTCTATCCAGAATAAACACTAGGAATGAAACCACGAACGACACTGCGTCACGAAAGCTCGTGAAAGAAGGAAACAAGTAAAACCTTTCAACATGACCTAGTGGAACCGCAGGGCGAAACAAACCCGCCGCACTCCGTCCAGAAAGACCTGGCGAGTCACTGGAAGCGAGTCTTGCATAGGCCTTGGGTGACTAATAGACAATATTTCCCCCTTGGGATACTGTTTTTATATGAGTGACGATAGTATCAACCGGAAATATTCGATTTTGCTCGTGGATGATGAAAGGACAAACCTCGTACTGGACAGGGTTTTGTCTGCGGAATATTCAACCCTCATGGCGCATTCCGGAGGGGAAGCGCTTAAACTGGCCCTGGAAAACGTACCGGATATAATTCTGTTGGATGTCCTGATGCCGGACATAAGCGGTTTTGACGTACTGGTAAAGCTCAAGGATAACCCGGTGACCATGAAAATTCCGGTGATTTTTATCACCTCCTTAATCAACGACGAGGATGAGGAACGGAGCTTTCTCCTTGGGGCGGTGGATTATATCAAAAAGCCCTGCAAAGACACGATTGTCAAAGCCCGGGTCAATACCCATTTGCAGATTGTGCACCAGATGCGGTTGAACGAACGGCTGGGAACCATCGATCCCCTTACGGATCTTCACAACCGGAGAAGTTTTAACGAAAGGATAGATCTGGAATGGAAGCGGGCCATGCGGGATAAAAAGCCCATATCCTTCCTGATGACGGATGTGGACAATTTCAAAACCTATAATGACACCTACGGTCACCCCCAGGGGGATACCCTGCTAAAAGCGGTGGCTAAGATCCTTAGCTCCTCCGCAAAGAGGCCCGCGGATATGGTAGCAAGGCTGGGGGGCGAGGAATTCGGGATATTATTGCCGGACACCGATGAGGATGCGGTTCTGACGATAGCGGAAAACATCCGTAAAAATGTGGAAGCCGCCCAAATCCCTACCGCCAACGGGAAGACAATTACCTCGGTAACCATCAGCATTGGCGCCGTATCTACCGTCCCGGTCGCCAGTGATGCCGCAGGAGTCGACAAATTCATTGTTAAAGCCGACGAATACCTGTATGAAGCCAAGAAAGCCGGCAGAAACAGGGTGTATTTCAAAAAATCCACGTGATCTGCGTCTGACACGACTCGAACGTGCTACCTACGGATTCGAAGTCCGTCGCTCTATCCACGTGAGCTACAAACGCATAGGAAGGTGGATGACGGGGTTTGAACCCGCGACGGCCAGATCCACAATCTGGAACTCTACCGCTGAGCTACATCCACCATATAACGGACAATTCTACTATGGGGTAATTACTTGTTTTTGTCAAGATAACATAAAGTTACACTGCCAGGGCCTACCGGGTTAGGGTGTTTAGGATGAAGGCCCGTTTTGCCCGGTTCTTTACCCCTTACCCCTAAACCGGCCCTTGAATTTCGCCGATAATAATCAGAGGTATACATTATGAATGAAGGTCTTTCTGAATATAACACCTGTGTCGGTATTCTTAAGGGGGAAATAGAAATATTGGGAAAAATTTCTTTCCTCCAGGATTCGGTCAGAACCGCGGTGATGAACCGGGATTGGACGGATTTCGAATCCCTCCTCGGCGCTTTACAGGAATATGCCCGTCAATTTGAAGTCCTGGAGGAGGAACGGGTCCGGTTTTTTTCCGCCCTTGGGGAAACAAACCCCGGTATTGATGAAAAGACGGGATTTTACGCCTTCACCGCCCGGCTTCCTGAGGCGGAACGGACGGAATTAACCGCCGCTTACCGGAAACTCAAGACGGAAACCCTCAAGATGCGGCTGCTCAATAATTCCCTTATGGAATACCTCAACGAAGCCAGGACCACCGTGGCGGCCTTCCTCGAAGCCGTCTTCCCCGACCGCAAGGGACGGCTCTATTCCCGGCGCGGGATCCAGAAACCTGCGGATATGCGGAGCATGGT
>JAITBG010000173.1 GCA_031283725.1 Treponema sp. | reverse complement strand
ATGTAGGCAACCAAGGCGTCAAAGGCCTCTTTGCACTGCGCCGTGGTTACCGGCGTTCTGGTGGTCTCGTTTTTGGCGATATCCAGGGCCGCCTCGGCGGTTCCGTTGTAGGTGATGAGCTCCGTCAGTGCCGCCTGGGGAATAGTCCAGTCGGTTTTCCTTACGGAACAGACCGTAATCCAGCCCGCGGCCATGGCCAGTGTGGCGCCCCTGCCGCTGGGGAGCCAGTCTTTTGTTACTGTCATTGCGTTACTCCTTCTATGTATACATTGGGGCTGTTTTGCCCCCTGAAACCGGTAGACGCGCGCCCGTTTGGGTTAAACGGGTTCCCATTTGAGTTGAACGGGACCCCGTTTGGGTTAAAAGGGATCCCGTTTGAGTTGAACGGGTTCCCATTTGAGTTGAATGGGACCCCGTTTGAGTTAAAAGGGACCCCGTTTGAGTTGAACGGGACCCCGTTTGAATTGATCTTGCCAACGGACGACTCATTCTTGCCAACGGGCGACTCATTCTTGCTAACGGATGGCTCATTCTTGCCAACGGATAACTTGTTCTTGCCAACGGATAACTCATTCTTGCCAACGGATGACTCGTTCTTGCCAACGGATGGGGTGTTCTTGCCAACGGATAACTTGTTCTTGCCCCGGAATGGGGCGGTTTTAGGCAGAAATGGGGAAATAGGGATAAAAAGCGGGATTCTAGCTGCTAGATACCTAACACGCCGCTTAGGGGGGGGGAGGGGCAAACGTAAAAACGCCGCCCGCGGCGGCCGGTTGTGCCGGAAGCATTGTAGTATTTTCGGAAAATTCGTGCAAGCCTCTGATCAATTTTCCCCGAAAGCCCCAAAACGGCTGATTGCAGGGAACCAATAGGGGTTCTCAGAAGTTCCCTTATAGCACAAAAGCGGGATAAATGATAGGATAGAACCGTGAAACAGCATGGGTTTTTTAATGAAGCGGGTACGGGGCATAATCATGACATCCGTCCGTGACCGGTTCTTTTCATTTTTAACCGGCGGTAAATATTCCGGTATGCGGGATGAGACAGCCATAGACGGAATAACCCGTCTCATAGTCATCAACATCTTCTATGCCATCATAGCGGTCATTATTTTCGCCCTAGGTGTAATGGACACGCGGCTGGGCTTTGCCGATCTGGGCCTCCTGCGGTTGATCCTCGGGTTTTTGATTTTCGCCGGCCTTCTCCTCCTGCGCACCAAATTTCCCTTCATCGTAGGGGGATTCATGGTAACCGCCCTTTTCGGGGTCTTCTGCGGCATACCAATTTTTACCGAAAATACCCTCCGGGGTTTTGACAGCGTGTGGATCTATTCCTATCCTCTGATGTCCGTTTTTACCCTGGGCCTCCCCCTGGGGCTGATCCCCGCGCTGCTCCTCTTTGCGGTGGTTTCGGCGGGTACCTTTATACCGGGAATAGCGGCGTTCAATTATACTGTTCCCGAGGCGGCTCTGATCTGCGGATCGTATTTTTTTGTCATGGCCTTGACGGTGATCTACGAATCGGTCCGTTCTATCAAGGACCGGTGGCTGCTGCGTCAGAATAATTATTTGCATATGGTTTTTGAGAACAGTCCGGATATCATCATCCTGCTGGATGAGAATGGCTGTTTTATTTATTGTGCGGATGTATTCCTCCGGCGTATCCGTGTAAAAAATTTCGACAGTATCAGAAAACGCAATTACCAGGAGGTCTTTTCCCGGTTTAGCGCAGTTAAACTGCTTGATACCCTTGACTCGATATTTCAGCTTTCCATAGAAGAAAAGAGCCCCACGGTTACGGAAGAAACCATCGACATGGGCGGGGACGGCAACCTTCGGAACTATGAAATACACTTTACCCCTGTGTATAATGACGCCGGAGTTTATCAGGGGGCCTTTGTGCTTTTTCATGATATGACTGAAATTAAACACGCAAAACAGTGGGCGGAGAAAGCCAACCGCGCCAAGTCGAGTTTCCTGGCTAATATGTCCCACGAAATACGTACTCCCCTTAACGCCATTATCGGCATGACCACCATTGCCAAGAGAACAGAGGAAACCGGGCGGCGGGATTACTGCCTTGAAAAAATTGAGGAAGCCTCCGTCCATCTGCTGGGGGTGATAAACGATATTCTGGATATGTCCAAGATAGAAGCGAATAAGTTTGAGATGTCCTTTACGGAATTTGAATTTTCAAAGATGCTGAACCGTATAGTCAATGTGCAGGAATTCCGGGTGGCTGAAAAAAAACAGAACCTTACGGTTACCCTGGGGCCGGATATTCCTCTGCGGATTATTTCCGACGAGCAGCGGCTTGCCCAGGTTATCACCAACCTCCTTTCCAACGCGGTAAAGTTTACCCCCGAAGGGGGAAGCATCACCATCGCCGCCAGGAAGCTTCCGGAAAGCGAGTCGGGGCTCCGTATGGAAATACCGGTAAAGTATATGAAAGCGGCTTTTCCGGACCGGCTCCCGGGGGAGGAAGCCGAAGACGAAGCCGCGGACAATTCACGGTGTACTCTGGAAATCCGGATTACCGATACGGGCATAGGCATCTCCCGGGATCAGCAGGCCAATCTCTTCCGGTCCTTTCAGCAGGTTGACGGCAGCATATCCCGCAAATTCGGCGGTACCGGGCTGGGACTTGCCATATCCAAAAGAATTGTGGAGATGCTGAACGGAACCATCTGGATTGAGTCTGAGTTGGGGAAGGGCTCGTCCTTCATTTTCACTATACAGGTAGATTTGCCGGCACAGGCCGGGGATCGGGATTTAAAGGTTCATCCTGAGCAGGGCTCCGCCGATGACGCGGTGGATGCTTTTACCGGTTACCGTATACTCTTGGCGGAGGACGTGGATATTAACCGGGAAATTGTGTCGGCCATCCTGGATCCCACCGGGCTGGTCATAGAAGAGGCGGAGAACGGAAAGATTGCCTACGAAAAGTTCAGCGCCGATCCTGAGGGCTTCGATTTGATTTTTATGGATATACACATGCCCGGCATGGACGGCTACGAATCTACCCGTTTTATCAGGGCGCTGGATCATCCCCGGGCTAAAACCATCCCTATCATCGCCATGACCGCCAATGTTTTTAAGGAAGATATTGAAAGATGCCTCGCCGCCGGCATGAACGATCATGTGGGAAAACCCATCGATTTCAACGAGGTGACGGTTTTGCTGAGGAAATATTTAGTTAACTGTAATAGTACCGAACTAATTTCAAATAACTAACGGGGAATACTGTCCTGTATAGCCAGAAGAAGATCGATCTGCTTTAGGACATAATCCTGATATTGAGGACTAAGCTCTTTGTAAAGGGCTGTCAGTTTGGTGAACTCCTTATCGGGATCGTGGTTGAACATTTCTCCCTCACCGCTTCTGAGCCATTTCTCATTGACCCCGAAGGAAGAGCAGATCAGCTTGATGATCCGGTCGTTGACTTTCCGTTTTTCTACCTCTACTCCCGCAAGATACCCGCTGGAGAGGGATATAACCTTGGAAAATTTAATCTGGGAGAGATCCAACGCCTCCCGAATTTGTTTGATACGGCGGTTTACGGTCTTCGCTATGATGGTTTTCATTTCCGTTCATAATACCATGGGTTTTGTTAACCCTGCAAGAGAGAGTAGACAAAAACTTTGAAAATGCCATATTCCGGGCTACTTAACATAAGCGTATTAATGGTATATTCTATGAATGCGGAACTTGTTCGGGAATTTCAGTTTCTTCCGGAATCCGCGGTTCCCGAACAACTCTATTTAGTGTTTTTTAAGAGGAGTGTCGTTATGAGTAATTATCCGAAAACAATGAAAGCCCTGGTGGCCTATAGCCCGACGGATTACCGCTTTGAGAAGGCCTATCCCACCCCGGAGTGTGGGGATGATGATATCATCATCAAAGTAGAGGGCTGCGGTATTTGCGCCGGGGATGTGAAATGTCAGCACGGCGCGGCGATGTTCTGGGGGGACGATATTCAGCCTTCCTGGGTCAACCCTCCCTTTATTCCCGGCCATGAATTCCTGGGGTTTGTGGTTGCCATGGGCAAGAACGTCAGGGGCTATGAAATCGGGGACCGGCTTACGGCGGACCAGATTGTTCCCTGTGGTGAGTGCCGGTTCTGCAAAAGCGGGCAATACTGGATGTGCCAACCCCACGGCATGCACGGTTTTCACGCTGAGTACAACGGCGGCATGGCGGAATATGTGCGGTATACCAAAAACGCTATCCTCCATAAAGTGCCCAAGGATCTGCCCCTGGAAAAAGCCCTGCTCATTGAGCCCTACGGCTGTTCCAAGCATGCGGTGGATCGGGCCAATATTCAGTGTACCGATGTGGTGGTCATTTCCGGCGCCGGCACTCTGGGCTTGGGTATGGTAACCTACGCGGCCCTTAAAAACGCCAAAGCCCTCATTTCCCTTGATATGATAGACGGGCGTCTTGAAAAGGCTAAAGCCTTCGGAGCCACCCACGCTTTTAATCCCTCCAAAGCGGATGTGGCGGCGGAGATCAAAAAAATGACCGGCGGATACGGCTGCGATATCTACATTGAAGCCACCGGCCATCCCTCAAGCGTTATTCAAGGGCTTGGTTTAATCAGGAAACTCGGTACCTTTGTCGAATTCAGCGTCTTCGGCGCCCCTACCACGGTGGATTGGTCAATCATCGGCGACCGGAAGGAACTGGATATTCTGGGCTCCCATTTGAGCCCCTACTGTTTCCCCTTTGTCATTGAGGGCATTGCCAAGGGAACCTTGAAAACCGACGGCATGATAACGACCACCTTCAAATTAGAAGAGTGGGAAAAGGCCTATAATTACGCTACGGGTAAATATGGGGACTTTAAAATAGCCTTTATTCCCTGAGCGGAGACGCTGAATGGCCAAATATGTAGCAGGTCTTGATAACGGCGGGACGGTGATTAAAGCCGCTATTTTTGACCTTACGGGAAAGGAAATTATCACCAGGGGGACACATACTCCGGTTTTGACCCCCAGCCCCGGTTTTACCGAAAGGGATTCGGAGGAGCTTTGGCAGCATAACTGTTTCTGCGTAAAAGAGGCGATTGCCGCCGCCGCCGTTGATCCCGCGGAAATCATAGGGGTCTCCGTCTGCGGACACGGTAAGGGTTTGTATACCTGGGGAAAAAACGGTAAACCCGCCTATAACGGCATAGTCTCCACCGACGGCAGAGCCTGGGCCTATCCCGAAAAATGGTACAAAGAGGGGATAGTGCAAAAATACTATTCCCGGCTTTGTCAGAAGATCCTGGCTTCCCAGCAGATCTCGCTGCTGGCCTGGCTTAAGGATAACGATCGGCCGGCCTATGACAACATCGAATGGGTATTTTCGGTAAAGGACTATATACGCTTCAGGCTGACCGGGGAAGCCTTTTCGGAGGCCACCGATTTCTCCGGCTCCGGCCTTATGAACATTATGGACGCCCGTTTTGACCGGGATATGCTGGAAGCCTTTGGTATAGCCGAAGTATATGAAAAACTCGCCCCCATACGGTACTCTTCCGAAAAGTGCGGCGCCATAACCGCGGAGGCTGCGGCTCTGACGGGGCTGCGGGAGGGAACGCCGGTGGCGGGGGGTATGTTCGACATCGATTCCTGCGCTGTAGCCATGAACGTTACTACCCCGGAAGAATTCTGTACCATCGCCGGCACCTGGAGCATCAACGAGTATCCTTCAAAAACTCCGGTGACCGACGGCAGTATCGCTATGAATTCCCTCTTCGCCATACCGGGTTATTTCCTGGTGGAAGAATGCAGCGCCACCTCCGCGGGAAACCTCGACTGGTTCATCGAACATTTTATTGACAAACACGAAATACCGGAGGGCGGAAAACTTTATGAGTACCTTGACGGGGAGGTTGAGAAGATCAAACCCGAAGATAGTGATGTGTACTTCCTGCCCTTCCTCTTCGGCTCCAACGATCATCCCCTTGGCCGGGCCGCCTTTGTGGGGCTCAGTTCCTACAACGAAAAGATACACTGTATCCGGGCCATATACGAGGGGGTGGTTTTTTCCCACAAGACCCATATCGACAGGCTCCTCAAAACCCGCAAGCCGCCAAAGACGATACGCATGGCCGGAGGGGCGGTAAATTCCGCGGTATGGGTGCAGATGTTCGCCGATATTCTGGGCTTCCCCATGGAAACCATCGCGGTTAAAGAGTTGGGCGCCCTGGGCTGCGCCATGGCGGCGGCCATAGCATCGGGGGAATTTAAAAACTACGAAGAGGCGGTGGCCTCCATGGTCAGGGTAGAGCGGCGGGTGGAGCCGAATCTCCTCAAAGCCGGGATATACGGTGAAAAATATAAAAAGTATTCCGCAATCCGGGAAGCCCTGGGCGGAGTATGGGACCTTTTTAAATGAACCTAAGCGGAGCAAAAATATGCTGGAAGAACTGAAAGAAAAGGTATGGGCGGCAAATAAAAAACTGCCGGAGCATCATCTGGTAACTTTTACCTGGGGCAATGTGAGCGCCATAGATCGGAAAACCGGTCTGGTGGTTATTAAGCCCAGCGGTATTGAATACGATGATATGAAGGCTGAACACATGGTTGTGGTGGATCTGGACGGCAAGGTCGTTGAGGGTAACCTGAACCCCTCATCGGATACGGCGACCCACCTGGTCCTCTACCGGGCCTCCGCCGGTATAGGCGGTATCGTTCATACCCATTCAAGTTATGCCACCATATTTGCCCAGGCAAATATGGATATCCCCGCCCAGGGTACCACCCATGCGGATTACTTTTACGGCGATATACCCTGCACCCGGAAAATGACCGATGCGGAAATAAACGGCGCCTATGAACAGGAAACGGGAAAGGTGATCCTTGAAACCTTTGAAAAACGGGGGATTTCCTTTACCCAAATACCCGCTGTTGTTGTGGCAAGCCACGGTCCTTTTGCCTGGGGAAAGGACCCCTTTGAGGCGGTTCATAATGCGGTGGTGCAGGAAGAGGTCGCAAAGATGGCCCTCTTTGTTTTATTACTGAATAGTAATGCTGATAAAATCCAGCAGACCCTGCTTGATAAGCACTATCTGCGCAAGCACGGCGCAAACGCCTACTACGGGCAGAAACCGGGCGGGGATAAGAAATGAAGCCTTTCCAGATAGGCATTTATGAAAAGGCTATGCCCGGGGAACTTTCCTGGAAGGAAAAACTTCAAACCGCCAAATCGTTTGGGTATGATTTTCTTGAGATAAGCATCGACGAAACCGAAGAGAAACTTGCCAGGTTAAAGATGCCTCCCCCGGAAAGGATGGAACTGCTCCGCCTCGTTTACGAAACAGCCCTGCCCATAAGGACCATGTGTTTAAGCGGCCACCGGAAGTATCCCCTGGGCAGTGAAAAGCCGGAGGTCAGAAAGCGGAGCCTGGAAATTATGGAAGATGCGATCAACCTGGCCTGTGATACCGGAGTCCGGATCATCCAGTTGGCGGGTTATGATGTCTACTACGATCCTTCAACTTCAAAAACGGAGGAGCTTTTCTACGACGGGCTCTTACAATCGGTACAGATGGCCGCCGCACGGGGTGTTATCCTTGCCTTTGAAACTATGGAAACCGAATTTATGAACACCGTAGAAAAGGCCATGCGTTACGTGAATCGGATCAATTCCCCCTACCTCAAGGTATATCCCGACTGCGGTAATCTGACCAATGCGGCGAAAAGCTATGGAACCGATGAAATAGAAGATCTGCGCACGGGCAGGGGAGCCATCGCCGCCATGCACCTGAAGGAAACTGTTCCCGGCAAATTCCGGGAAATCCCCTACGGAACCGGCCATGTTAACTTTAGGGCCTTTATCAAAACCGCTCTGGAACTGAATGTCCGCACCTTTGTTACTGAGTTCTGGTACACCGGGGAGCCGGATTTCCGGGAAACCATAAAAACATCCAAGGCCTTTATTGACGCCCGGTTTTCCCGGCGTTTTTCCGAATGAGCGTATACCGGTTTCAATAACGTTTTTTTCCTTGCCTTAAACCGCCTGATCTTAGTATTTTATAGTATCATTTCCAACTAAATATCATAAATAAGGAGTCTCTCCCATGGCCCAACACCAGTTTCAGACCGAAGTCAGCAGACTTTTGCATCTTATCATCCATTCTCTCTACTCCAACCGGGAAATCTTCCTCCGGGAGCTTGTTTCCAACGCTTCCGATGCCCTGGACAAGCTCAAGTACCTTACGGTGGCGGATGACGCATATAAATCTATCAGTTTTGACCCCCGGATCGATATCGCCTTTAATAAAGAAGGAAAAACCCTGACCGTCACGGATAACGGCATCGGCATGAACGAGGCGGATCTGGCGGATTCCCTGGGGACCATAGCCCGGTCGGGAACCCGGAACTTCCTGGACAAGCTGGCGGAGGATGCAAAGAAGAATTCCAGCCTTATCGGCCAGTTCGGAGTAGGCTTCTACTCCGCCTTCATGGTTGCGGATAAGATCGAAGTTATCAGCCGTAAGGCCGGCGAAGATGCGGCCTGGAAGTGGACCAGTGATGGGAAGGATGGGTTCGACATCGAGAGCGCCCAACGGGATTCCCAGGGATCCACGGTGATCCTCCACCTTAACGAAGAAGGGACCGAGTATGCCAACCGCTGGTCCATTGAGGATATTATCAAGCGCTACTCAAACCATGTGGCATTCCCCATCTTCCTTACCTACGACGAAAAAGAGTATGACAACAAGGGTAAGGAGAAGGGTTCCAAAACAAAGACCGAACGGATCAACTCCGGTACCGCCCTCTGGCGGCGTCCCAAATCGGAACTGAACGAAGAGGACTACAACGGATTTTACAAGCAGATGGGACACGATACGGAAGACCCCCTCTTCTATGTCCACACTAAAGCTGAGGGGACCCTGGAATATTCCACCCTGTTTTATATTCCCAAGAAGGCCCCCTTCGATACGTACAATGTGGATTACAAGCCCGGGGTCAAGCTCTATGTAAAGCGGGTCTTTATCACCGACGACGACAAGGAGCTCATGCCAACCTGGCTGCGCTTTGTCCGGGGGATCATTGATTCGGAGGACCTGCCGCTGAACGTGAGCCGGGAAATACTTCAGCAGAACAAGGTTCTCATCAATATTAAAAACGGCTCGGTAAAAAAGCTGCTGGGGGAATTCAAAACCCTTTCGGATAACAACAAGGAAAAGTGGGAGACCTTTATTACCCAGTATAACCGGCCCCTCAAGGAAGGGCTCTATCAGGACTTTGCCAACCGGGAGGCGATCCTGGAACTGGTCCGGTTTAAAAGTACCGCCGCGGAAGGCTGGACGAGCTTGGCGGATTATGTTTCCCGGATGAAACCGGATCAAAAGCACATTTACTACATAACCGGGGGTGACGAAAAAAACCTTAGGGCCTCCCCTTTGCTGGAAGCCTATACCGCCAAGGGGATCGAAGTCCTCATTATGGATGATGAGATCGACGACATCGTCATCCCCTCGGTGGGGCGCTACAAAAAACCGGGCGCGGCGGAAGGGGAGTCGCAGGAATTTGAACTTAAAGCGGTGAACCGGGCCGGGGCAGACGAAGAGCTTGGGGAAGCCAAAGACAAGGCCGCGGAAAAAGAAAACAAGCCGGTGATTGAGAAGATCAAAAAAGCCCTGGGGGACAGGGTAAAGGACGTAAAACTTTCCCGGCGTCTCCACGACTCCCCCTCCTGCATCGTTACGGATGAGAACGATCCTACCATGCAGATGGCGCAGATGCTCAAAGCCATGGGCCAGACCGAAATACCCGACATAAAACCCATCCTGGAACTAAACGGAGACCACCCCATTGTGGCCGGCCTCCGGGATGTCCAAGACGAGGAACGGATCGCCGATGTTGCCGCGGTGCTGCTGGATCAGGCTTTACTGGTGGAGGGGGTCAAACTCAAGAACCCCGCGGACTTTGTGAAAAGGTTAAACCGGCTGCTGTCATGATATGCGCACAAAGCCCGATAGACTTCGTTAAAAGGAGCAAGTAATAAGGGGCCGGGAGCAAGGGAGAGCGGGAAAGCCCCCGTTGTTCCCCGTATAACGCGGTTTCCCCGGTTTAGGGGGCCCGCGGAGGGCCCCAGGGCTCTTTCCCTGCCGGGCCCCCCTGACCGGTTGCGCGCTTCCGTAAACCCCGCTAAGGGCGCATGGCGCCGCCGTATTGCGCCTCAAGCGAAGGTGGTGTATGCTGGCCCATACACCGGAGCCTGTGCAGCATTGTGGAAAAGCCCCCCACGGGGCGGAAAATCTAAGGAGTTTAGTATGAAAACAAACCCGTCCGGAAACACGGCCCGCGCCCCGGCGTCCCGCCCTGTTTTTACCCCCCCCCCCCCCCCCCCACTAGGCTAACACCCCCGCCAGTATTACTGCGCTTCGGGGCGGCCCTGTTGGTATCGGTCCTTTGGACCGCAGTCCTATGGACCGCGGCCCTGGTCCTGGCCTCCTGCGGCGGCGATTCCGCCGCCAGCCCCAGCCTGGTTAGTATCAGCGTGACCACCCCGCCAACCAAAACCGTCTATGTCGTGGGCGAGCCCTTCAGCGCCGCCGGGTTGGCGGTTACCGCCACCTATGACGACGCCTCCACCAAAGCCGTAACGGACTACACCCTTACCTGGGGCGGCGTTACGCTGGCGGAGGGCAGCGCCGAAGTCACCGCGGCAGCGTGACCCGGCAAGCCCGTTAACGTGACGTATAAGGATAAAACCGCCTCCTTTACCATCACCGTGAATAATACCGCCGACAAGACGGCTCCGGCCAAGGTAAGCGGCCTGACCGGAACCGCCGGGGACGGGCAGGTGGTCCTGACCTGGACCGATCCAACGGACACGGACCTTGACCACATTGAAATCACCTGGGAACCCGGCGGCGGCAGCGCAAGCGTCCCCAGGGGAACCGGGACCTATACCGCCGCGGGCCTGACCAACGGGACCGC
>JAITBG010000127.1 GCA_031283725.1 Treponema sp. | reverse complement strand
AATTTTTACGCCACCGCCGCGGGCCAGCGGAACCGGAATTTTATGGAAGGAAGGGCCGATGTATCCGGCATAGCCCCGGCCCTGCAGGAGATCGTTTTTGATCCCCAGACTTCCGGGGGGCTTTTGATTTCCGTGGCGGCGACAGAGGCCCAAGCCCTCTGCGGCGCAATACAAAAGGACGATCCCGCCGCTATTATCGGGGAAGTCTGCCGCCGGGAAGAATGCTCCGTGGCGGTGGTCTAAAGGCAGTCTGTCAAGAAGGTATACAAGGAGACACATATGGAAATAATCAACGTCCTCGGCAAGCCCTGTCCCATTCCGGTGATCGAGGCGAAAAAGGCCCTGCGGAAAGCGGTCCCCGGAGAAACGGTGCGGGTCCTGGTGGACAACGACGTGAGCCGGCAGAATCTGGAAAAGATGGCGGCGGGCCAGGGTTTTGCCTCGGCCTTTGAGGTTCAGGGGGACGGAAACGTCCTGGTCAGCATCACCGCAACGGCGGGTACGGCGGCCCCCGCAGCCCTGTCCGGCGGCCAGGGGTTTGTGGCGGCTATCGGGAAAAACACCATGGGCGCGGGGGACGACGAACTGGGGGCCATTTTGATCAAGGGTTTTATCTATTCCCTTACCGAGATGGACGCCCCCCCGGAAACGCTGCTGTTTTTCAACTCCGGGGTATGGCTCACCACCGAAGGCTCCAATGTGATCGGAGACCTCAAAACCCTGGAAGCCAAGGGTACCGTCATTTCAAGCTGCGGTACCTGCCTTGATTTTTATAAGCTCAAGGACAAGCTTGCCGTGGGAAACGTAACCAATATGTACGCCATCGCCTCCGCTATGGCGGACGCGGCCAAGGTGATCAACCTTTAGGAGTTTATACACAACACATGGATACACAGACCACGTCTTCCTCCCCGGCGGAATTTGTTTTCGCCTTCGCCAACACCAGGGATGCCATTGAGGGGGAGAAAGAGCTTCTTGCCGGCGGCGTCAGTCCAGGGGTCATGCCCCGGCCGGACTATCTGGGGGCAGGCTGCGGGATATGCCTGCGGGTAAGAGCGGCGGAGCTGGAAAGGGCCCGGTCCATCCTGGACGGCAGTTTTCAGGGAATATACGCGGCGGAAACGGCGGCTTCCGGCAAAAAGGTTTTGAGCCCGTGGAATCCTTGAGCCGCTGGTTTGGGAAAAAATTCCTGCCGGAGCATGCCGCCGGTTCCCCGCCCTGGGGAGAGGTCTTTACCGTCATAGGCAGCGGGGGGAAGACATCCCTCATCTGGAGACTGGCCCTCAGCCAAAGGCACCGGAAAGTCCTGGTGAGCCCCACCACGAAAATGTACCCTCCCCCGCCGGAAGCCCGGTGGTACGATTACTACTTTTCCGGCCGGGAAGCCGCCGGGTTTTCGCCCGGAAAAGACCCCGGCAGGGGAATCAGCCTGGCCGGTGTTTTGAACGAAGGGACGGACAAACTGGAAGCCTTACCCTTGGAGGTACTCGAAAAAATAGTTCCCGCCTATGATCTGATACTGCTTGAGGGCGACGGTTCCCGGGGGCTTCCCCTCAAGGGTTGGGCGGATCACGAACCGGTGGTTCCTCCCTACACCTCCGTGAGCATAGGGATCATCTCCATCGTCCCCCTGGGGAAAAAACTGTCGGAACGAATAGTTTTCCGGCTTTCCCGGTTCACCCGTTTGAGCGGCGCAAAGGAGGGGGAGACCCTCAGCCCCTCCCATCTGGCCGCGGTAATCGCCGGGCCCGCAGGGACGGCCGGGAGGGGAAGCGGAAACAACGGAGCGCGAAGCCTCTTCAGCGCCGCCAGGGGAAAGAAACTGCTGTTTATCAACCAGGTTGAGGATGAGGTCCGCCGGAAACAGGCCCGGCAGCTGATTTCCTGCCTTCCCGGCGATTTTCGCGCGGGGCTCGCGGGGATTATCGCGGGTTCCGTGGAACAGGACAAGATGGAAGTTTTGGACTGAGAAGGGGTGAAGTGCGGGCGGTCTTGGGGGATGCGCCCACTTGCATCCGCTGAAAAGAGGTTTCTGAACAATGCTATTATTTCTTCGTCAGTACCATAAGCAGGGCAATATCCCCCTGGCGCACTCCGGGTATGCGGGCGGCCTGTCCTACCGTGAGGGGCCGGACCGCTTTCAGCTTTTCCCGGGCTTCCGCCGAAAGGCCGGTAAGGGCGCCGTAGTCGATATTCGCGGCTAATTTGACGGCGTCCATCTTGGCGCTTCGCCCCGCTGCCCGCCGTTCCTTTTCGATATATCCCGCATACTTGATATCCAGGGCGGCCCGTTCAAGCCATTCCCGGGGATAGACCCCCAGTTCCGGCGCGTAGGGGGTGATATCCCCAAGCTTTACCGCCGAATCCGTCAGCACCCGTTCCAGGCTGTCCCCGGCATGAGGGTGAAGCGCAGTAACCGCACAGGCGGCGGTCAGTTCCGTAAGGCCGGGAACTCTCCTGGTCCGCAGTAATTCTGCGATAACTTCCAGGCCGGCGGTTTTTTTCTGAAACCGCTCCCAGCGTTTATCCGTTACGGTTCCCACGGAGCGGCCCTTGGGGGTCAGCCGGGTGTCCGCGGTGTCATGCCGCAGCATAAGCCGGTGTTCGGCACGGCTGGTAAACATCCGGTAGGGTTCCTTGGTTCCCAGGGTGGTAAGGTCATCCACCAGGACCCCGATGTAGGCCTCCGCCCGGCCTAAAACCAAGGGATCCTCTCTACGCAGTTTTTGTGCGGCGTTGATGCCGGCCATGATGCCTTGGGCGGCGGCTTCTTCGTAGCCGGAGCTGCCGTTGGTCTGGCCCGCCGCAAAAAGGCCGCCCATACGCTTGGACTCCAGGGTTGGGTAGAGGTCCAAGGGGTCCAGATAATCGTATTCCACCGCATAGGCGGGCCGGACGATCCGGGCTTTCTCCAGACCGGGGATACTGTGGATAAAATCACGCTGCACATCCTCGGGGAGTGAGCTTGAGGCGCCGTTCATATACATCTCGTTGGTACTCAGTCCCTCGGGCTCAATAAAGATGTGGTGCCGGTTCCGTTCAGGAAATCTGATCACCTTATCTTCAATGGAAGGACAATACCGGGGACCGGCCCCGCGGATCTTCCCTCCGTAGAGCGGCGACCGGTGGATATTAGCCCGGATAATTTCGTGGGTAACCGGAGTGGTATAGGTGATCCAGCAGGGAAGGCGGGGCCGGTCCGGAACCGCGCCGGTTTCCACATCAAAGGAGAAAGGCGCGGGGGTTTCACCGTCCTGGGCTTCCATCCTTGCGTAGTCGATTGAATCCCCGGCAATCCTTGCGGGGGTACCGGTTTTGAGCCGCCCCAGAGGGAAACCCCGTTTCCTGAGACTGGCCCCCAGACCCTGGGCCGCTTCTTCCCCGAGCCTTCCCTCAGGCGCGTCGTACTCGCCTATAAATATTTTCCCTTCCATAAAAGTACCCGTAGCCAGTATTACTGTGTGGGAGGAGATGTGATAACCGCGCCGGGTCACAACCCCCCGGACTTGGTCTCCGGCGCTTATCAGATCGGTCACGGTGTCCATAAAAATCGTAAGGCCCCTCTGGTCTTCCACCGCCTGCCGGGCCGCTGCCTGGTAAGCGTGCTTATCCGCCTGAGCCCGGGGAGCCTGGACCGCGGGTCCCCGGGAACGGTTCAGGACCCGGTACTGGATCATGGCCGCGTCGATAAGCTTTCCCATCTGGCCTCCCAGGGCGTCCAGTTCCCGAACCAAGTTGCCCTTGGAGAGCCCCCCCACAGCGGGGTTGCAGGAGAGCGCCCCGATCCGGTCGAGGTTTTGGGTGATCATCAATACGGAGAAGCCGAGCCGTGACGCAGCCAGGGACGCCTCAATCCCCGCGTGGCCGCCCCCCACCACAATGCAGTCGTAATCCATATTTTATTTTCCCACACAAAATCTGCTGAACATAGTATTCAGTATTTCTGCGGTGGAGACTTCCCCGGTAATCTCCCCCAGGGCGTTCACCCCTTCACGCAGTAATGGTGCGATGAGGTCCAGGGGTTCCGCCCTGTCCGCAAGGGCGAGTGCTTCTTCCAGAGCCGCGGCGGCACGGTCGATAAGCTCTTTCTGCCTTGCGGTGCCGATACCGGCCGGGTTCCAGGCGTTTCCTTCCCGGCCGCCGCTGAAACGCTTTTCCAAAACTCCGGCCATTTCCCTACTTAGACCGGAAATGCCCGCGCCGGTCTTGGCGCTGACAGGCCGGAAGGATGCGGCCGGGGAAAATTGCGAAGAAGGGGGAAAGGCGAGATCGGCCTTGTTCCAGAGCAGTATTACCGGCAAAGTCCGGTGATCCCGCAAAAAGTCCCGGTCTTCCGGGGTGATACCTTCGGTTCCGTCGATTACATAGAGGATCATATCCGCTTCGGACAGGAGCTGCCGGCTCCGTTCCATACCGAGTTTTTCTACCGGGTCCTCCGACGGGTGAATTCCCGCGGTATCCGTCAACCGGACCGGGATACCTTCGATGGATACCCAGGCTTCAATCCAATCCCGGGTAGTACCGGGGACATCGGTGACGATAGAACGGTCTTCATGTAAAAGCATATTGAAAAGGCTGGACTTTCCCGCATTAGGCCGTCCGGCGATTACCCCCAGGGCGCCTTCGGCATACAACCGTTCCCGGCGGTAGGAAGCGGCCAGTATTTTGAGCCGTTCCAGGGCTTCTTCCACCAGAGGCCGGTCCGGGAGCAGCCCTACGGCCTCGGCCGCTTCAGTTTCGCTGTTATTTTCAGCGCCTATCCCGTCGTCTTCCGAATAATCCAAAAAAATTTCCGACGCTCCCAGGGCTTGCACAATGATAGTGTTGATCCCCCGGATTTCCTTTTCCAGTGCGCCGGAAAGCCGGTGTACCGCGTGTTCCCGGGCCAGGCCGGTTTTGGCGGACACGATCTCCATCACCGATTCAGCGCGGGTCAGATCGAGCTTGCCGTTCATGAAAGCCCGGAAACTGAACTCCCCGGGAAGGCTGTCCCGGAAACCCGTTCCGCGGAGGGTTTCCATTATCGCCTTCGCGGCGGCGATACCCCCATGGCAGGAAATATCCGCCCCGTCTTCGCCGGTATAGGTTCGGGGACCGCGGTAAACCGAGATCAGGACTTCGTCGATTTTTTCGCCCCCCGTCCCTATGATCCAGCCGTGGACTATGGTATTCCCCGCCGCTTTAAGCAGTTTTTCTGAGCGGGAAAAAACATCCCCCAGCAGTTCCAGACAATGCTCTCCGGAAGTCCGGATAAGTGCAAGGGCGCCTTCCCCGGCTGCCGTTGCGATAGCGGCAATGGGGGCGGTATCGCCATAAGCCGCGGGGATGCTCATACTCGGCGCCCCTTTTCCGCCAGGCGGAGGCGGAGGAAGAGCCACGGCGCCCCTGCGGATGCCCAGAGGCCCAGCAAACCGTAACGGATAAAACGGCCCAGATCATAGTAAGGAGACGACGCCCCCCAAAATGGTTGTGTGGAAAAAACAGAATCCCCGCCGGGAAACACAAGAACGAAGACCTTGTAGATCAAGACGCATCCGGCGATACCCAGGACATACCGGAGACACCGGGCGCTAAAGAAAGCGCCGGACGCTGCGTTAAAAGAAATATACTCAAGCATCAGGACGTAGCCGGCGCTGAAGCCGAGGAACAGGCCGCCCAGGCTGCGGTCCGCCGGAAAAAGGGCGTTCATACCGAATGCTATGGCCGCGATTGTTATCATCTTTACCCGCAGCTTTCCCGCATTCAGGAGCATCGCCACCCTGGTTCTGAATACAAACCAAAGTCCCAGGGTAAGAGCTCCCAGAATCCAGCCCGCCAGAATATCCGTGGGGAAATGAAGTCCCAGGTAGAGCCGGGTAAAGGCAATGAGCAAGATGAAGAGTATAGCCCCAAGGAGGGTGACCCGGGCAAGGCGCCTCCCAAACCGTGAACCGCCCAGCCAAAAAGCCAGGAACAGCCAGAAACACAGGGACAATTGGGCGTGACCTGAGGGGATGCCGTAACTGGGTTCAAAGGCCAGACCCACCGAAGGTTCCAGGCTAAAAGGCCGGGGCTGTTTTAACAGTTCCTTAAAAAATCCGTTTATAAAGGCTGAAAGTATGATGATAAAACCCAGGGACGCCCCTTTTTTTTCATTGATACACCAAAAAATCAGAAGAATTACGGGAATATAAAAATATTCTGTTCCCAGGACGGTTATGAATTTGATCAATCCCGTGAGGAGAGGGCTTTGTATGCTTTGAATCTGCTGAATGAGATCAATCCCCCAGCGGTATATGGCAAAAAGGGGAGGCAATACCTCTGCGTTGGTGATACTGACAGCCTCGATCATGGGTTTAGACTAATGGGCCGGGCCTTTGTGGTCAAGCTCAGAATCCCTCGTAAAAATTCAGCCTGAGCCGCATGGCGGCAACGGATTGATCCCGGGTTGGGGGAATTTCCGGATGTGTTGTTATCAGAAGAAGGTTGATCTGTTTCTCCAGAGCTTCCCTGCCAATTCTTATCAGAATGAAGTATTCATAGGTTTCCCCCGCGGGGGTTAATCCGTCATCTCCAAAAATTCTTTTTTTTATCCAGAAACTACTTTCCCGGCTGGCTTCACTAAAAGTGACATCGGAAAGATTTTTTATCACCGCCTCAAAATAGCGGCCGAATTCTTCACTGGGATTTCCCCTGGCGAATTCGGAAAACCGTGCCTGGACCCGTGCGGAAACCAGCCGCGGAAAATCCCGATTAATCGAAAAGCCGTTAGCCCAGAGCTTTAGGGATTCCAGATTATTTCCCGTTTGTTTTCCCATAAACACATAGCTGTCTTCATATTCAGGCAGGGCCTCAATCCCGGCAACTCCGGTACTAATATAACGAACCACCCATGGGGGCATATCATCCTCGCTTACGATAGTGTCCCCGCCGTCCCTCGTAATATTTTCGTGATCTATCACCTCAATAATACTGTTTCGTTCCCGGTATTCCGGAACAGGGCCAAGGATTACCACCGAAGGAGCCTTGGTAAAACAGCCTGTAAACAGGGAAATACCCAGCGCCAGGGTAAAAGGAACTGCTTTCATAAACCGGTTTTACAGTACAGGCTGGGATGTTTCTTCCAAGTCCTCCCGCGGCTGGGCGGATACTAACTCTGTTTCCGTATCATCCTCCGGCTCAAGTTCATCCTCATCCCCAGGAAGAGAGGTCCGGGCATAACTAAGGGCCAGTTCGCTGAATATAGCAGTCCCGTTAACGGGGTTTCCGGTTTCATCCAACATCGGCCATTTAGTATTCCGTTTATACCCGTTATACCCGGTGAATTGTTCCGTACCGCCAAACCGTACCCTGCCTTCTCCGTTTAAAGGGCTAGTCAGGGGAAGGATTACGGGTTCGGATTTCCTGGCCGGATTTTCCATGGACAGTGTGGCGCTGAGATGATCCGGGGTAATTTCAAAATCAACAACGGCGGTGATAAAAGCATCTTCTTCAATGGAGGTCAGTGCAAGGGCTTCTTCCCGGGGCGCATCTTCGGAATCGTCCTTAGGGGAAAGCCGGAGGGTTAAATCCGCTTCTCTAAGGGACAAGTCAAGGATCGCCCCGGATGAGCCGTCCGTTGAATTAAAGACAGCGTTCAAAACGGTCCCTTGGGCGAGAGGGGCGAAATGGAAAAATATCCGGCCCTTCCCCCGTTCTTTCTCGGATAAGCTAAAGGGCTTCCCGGGCAAGGCATAGGAATCATCGGGGCCGACAAAAAGGCCATAAATACCCGCATAGGGGAACCACCGGGGCTTTTGGGACATCTGGGGAATCAATTGCCGTTCCGGATTACCGGAAGATTTAGCGTCATCCAGGTTTCCCCAGAATTGATACCAGTGGATAAAGTCCTTAGAAGACCCGTCAAAATACCGCATCCCTTCGGTTTTTGAAGATATTGCGAGAGACAGTTCCTTAGTTCTTCCGATTATATTGTCGGGGACCCGCTCCTCCGGTAATAGGGGGAATACTTCAGCCTTAACGTTATGGAAACCGGTTTGATCCGGCGTTTTCCACAAAAGATAATTAGCCCCCTCGGAACTTCGGCCTTGGGCGATGATTTTTTTACCGCTATACCAGATCACGTAGGGGTCCAGCCTGGCATCGGCGCTAATCTCGGTTTCCAGCACCACATTGATCCCCGGAGGAATAAGCCGCCCCCCGGTGGGTATCCCCGGAAGGTAGCTCTGAATGTCCCCCAGGGTAAAATCCGCATCCGCAAGGAAATAAATTTCTTTGGAAGTTCTGTAGAGGATTTCCTCATTCCCCAGAACCTGGAAAACAAGGTTATATCGCCCTATGCCCAAATTTTCGAAGATCCGGAAGGCCGGAAGGTATTGATCCAGTTGTTTAACCGGAAGCATCTGATCCTCCAACACTTCGCTTATGCTTACGACGGAGGGTGAAGGTACCTTTACCGGAGAATTCACAGGATTTTCCTTAACCTGGGTTGCTGCGGCGGTAGTATCGGCTTTACCTGAGGTTGAGGGGGAAACCTCGGTCCCGGCTTGCGCGGCGGATGGGGAAGACGGCTCTGCCGGGACGCCCGTTTCCTCCGGGGATTCCGGCTTGGCCGTATCGGTTTCGGCAATCTCCTCCGGAATTGCCGCGGGAGGCATTGTTTCTTCGGTTTCGGCGGTAGCGGCATTATCGGTCGTCGGTATGCCGGGGTCTTCAACCGGCGGCGGAAATTCGGTCTCCGGAGTATTTTCGGTAAAGTTTTCGGGGGAGTTTTCCGGATAGCTGTCATTCCCGCCGCCGTCTCCGGTATCGCTTCCAATGTCATCCCCCGATGGGGGATCGCTTAAATATTCCCCCGTATCGCGGGAAGCTTCGCCGGGAGTACCCAGGAGATCAGTTTCCCCGGCGAGGTTTTTTTCTTTGATATCCGGGGAACTTTCCTGAGAAAGTACATACTGTACTTTTCTGCTGACCACGGTTCCCGAAAGATCCTGGACAAAAACCGTAAGCCCTCGGACATCGGGATCATTAACTACGGAATTGATAAAAAAGGGCCGTATTTCACTTTTTTGATTGATAACGGAATATTCATCCAGGGTATAGTCGCCGTCCACCAGGGCGTTTACCCGGTAGGTTCCCTGGGAGGGCAAAACCATACCTAGATCTCCGCAAGCGCCAAAAAAAAGAGAAAAGCTCAGGATAATGCATATCACCCTAAATTTTTGCACAGACCTACCTGTAATAATTATACCATGGGTTTCGGATTTTTGCTATAGGGTTATCAACAATAATGAAGAAATTTAACCCTCAGCCGCACGAACAAAGCCCAATACATGCCTTCGTACCCTTTTTGTGGTTGAATTCTTCTAATCCCTAGAAGCCGGGCGGTTTTTAGGCCTGTCCCGCGGAACCCAGGACATTGACGGTCTTATGGGCGTAGAGTTTTTTCAGTTCATCCCGGGCCGGTCCCAGGTATTTCCGGGGATCGAACTCCTCAGGTTTTTCCGCGAAAACCTTGCGAATTATGGCGGTCATAGCCAGCCGCCCGTCGGAATCGATATTGATCTTGCAAACCGCGCTTTTGGATGCCCGTCGAAGTTGTTCCTCGGGGATACCCACGGAATCTTTCAGCATACCTCCGAATTTTTCAATGATCGCCACATATTCCGGGGGAACCGAAGAAGATCCGTGGAGCACGATAGGGAAGCCCGGCAGCCGTTTCTCAATCTCCGCCAGGATGTCGAAACGCAGGGGCGGGGGGATCAGGATGCCGTCGGTATTTCGGGTGCACTGTTCGGGCTTAAACTTGGTCCGGCCGTGGCTGGTTCCGATGGAAATCGCCAGGGAATCGACATTGGTCTTCCCTACAAAGTCCTGTACTTCCTCGGGCTGGGTATAGTTACTGTGTTCCGCCGCTACATCGTCCTCAACCCCCGCCAGAACCCCCAGTTCCCCTTCCACGGTCACATAATCCTTCTGAGAATGGGCAAATTCACAGACCCTTTTGGTTAGAGCTACGTTTTCATCATAGGGAAGGTGAGACCCATCGATCATTACCGACGAAAAACCCGTCTCGATACAGTCCTTACAGAGTTCAAAGCTGTCCCCGTGGTCCAGGTGAAGCACAATGGGGATATCATAACCTAACTCGTGGGCATATTCCACGGCGCCCTTAGCCATATTCCGCAGCAGATTCTGGTTGGCGTATTTCCGCGCCCCGGAAGAAACCTGGAGGATAACCGGAGATTTGGTTTCCACACAGGCCTGGATGATGGCTTGCATCTGTTCCATGTTGTTAAAATTAAACGCCGGAATCGCGTAGCCCCCCGACACCGCTTTTTTGAATAAATCCACCGTATTGACTAGGCCCAGTTCCTTATAACATGTCATGTAGTTCTCCTTCGATATGGTTATGCTTAATAGTACGATATTGAAAGGGCTCGGTCAAGTAATCGCATGGCCTCACGTAAAAATCTGACCATGGAAACCTACACTACCTCCGGCGGTAAAGCCGCCGGAGGATATTATGGGGTTATCCATGAAAGAACGAAAACCGCTTGCCCGGGAGTTCGCTGCCCGTTACCGGGCCGCTCAAAGCACGGTTGAGAAATCAACG
>JAITBG010000118.1 GCA_031283725.1 Treponema sp. | reverse complement strand
GCTGTTATCGGGCATTTTATGGCTCAGAGCGCTTTGGCCGGAACCGGGGATACAGGGGGGCGTGTATATTTTCATCTTCTGTTTCCTGGCAATACTGCTTGAGGCGCTGCAATACCTTCATGCCATCCCGGGTACCTTCGATGCGGCGGATATTCTTACCATGCTGGTAACCGCTTTTGGTGAAAGCCTCTGGTACACCCAATTTATTCACAGGAGGATTCGGTATGCGCGCTAATGGTACAAAACATGGTTTGTCGGTTCTGATCCTGGCGTTTTTTGTTTTCCTAGCCATAGCGAGCGCAACAACGCCGGATACGGTACAAGAACCGCTACAAGAATCGGGTTTTTATTATGAAAAGACAAGTAATAATACGATTGAGATTAGACGCTACCGCGGAACCGGCAGAAACGTGGTTATCCCTGAAACAATACGGGGTCTGCCGGTTACTTCCATCGGAGCGAGGGCGTTTGAGGGCAACCAATTAACCGGCGTGACCATTCCCAATTCGGTTACTTCCATCGGCGAAGAGGCGTTTGCCGGCAACCAATTAACCGGCGTGGCCATTCCCGGTTCGGTTACTTCCATCGGAGCATCGGCGTTTGCCAACAACCAATTAACCGGCGTGACCATCCCCGATTCGGTTACGTATATCGGATCCAGGGCGTTTGCCGATAATCAACTAACCAGCCTGACCATTCCCGATTCGGTCACTTCCATCGGAAATTCGGCGTTTGCCGGCAATCAATTAACCAGCCTGACCATTCCCGAATCGGTTACGTATATCGGATCCAGGGCGTTTGCCGGCAACCAATTAACCGTTGTAACGGGCGTTCCCGGCTGGAACTGGCGCGCTTCCCTTAAAGGAAAAAATATATTTGACGGAAATGCCGGCGATCCGTTCGTCATACTGACGGATAATACCACCGCTACGATTATCGGGTACGATAGCGACAACAAGACGGTGGTGATCCCCGAACGCATACGCAATCTGCCGGTTACCGGTATCGGAAGCCGGGCGTTTGAAGACGAGGGACTATACAGCGTCGTCATTTCCGGTTCGGTTACTTCTATCGGATGGGCGGCGTTTGCCGGCAATAAATTAACCAGGGTAACCATACCCAATTCAGTTACCGCTATCGCCAGCTATGCCTTTTATGACAGCGGTATAGGCGGCATAACCCTCCCCAAATCGGTTACGTTTGTCGGGGAGGGCGCGTTTGACAGGCATGTAAGCGTAAGCCAAGAATAATGGTAAAAGCGGCTCAAGTATGAAACGCGGATAAACGCGAATGCCGCCATAGGTTTGTTCACGGAACATTGTACCAATTCGAACGTTGAAAAGCGCTCCCCGCAAATGGACGTATTTTAACAAGTGCAAATGTAACCTGAAACCTTCATTTTGAGGCTTACGTTTATGATGTTGCGCCAGGCGCCGTTTGTGTTTTAGGCATTGGTCAGTTCCTTGTCATTCTCGACAAGGGCCTGCATATTGCGGACAATGGCGCTGAGGGCGGCAAGCCGGAGCGCCATGTGTTCTTTTTTTGCCGCGGGACGGCATGCCCCCCGATCCAGAGCGTCATAAACCGCCCGCACTTCTTTCTCAACGTCTATTTCGTCATAGTTCAATGATAATACTTTTTTTGCAGCTTCATGGAGTGAATAACCACCAGCCGGTTACGTTCAGTTTCTTCCGGGGCGATAATTTCCAGTGGAATACCCTGGTGATCAAAACCCGCTACAAGCCGCTTGGGCGGTGAAACTTCCAGCATGACATCGGCTTTGCCATTGAACAGGCAAGAGTAGATACTTTCATCAGTTATCCCATGCTTGTATGCGCTGCCCAGTATCGCAATCTCCATACGCTGCCCTCGCTTTCTATGTTATAACAGGCGGCAGTTTCCCGCAAGGAAGGGAGCGCAGACGGCGCCCGAGTTCTTTTTCTCTCCCTGCGCTTTCTTTTCCGGCGTTTTTTTGATACCCTCCGGTATATGCGTGTGCTCCGGTTGTTTTTTGCGGTACTGCTCGCCTGCTGCGGCCTTGGTACGGCTCAAGCGCAGATCTTCAAGCCCTTTACGCCGCTGCAGGTCATTCGGACAGAGCGCTTCGACATCATCTACCCGCCGGAATCGGCGTTAACCGCCCAGGCCCTGGCAGCCCGGGCCGATGGAATCTACGACCGGATCTCCGGCCTTTTGGGGATAAGCCTGGAGCGGAGGATACCGGTTTCTATCACGCCTCATATTGAAGCGTACAACGGATATACGAAACTTTATCCCTATCCTCATATCGTTCTCTACGATACCCCCATGGACATAGAACAGACTACCTATGAAAATTCCCTGGACGGCCTTTTTATCCATGAATTAACCCACGCTATTTCTCTGAGCGCCCGGAGCCCTGGTTATCGGCGCTTGTACAAAATTTTCGGCGGCTGGGTCACTCCCTCGATGCTGCTGACCGCTCCCGCTTTTATGGTGGAGGGGGTTACCGTAAGTTTTGAAAGCCTGAATGGTTTTGGCAGGGCCAACGATCCCCTGATTGAGCAGCATTTGAGGCAGGATATTTACGAAGGCGCTTTCCTTACCCCCTTTCAGGCGGCGGGGATATCCCGGTATCCCAACAATTACAGCGCCTATTACGAATACGGCGGCCTTTTTTCCGCATGGCTCCAGAAAACCTATGGTATGGCGAAGTACGCCCGGCTTTGGCGGCGTATGGGGGGGGAGGAGTATCACTTTTCTTTCTTCTTTTACAACAACGGTTATTTCAACATTTTTAAGAATGTTTACGGGATGCCTTTTTTAGACGCATGGTCGGCCTTTAAAGAATCCCTGCGCATTGACACGATTGAGGAAAACCCCGAAGAACCGGTGTATGAGGGGCTGGTTCCCGGCCCTTGGTTCATTCCTGAAAAGGGCGCCAAGATTCCCGCCGTCGCCGCCGGGGGAGGCAAGGTTTTTTTCCTGGACACTATTGCCCGGGCGGTGCTTTCCTACGATCCCGGTTCGGGGCGCCTCCGCCGCACGGTTCCCGCGGATTCTACCGCCTATGGCCTGGACGTCTCCGCTGACGGGGATCGGCTGCTGATTTCCTCCTACCGGAATTCAAGCGCCCTGCCCAGGGCGGTGGTTACCGAATATACCAGCCAGGGCCGGAAGACCGGGCGGGTATACCGGGGTCTTTACGGGGGCCGGTATTTCCGGGACGGCGTTATCGGCCTGTCTTCGGACTTGCACAACAATAGGCTGGTTTTCCGGCTTGGCGGGGAGGAACAGGTGCTGCTTCAGGGTGACGAGGAGCTTCTCTACGGAAGCCCCTCGGCGCTTAACGAAACCTGGATAGTTTTTATCGCGGCAAAAAAAGGGAACCGGGAGCTTTGCCTCTATAATTTTGATACCCGGGAGGTGTATACCCTGGAATCGGGGCTGGGGGATTCGGTGAATTCCCCGGATGATGAGTACCGGTGGCGGTATATCCGCTCTGTCCAGGTAACGCCCGGATATTTGCTCTTTACCTATAACCATGACCGGGGTATGTACAAACTTGCCCTGGCGGATATTTCCGGTATCTTCGGCGGGGCGCTTCCGGATGCCCTGGAGGCGGTCTTTACGGAAAGGGATTTTTCCGGCGGGGTTTCCCTGCCCGTAGTCGCGGGGGGCAGCATCTTTTACCGGGGAGGCTTCTCCAAATGGGACGCCCTGCTGCGTTACCCCGAAAGCCCCGCCGCCCTTTCCGGCGCCCGGTTACCCCTGACCCTCCGGCCCTGGCCCGCGGAGGATTTGGCCCGGGCACAGGCCCTGCCGCGTTCCCGTCCTACAGGGCCTTCCGGCGCCCCGCCCCTGGCCATACCGGATTCCCCCTTCGGCAGGTTTCCTCCCGATTCCGGTGTTCCGCCGTCCAAACGGTATGCCGGGCTTTCCTACATGAACCCCCTTAAGTACTGGCTGCCTCTGCCGCTTCTCCGGTCAGGCGCCGACAACAGTATTAGTGTTGACGGGGGCGGGATACTTTCTGTTATGAGCGATCCCACGGATACCAATTATCTTGTCGTCAGCGCCTATATGGACGCCAGATCCCTCATGGCGGCGGGATCGTTTTCCTGGGTTAATTACGCCCTGGGTTTCCCTCTGGAACTGTACGCCGCCGATGATTTGGACAAAACCAGAGATACTGTCCGCCGGATAAGCCAGGCGTCCCTGGGGGGAACCATCACGTTCGGCCTGGGGAATGAACGGACCCACCTTGATCTGATTCCCAAGCTCAGCGCGGGCTTTATGTCCGAGGATCCCGGGGACGGCTCCAACCCCTATACCTGGGACTATGATGAGTATTACTACAGCGCCGGCCTGGGCCTGGGTATTTCCAACCTGATCCGCCCTTCCTGGGCGCTCTTCGGCAAGGGGCTGTCCCTGGGCGCTTACGGACGGCTCATGCTGGATCGGCCCGGCCTGCGGCAAGGTTTCCGCGTCCCCCGTGTCGAGGGCGTTTTTAACGCCGCCTTCGAGCCGTTGCTTCCCCTGCGGCTGCGGCTCTACGGGGCATGGGATCGGGACGGCATGGACCTCCGCGGGCAGTCCCGGTATTTTCTGAGTACGTCCTTTGACCCCTTCGCTTCAACCGAATATCCCCGCCAGGAAAAGATCCTCCTGGAATGGATCGCCGGCGGGGAAGCGGAGTTAAAGCTCTTCTCTCTGGACATCCAGAAAAACCTTTCGCACCTTTACTACAACCGGCTCTACGGAACCCTGGCCTACCGCGGGGCGGTCTACGACGATCAGGGGTACAGGGATACCGCGGGCCGCGCCGCCGAAGGTACTCCCCTGGGCGGTTCTTCCGAGGGTACATACCGGCTTGCCCAGTCTTTGGTGCTCCGGCTGGGGCTTGCTATCTCAACCATAATATTTCCCGGCATACCCCTCAGTATTACTCCCGGTTTCTGGGGGGCCTGGAAATTTCCAAACATGAATGACGGTAACGGCAGCAACGATTTTTCCCTGGGAATAGGCGTTTCCGTTTCCTACTAGCATCCTGTCAAGACTAAATGGCCGGATATGCCTAAAGAACGATTGACACCGTGCCATGGTTTTGGTATAGGTATAATTGATAAAAAAGATCCCCCTAACGAGGCGGGCCAGGCGAATCAATATTGGAATTAAACACTAAAACATCATAGAAGGAGCCCCATGGCAGATACTGAATATATCCGTAACTTTTGTATTATCGCCCATATCGATCACGGCAAGTCCACCCTGGCGGACCGGCTTATCCAAAAAGCCCATCTGGTGGAGGATCGGAATTTTCAGGATCAAATCCTGGACAACATGGATATTGAGCGGGAGCGGGGGATCACCATAAAAAGCCAGGCGGTGACCATCCCCTATACCGCTAAGAACGGCCATGAGTATGAGCTGAACCTGGTTGATACCCCCGGCCATGTTGACTTTACCTACGAAGTATCCCGGGCTATCAACTCCTGTGAGGGGGCGCTGCTCCTGGTGGACGCCACACAGGGGGTGCAGGCCCAGACCCTGTCCAATATGTACCTGGCCCTGGAACACGAACTTGAGATTGTACCGGTGATAAACAAGATAGACATGATCGCCGCGGATATCCCCGGTACGAAAAAACAGATAGCGCACGATCTAGGGCTGAGCGCCGAGGACGCTTTGCAGGTTTCCGCCCGGCTGGGTACCGGGGTGGACGAACTCTTCGAAGCTATCGTGGAGCGCATCCCCGCTCCGCGGGGTGATTCCACAGCGTCACTGCGCGCCTTGATTTTTGACTGCCGCTACGATCCTTACCGGGGCGTGGTAGTCCACCTGCGGCTCTTTGACGGAACCCTTAAACGGGGCATGAGAATCCGTTTCATGCACAATAATTCCGAATACGAAGTGGAAAACCTTGGGGTCTTCAAGCTTGCCCTGGCGGAACGGGATGAGTTACGCGCCGGGGCGGTGGGCTACATCATCGCCGGGGTAAAGACCGTAAGCGACGTCAGGGTAGGGGACACCGTAACCGGCGCGGAGCATCCCTGCGCACGGCCCCTGCCCGGTTTCCGGGAGGTAAAGCCCGTGGTCTTTTCCTCAATCTACCCGGTGGACTCCAACGACTACGAGGAACTCAAGGCCAGCCTGGAAAAACTCAAGCTCAACGACGCTTCGCTTATCTACGAAAAGGATTCCTCCGCCGCCCTGGGTTTCGGTTTCCGCTGCGGCTTTTTGGGGCTCCTCCACCTGGAGGTTATCCAGGAACGGCTGGAACGGGAATTCGGCCAGTCGGTTATCTTTACCGCCCCTTCGGTGAAGTACCGGGTTCGTCTCCGGGGCGGCGCCGGCTGTCCCGGCGAGGAGCTTATGGTGGACAATCCCACGGAGTACCCCGATGAAGGCCGCATCGAAGGGGCGGAGGAGCCCTACATACGGGCGGCGATCATCACCCCCACGGCCTACTTGGGAAACATCATGACCCTGTGCATGGAGAAGCGGGGCGTCCAGACCAATATGACCTACCTGGACGAAAAGCGGGTGGAGATGGTCTATGACATGCCCCTTTCGGAGGTGCTCTTCGATTTTTACGACCGCCTCAAGAGCATCAGCCGGGGTTACGCCTCATTCGATTACGATGTTACCGGTTACAAGCCCACGGAATTAGTAAAACTGGACATACTCCTCAACGGCAAGGGGGTGGACGCCCTGTCCCAGCTGGTCTTTAAGGGCAGCGCCTACGACCGGGCGCGGACGGTCTGCGAGCGGCTCCGGGACGAAATATCCCGGCAGCAGTTCAAGATAGCCATCCAGGGTTCCATCGGCAGCCAGATAATCGCCCGCGAAACGGTGAACGCGTTACGGAAGGACGTGCTGGCCAAGTGCTACGGCGGGGACATCACCCGTAAGCGGAAACTGCTGGAGAAGCAGAAAGAAGGGAAAAAACGCATGAAGATGATAGGCGATGTGGAGCTTCCCCAGAGCGCTTTTCTGGCGGTGCTGAAAACCAAAGATTCCTAGGGCCCGAAAAGACCGTGTACAAAGGATTCAAGCGGTAAACCGCGAAGGAGCGGAAGGGGATTGCGCCGGTTCCGGGGGAGCTTGCCGGGTCTCCGGGAGCGGAAATCGGGTCTCCGGGAGCGGACGCCGGGTCTCCGGGAGCGGACGCCGGGTCTCCGGGAGCGGAAATCGGGTCTCCGGGAGTGGAAATCGGAGCTCCGGGAGCGGAAATCGGGGCTCGGAGCAGAATAACCGGAGCCCGGAGCAGAATAACCGGAGCCCGGAACAGAATAACCGGAGCTTGGAGCAGAACGGGTTCTACTCTGAACAGAACAACCGGGTCTCCGAACAGAACGGGTTCCATCCTGAACAGAACAACCGGGGCTTGGAACAGAACGGGTTCTACCCTGAACAGAACAACCGGGGCTCCGAACAGAACGGGTTCTATTCAGGGCAGGATAACCGGGGCTCCGGGTTCGGGGCGCGGGACAGGGCTAATCCGGCCCGGAGGGAGAGCGCCGGAGGCGCGCGCCCCTGGTATGCGGCGCGCGGCCCGCGCGGTGAGTTTTTAGTTTTTTTTTCACATTTTTGGTATAAATCGTGGACAAAGGCGCTGCGGTATGCTAGACTAAGCGTGGGGAAGGGGAAAGGAGCAAAACATGAAAAGAAACGGTTGGCAACTTCTGGCTGGGGCTGTCCTGGCCGCGATCTTGTCCGGCGCCTGCGTGGCGCCTCTTAACCCCGGTAACGACGATGCGGTGGAGTACGACGCCCAGGGCCGGCGTCTGATCACGATTGCCGTCGATC
>JAITBG010000096.1 GCA_031283725.1 Treponema sp. | reverse complement strand
GCCGCTCCGGTACCCTTTCCGTTCTTCCGTCCTTTCATACTTGGCCGCTTGGGTTAATTGCCCGGCCTCCTGTTCCAAAAGCCCGTTGAGGGTTTCTTCAACACTGTTTTTTACCTGTTCTTTTAATTCGCCCTTGATTGCCTCTTCGTTAAACGGTACAATTTTCTCTGACATGGTTTATGGTCTCCTTTGATAAAATGGTTTTGTCAACTTAATTCTATCAACTGACTGCAAACCTGTCTTCTTTTTGCGAAACTTATTGTACCTTATCACGAACTATTGGATAAATATGTACAAAAATATAAAAACAGAACAACTGTATGGAGGGAGAGCCGGATAGTGGAAGGGTTTATAATGCGGTTACCCTGGGGATTGTCTGACTGCGAACCGGCCCCCCCCTTGCATATATCTGAAATCCTTGCTATATTATCCTAATTGGAAGCGTCTATTATCGTTTTTTTCATAATAATGATATAGTCAATCGACTCAGTTAATGGCTAAGGAGTATGTAGAAAAATGGGCATCGATATTACCCGGACTGAAGTCCGAAAGATGCGGAATATTGGGATCAGCGCGCATATTGACTCGGGGAAAACTACCCTTTCGGAGCGGATTTTGTTCTATTGTGATAAGATCCACGCCATCCACGAGGTCCGCGGGAAGGACGGCGTGGGGGCTACTATGGACCACATGGAGCTTGAGCGGGAACGGGGGATCACGATTCAGTCCGCCGCAACCCAAGTTGAATGGAAGGATTATACTATCAATTTGATTGATACACCCGGACACGTGGACTTTACCATTGAGGTGGAGCGGTCCCTGCGGGTACTGGACGGGGCAATCTTGGTGCTCTGCGCGGTGGGCGGGGTCCAATCCCAGTCCATCACCGTGGACCGGCAGTTAAAGCGCTACCATGTGCCCCGGATTGCCTTTGTGAACAAATGCGACCGTACCGGGGCGAATCCTTTTAAAGTGCGGCTCCAGCTCCGGGAAAAACTGGGGCTCAACGCGGTGATGATTCAGATTCCCATTGGGCTTGAGGATAAGCTTGAAGGGCTGGTGGACATGATCACCATGAAGGCGGTGTACTTCGAGGGCGACTCCGGAACTGAACTCCGGTATGCCGAAATTCCAAGCCATCTCAAGGCGGATGCGGGGAAGTACCGGGAGGAACTGATCGATGCGGTTTCCCTCTTCTCCGATGAACTGGCGGAGTTGTTTCTGGCCGGGGAGGCTATCCCGGAGGAACTGATCCACCAGGCTATCCGCAAGGGGACCCTGGCGGAACAGTTCGTACCGGTGATGATCGGCTCGGCCTATAAGAACAAGGGGATTCAGCCCTTGCTGGACGCGGTAGGTAATTACCTGCCCGATCCCACGGAGGTGAAGAGCTACGCCCTGAACCTGGACCACGGGGAGGAGCGGAAGGAGCTTTCCGCGGACGAGAAAAGCCCCACGGTGGCCCTGGGCTTTAAACTTGAAGACGGCCAGTACGGCCAGCTTACCTACGTGCGGATCTACCAGGGCTGCCTGAAAAAAGGGGAAGAACTGGTCAATACCCGGTCCCGGAAGAAGTTCAAGATAGGCCGGCTTGTGCGTATGCACTCCAACGATATGGAAGACATCACCGAAGGGTCTCCCGGGGATATTGTGGCCCTTTTCGGCATTGAATGTGCCTCCGGGGATACCTTCTGCGGCGGCGGGCTTAACTATGCTATGACCTCTATGTTCGTCCCCGAACCGGTCATTTCCCTGGCAATCGATCCCAAGGACAAAAAGTCCGCGGATCAGATGGCCAAGGCTTTGAACCGCTTCACCAAAGAGGACCCTACCTTCCGTACCTTTGTGGACGCCGAATCGAACCAGACCATCATCCAGGGTATGGGGGAACTTCATCTGGAAGTCTATATCGAAAGGATGCGCCGGGAGTACAAGTGCGAGGTGGAAACCGGGATGCCCCAGGTAGCGTACCGTGAGGCCATCCAGACACGATCGGATTTTAACTACACCCACAAGAAACAGACCGGCGGTTCCGGTCAGTACGGCCGGGTGGCGGGTTATATGGAACCCTACGGCGAGGGAGACTACGAATTTGTGGACAATATCAAGGGCGGGGCTATTCCCAACGAGTTCATCCCCAGCTGCGATAAGGGCTTTAAGGAGGCGATTAAGAAGGGCAGCCTCATCGGGTTCCCCATCGTCAACATCCGCTGCGTAATAAACGACGGTCAGTCCCATCCGGTGGACTCCTCGGATATAGCCTTCCAGTTGGCGGCCATCGGCGCTTTCCGGGAAGCCTACAACAAGGCCAAGCCTTGCATCCTGGAGCCCATTATGAAGGTCTCCGTTGAGGGGCCTACGGAATTCCAGGGAAATATTTATGCCTCAATTAACCAGAGGCGTGGTATAATATCCGCATCTACCGAGGACGGGACCTTCTCCCGGGTGGAGGCCGAGGTTCCCTTGAACGAAATGTTCGGCTATTCCACGGTACTCCGGTCCTTGACCCAGGGAAAGGCTGAGTTTACCATGGAATTTGAGAAATACGGCAAGGTACCGAATAGCATTTCCGAGACCCTCGTAAAGGAATACGAGGAAAAACGAAGAAAAGAGCAGGGGAGATAAGGAAAAAAGATGGTAAAACAGGAATTAATACAGCGTAGTCCGGTACGAATATTTGAAAAATCCATCCACGGCGGGCTCAGGGCCGGAGAAATAGGGATTATTTCTTCCCAGAGCGGTATCGGCAAGACTTCGGTGCTGGTGCAGATCGCCTTAGATAAACTATTACAGGCTAAAAAGGTCATCCACGTATCCTTTACCCAGCATACCGACTATGTTCTGGCCTGGTATGAGGATATTTTTGATGAATTTATCAGAAAAAAGAACCTGGAAAATGCCCGGGATGTTAAGAACGAGCTAATAAGGAACCGGGTCCTGATGAATTTTAACCAGGATGGGGTTACGGCGGACCAGATACTCCGGAGCCTCCGGGCGATGATCGTGGACGGGGGCTTTAAGGCCGAAGCTTTGATCATCGACGGCTTTGACTTTGCCAAAATGACCCGGGAACGGATCACGGCGATTAAGGACTTTGCCAAGGAACTGGAGCTTTCGGTCTGGTACAGTTGTACCGTCAAAGGTGAAGCCCCCGCGTATGATACAAAGGGCCAGCCCCTGATAATCGGCGGTTTTGCGGAACTGATAGACGTAGTGATTGTTTTGGAGCCAAAGCCGGATCATATCGCCCTGGCGGTGTCTAAGGATCGGGAAACCTATAACCCGGAACACCTTGCTCTCAAGCTGGATCCAAAAACTTTGCTTATTCTTGAGGAATAGATTATTTTTTGGTTGATGGTGAAAAAGTTTGTTTCCAGGCTGGTATTGGCGGTGTTATGTGCGTGTCTGGAAATTTCTTGCTCCTCACCGGGAGAGGTTCAGGAGTTTGATGCGGCGTCTTGGACGAGACGGCAGGTAGAGTTGTTTCCCCAACGGGGGCATACGTTCTTTGTATCCTCCATTGCCTACAGCCCCGATGGTAAATTTATTGTTTCCGGCTCCGCGGATAGTACCATCAAAATATGGGACCTTGAAACCGGCCGGGAAATATGGACCCTTCCGGATCATGATTCCACCGTTAAATCCGTTGCCTATAGTCCCGACGGTCGTTTTATTGCCTCGGGTTCCGCGGATTATACTATCAAAATATGGGATGTAGAAAACGGCCAGAACGTAAAGACCCTTTCCGGACATACATCGGTGGTGAATTCCCTTGCCTACAGTCCCAACGGCAGGTTTCTTGCTTCCGGTTCAACCGACAGGACTGTGAGGATATGGGATATTGAAAGCGGCAGGGCGCTCAGGACCCTTTTGGGGCATTCCCTGTGGGTGAATTCCGTAGCCTACAGTCCCGATGGCAGATCTATCGCTTCCGGTTCCAGGGATAATACCATAAAACTATGGAACGCCCAGACCGGTAGGGAACTGTGGACTCTCTCCGGACATACCGATGAGGTGGATGCCCTTCAGTTCAGTCCCAACGGCAGGTTTATCGCCTCCGGTTCTTCGGATACTACTATTAAAATATGGGATGCCGGCGATGGTCAGGAAATTCGTACTTTTACCGGGCATGCCGGAGTGGTGCGGACCGTAGCTTACAGCCCCGATGGCAGGTTTATTGCATCCGGTTCCAGCGTGGATTCAACCATCCGTATATGGGATGCCGGTACCGGCCGGGAAATCCGGAGCATCGGTTCCGCCGGCATCGAAACTCTGAGCTACAGCCCCGACGGCAAGTATATCGCCTCGGGCTCCCTGGACAATTCCATCTGCCTGTGGGAAGCCGGGACCGGCCGGAAAATTCTGACTCTGGCGGGCCGTTCTTCCTGGATACGGGCGCTGGCGTATAGTCCCGACGGCAAGTATATCGCTTCCGGCTCAACGGACAGGACTGTCCGCATCCGGGAAGCGTGGACCGGCCGTGAAACCCGGATCTTTTCGGGACATACCGCTTCCGTACGGACGGTGGCCTACAGTCCCGACGGCCGGTATATCGCCTCCGGCTCGGCGGATAGCTCCGTCCGTATCCGGGATGCGGGAAACGGGCGGGAAATACAGATCTTCCTGGGGCACAGTTCGGTGGTAAAATCCGTGGTCTATAGCCCCGACGGCAGGTTTATCGTTTCCGGCTCCTCGGACAGCACTATCAAAGTCTGGGATTCTTTGACCGGAAAGGAACTCCGGACCCTGTCGAGACATTCCGCCGCCGTCAACAGCCTGGCTTTTAGCCCCGACGGTATGTACCTCGTTTCCGGGGCATCGGATAATACGGTCAAAATATGGGATATGGGAAATGTCCGGGAATTGCGGACCCTCAGGGGCCATGCTTCGGTGGTGGCGGTTAGTTATAGCCCCGACGGCCGGTATATTGCCTTTGGTTCCATGGACGGGACTATCAGCATACGGGACGCCGAAAGCGGCGAAGAATGGCAGACCCTTTCGGGCTATTCGGAGCATATAAAATCCGGCCTTGCCTATAGCCCCAATAGCGGATTTTTAGCTTCCGCCATGGAAGATAACAGCATCGTGATATTTGATGCCGAAAGCGGCGGCGCGCTCAGGACCCTATCGGGGCATACCGGTAAAGTATATGACCTTGCCTATAGTCCCAACGGATTGTATCTGGTTTCCGCTTCCTTGGACGGCACCACCCGTACCTGGGATACTACAACGGGCCGGGAAATAGCCCAAAGCATCGGGTTTAACGACGGTGAATGGATCAGCATCACCCCAGACGGATATTACACCGCGTCTGTCAGGGGTGACCAGTACTTCAATGTCCGGGTGGGCAGGGACGTTTATGGCTTAGAGTTTTACCGTCCGGCTTTTTATAAGCCGTCCGTAGTTCATGCCCGGCTTCAGGGCCGTAAAATCCGGAACGACCGGTCTATCCACAACATCAATACCATTGGCGTTCCCCCCGTCCTTAGTATTACCGGCTCCGCGGATCTGTCGGTCCACGCCGTTGATCGAAACTTTCCCTTGCAAAGCTTCAGGATCTACCTGAATGACAGGCTGATTGGGGCGGAGCAGATAGCCGGCCTTTTCGGGGAGGGCCTTGAGGCGGCGCCCGCGGGGATCGGTGTAACGGGAAAGATTAAGGAGGCGGCCTTTGAACTGCCCCTGGCCCTGGATGCCGGAACGAACAGGATTTCTGTGGTGGTTTCTAACGGTTATACCGAAGGCCAGGCTTCCGTAACGGCGGAGGCTCCCCGGGACAGCGGTGAAGGTGATGCGTTTCCGAATCTCCGGCTCCTTTCCATTGGGATCAGCCGTTACGATGATCCCCGGATAAATCACCTGGGATTCGCGGTCTTTGACGCCAGGGAGATGGTTAATGCCTTTAAAGCCCAGGAGGGAAAGCAGTACGGAACGGTAACCGGCGCTCTTATTGCCACAGGAGAACTACAGGCCCCGACAAAAAGCAATATTACCCGGGAGCTGGGAAACTTCTTTGAGGGGGTTACATCCAGGGACACCGTAATACTGTTTCTGTCCGGACACGCCGTGAATGACGAGGATGGGAATTATTATTTCCTCCCCCAGGATATACGGATTAACAGCGACGGTACCGTACCCTTTTCGGAAGCCCTGTCATGGGAGGCGATTGCTTCGGCCCTGGATATACCGGGGAGAAAATTGTTGTTCATCGACTCTTCCCATTCCGCGGGGGTATCCGCCGGAAATATCCGTCCCGTGGATACCTCCCGGCTTGCCATGGATCTGAAGCCCCTCCGAGCCCTGCTTTTTACTTCCAGCCGCGGTGAAGAGCTGTCCCTGGAAAGCGCCGATTACAAACTTGGCCTTTTTACCTATGCCATAATTAAGGGTATGGGCGGAGAAGCGGATTCGAATAAAGACGCGTTGATCACCATGAGGGAGCTGGACTCTTTTGTATCACAAAAAGTATCGGATCTTTCCAACGGAGCGCAGCACCCTTCGGCCATCAGCCTTGAGGACTATACAGACTTTAACGTGGCGAGGGCGGACTGACTTCCCCTCATCAAAATTCACCGCCAATACATTTTTATAGGAATATGTTTCAGTCCCAGCCAGGTTTTTCCCAGGCAGCCAATTTTTCCATGGGATGACGATGGGTATGTCTATCCGCCGGGGCTGCGTTATCCGCGGGATAACCCAGGGTTAACAGGGCTGTGGGAACCAGGTTCTTCGGGATGGCAAATTCCACAATGAGCTTAGCGGGATCGAAGAACATCACCCAGAGTGTCCCCAAGCCAAGTTCCACCGCCTGATACATGAGCTGGGTAGTTACAATACCGACGTCAATCTCTCCGCTTTTGGCGTCATCGTATTTTCGGACCCAGCATTCATTCTTATCATAGCAGACAATAAATACCGCCGGCGCGCCGTAGCGGCAACTGGTACAGAGGTCTATCTTTTTTAATCCTTCGGCTTCGGTTACCGCCAGGATACGCTGGGGCTGCCGGTTTCCCGCCGTGGGTGCTATTCTTCCCGTTTCCAGGATAGCCTCCAGGATTTCCTTTTCCACCGGTTTATCCTTGTACTGGCGGACCGAATAACGGCTTGCGGCTAATCCTTTAAAACCCATGGGTAGACTCCTTTTGTTTCAAGATTTTTTAGTATACACAGAGAAATACTACAAACGCAATACCTGCCCTGCGATAATATGAATCAGCCCCGGATGGCAAACCGTACGGGATACCGGTATCGTACCGCCACTGCGGCGCCGTTAGCCTGGGCCGGTTCGCCTTTCAGCCCCTGGAAGGCTTTAATTGCCGCCTCGCCGAAACCCCGGTTTTCCGGATTTTCCCGCAGTATCCGTATCTGCTGCACCTGGCCGTGATGGTCCACAAAGAGTTCCAGGTGTACCATACCCTCTATTTTTGCCCGCAGGGCCATGGGGGGATATACTATCCGATCCTTTAGGTCCTGTTCGGAAAAAACCGGCGGCACGGAAATCTTATGCATGGGCAGGTAATCTTCCTGCGCATATTCCGTCCGTTGGGGGGCTATGATTCCGGAGACGACGATCTGATCCGGCGCTTCATCGGTTTCGATCATGGTTTCCGCAATGGTTTCTACGGTGTTCGAAACGGGTTCCGTATATTCCGGCGGAGGGGGCGGCGGCGGCGGTAGTGGCGGCTTAGGCTCCTCTTCCTGTATATCCGTAAGCTTCATCACCGCCGCGGGTTGTTCAATTACCACAGAAACGGCATTAAGGCGTATGACAAAGAAGAGTATAAATACCGCATGAATGCCGGCAACCGTCAGAAAAATGATGAGCCGGACAATATTGGTACGGGAATAGGAAGATTTACGCATCACGTACCACAAAACTTACCACCCGGTACTGGAGAAACTGTAGCAGCTGGAGTACTTCGTTCACCTCCGTAAAGGGAGTGTCCCGGTCGGCAATGATATGAATCCGGGTGTCCGGGGCATTACGGTAAATATCTGTAACGGCGATTTCGATTGCGTTAAGATCGCTGGGGACCCCGTCCAGGTACACCAGTCCGGCCTCGTCCACCCATATTTCCAGATTTTTTTCCGTACTGGTCCTCTTTGCAGTCTCTGCCTCGGGGTAATCGATCTTTACTTCCTTGCGGTAATTTATCAGGGATACTAACATGATAAAGATAAGCAATAAAAACGCTACATCTGACATGGAATTCATGGGGACAATAAATTTTTTCCTGTTTCTGTGTAGATTCATGGAAATCCTCCGCCGTTTTTCTTCATGATGAAGGAGAAAGTTTCCACATCCAGTTTCTGAGCTAACTCTACAAAAGAAATCACCGCCTGCCATGGAGCCTTAGCATCTACGGTTAGTATTACCGCCAGGTTCGGATGGGCGGCAATGGCTCCGCGTATCTCCCGTTCCGCCAATCCGCGATCCAGCGGCGTACCCTGGTGGAGCAGGTTTCCGGCGCCGTCCAAATCAAAACGCAGCAGATCGTCCTTCAGAATCAGCCGCGTAGAATCTTTGGCGGGGAGGTTCATCAGAAAACCCTTGTTGACGTTAAACCCGGCGATGACGATAAAATAAATGATCAGAAGGAAGGCAACATCGCTGGATGCGCTGGTATCTTCAAAACCTCTTCTCTTCCGCCGGTGAAGTTTCATTACCGCTCCGTAATAAGGCCGGTTATCAGGTCGGAACAGCTTTTCTCCACATCCGCGGCGAATTTGTCTACCACATGGGAAAAGAGGGAATGGGCGATCATGGCGATGATGGCGATGATGAGGCCGAACACGGTGGTGATTAGGGCTTCGTAAATTCCATTAGCTACGATCTGGGCGTTCACTTCCGTGGCCTCGGCGATAGATTTAAAGGCGCCTATCATCCCGGAGACGGTTCCCAAAAAGCCTGTCAGGGGGGAGAGGGAACCCAGGGCGACAAGGAAATTGAAGCCGTTCTCCAGGGAATTGATGCAGGTGAGAGCTTCGGTTTCCACCGCCTTTTCTAAGCGGTGTTCCGGCAGATCCGGGCGCTTCACTAATGCCAGGAGTATCCGGGCGCCCATGCGGCGTTTGGTTAAGCCTGAAAGATACTGCCTGGCGCCTTCCATATCCCTGGCGTGAATATACTCCGCGGTTTTTTCTTCAAGGTCATCCAGCCGGAGGTTGTGATAAAAAATATAGATTGCCCTTTCCAGAGAAATGGCGATGGCGGCCACCGAAAAAAACAACAGGGGCCACATAAAAATTCCGCCCATTTTGAAAAGTTCCAATATCGAAAAACCTGCGTTTCCTCCGTCCATGCCAAAACCTCACTTTATCTGTTTAAGTTCAATCTTTTCGGAGAGGGATTCTACTATGCGCTCCCATTCAAATTCAAAATAGATCCAGGCGGCGGCTTCCTCCCAGTCCCGGAGCAGGGTTCCTGAATTCCGTACCGGCCGCAATGCTTCCGGAAAAACCGCTTCGGTATAAACACTGTTCCATTTGATATCCTCCCCCAGAATCCAGGAACTCTGCTCCATACCGGAGTATGTTGTGGTCCAAGCGCCGGGCCGCAGCTTTGCCTTGACTATTTCAGGGAAGAGGATTGGTTTCCAATAATTCTCAAATTCATCCTGATCCGCGAAATCTGGAAGGCCGCCCTGGTCCTTCATCCATTGGACTATAGCGGTTATCCGCTCCCGGCGGTTATGCAGGGCCGTAATTGCCTGGACTCCGGTTATGCGGGAATTGCCGCGGCGGATCTTCCCCCGGTTGATATCCAGGGTTTCCACGGGGCCCTTTAGCTGTAGGCCCGCTCCGGGTTGGGCAGCGCCGCCGGCAAAATTGCCGTTCCCGGAAAGTTCCATGGAGAATTCGTTCCACCCCGTAACGCTGGGGCTGAGAAAGTCCAGGGACGTCAGGTAGAAATCACCGTTTTCATCCGGAAGGGATCCGTTGATCCTGAGATTCGGCATTGAATCAAGACGGATGGTGATAAACTCCTGCCCGTTCTTTCGGCGTACCCTGTCGAAAAAGATTCCCCCCTCCGGCTTTTCCCGGTAGGACGCCAATTTTTTTTCCGAAAAAACGGATCCGTCCAAAAGCCGCCCTCCCGTTTCAGCTATGGAAACACAGCTTCCTCCGGCTGTTAGTAATATTGCGCTCATGAGGACGCAGGCTTTTCCGTACCTCATCCTTTTTCTTCCCCGGCAGCTTCAGCTTCCTCACGTTCCTTCGCCTTCTTTTCATCGGAGACGAGCTTCCGGTTATATATAAACAGGCCTAGGGCGGCAAAGATAACACCGTCCAGGATGAATTTTTCTAACGCTTCGTCCACCGTGATACCGGTGAATTGCCGCAAAAAGGCATATACGATGAGAGCCCCTCCCAGACCCGCGGTAATTTTCAAAAGCGCGCTTCGTGTTATCTTCATTGGTCTATTATACTTAATAGATTAGCCCAATTCCTATCCCCCCGTAAGCTCCGCCCCGGCCGTCCCTGAACCAGCCTCCCCCCAAGAGGGAAAAGACCATGCTTGAGGGAGGAGGGAAAAATCTGATTTCGGCGGCGGCCATGAGGGGGCCAAAGTCCACGGCGGTCCCCTGGAAGATATACTCGGATCGCAAGGACAGCCCTGCGGTAAAAAAGAGCTGCCGGAAAAGTATCCCCCCGGAAAGAAGAACCCGGGGGACGGATTCGGCAGGGTAACCTTCTTCGCCGGTCCAGAGAACAGCAGGGCTCACCGTCAGGGAGACGCCGCTTCTCACCCGCCATAAAAGGGGCAGGGAAAGAGAGCCTCCGGCGGGGGTTCCAAAGGGGGTAACGGTCCCTTCGCCGGCCCAGGCATAGGAAATTCCCAGGGCTAAACCCAAGGGGGACTCTACCCGGGATTTTTTAAAGACCCATTTGAGAGTTCCCCCCACGCTTGGTACGGCGCCGTCATCGAAATAGGGGGTTACGTTCAGGGCCGCGGTCATTTCCAGGCGGTCCAGGGGAGATAAGCGCAGGGTTGCCGCGAAGGGGAGGGCAATCCGGGCATCCGCAGAGGTAGTAACCTTACCAAAGAGCAGGTTTCCGTCTACCTGGAAAGAGCCCCGGGGAAGTATTTCCGGCAGGGGGCTAAAGAAAAGCCCTGAATTTCCCGCGGAGGAAGAAAGGGGATATATATTCACGGAACTATCGATGGTTACCGTCATTTCGGCCCGCCGTTCCACCGGCGTTACGGTATCCCAGGGTACGGATTCGGCCAGGACCAGCGCCTTGTAGGTCCCGTCGGGAAGGGGCGTCCCGTCGGCGGAACGGCCGTTCCAAGCTGCCGACTGAGGCCAGGTGGTAAAAGGCCCCAGATCCTTGGTAAAGACACTGTCCCCCCGCTCGTTTTCTATGATTAGCCGCCCTTCACCGGGGGCGGAAATGTTAAAGCTGAATTCCGTGGTTCCCAGGGAGCCGGGATTTGCCGGGTTGAACCGGGCCCGGCTAAGCGCCGCGTTGGTCATACTGAAAGGCGCGGGTTTCAGTTCCACCGTCAGCCGCTGGATGAATTCCTGGTACACATAGACGGACTGGACAGTTTCTTCCCAGCCGAAAGCCCTAATCCGGATCACCCTATATCCTACGGGCAGGGAAAATACCATATCCGTCTGGGTTGTTCCTTCTGCAATGATTTCCGCTTTCAACGCCAGTTTTTCCGGAGGAGGACTCCCCGCTGCCCGCCCAACATTTACAATGAGGGTTCCCAGAAGCTCCTCAAGGTCCAAACTTATCTCCAGCCTGCTGGTATCCCGTACGTTTACCCAGATACGCCGTTCAGCATAGCCTTCCTTTTCAAGCCTGATACCATACTCACCCTGGGGAATATTTTCCAGAATATATGGGGTAAGCCCCCGTTCTATACCGTCGATAAAAACCTTAGCCCTGGAGGGAGCGCTCCGGACAACCAGCCCTTTTCCCGCAATTTCCTCTATAGAGTCCCCCATTGCCGGGATCAGAATGATGCAAAAAAAGGTGATAACCAATATTGGAAAAAGCGGAATTCGGTTCATACTTCAGTATAAGACTTTTCCCGGTATTATTAAACTCCGTACGCTTTCCCCCTAATTGTTCCCTAAACAACCGGCCTGCCGGTAACTGTAATAACCCGTATGGGTAAAAATTACGTGGTCCAGAAACCGGAGTCCAAGAATTTTGGCCGCCTCAAACAGTTGCAAGGTGATCTTTTCGTCCTCCGGTGAAGGTTTCAGCTGCCCCGAGGGATGGTTATGGGCCACCGCGATAGCCGAAGCGCGATCCGAAAGGGGGTCCGCAAAAACTTCCCGGGGATGAACAAGGGTTTTGTTTACCAGCCCCAGGGAGACAGTCCGTATTGCCATCAATTCGTGGGCGCCGTTCAGGGAAAGGCAGACAAACCGTTCCTGCCTGCGATCCGCCAAGTGGCGAACCGCATTGAAGATATCCGCCGGGTGCTTGATATGGGTTCCCGAGACCCCCCAGCGCCGCCTGCCGAATTCCAGCATGGCCACGATGGCCGAAGCCTTGGTTACCCCCAGGCCGGTCAACTGGCAGAGCTCTTTTATTGAGGGAATCCCCTTGTCCCGGTCCAGCAGTTCCAGCAACTCCACCGCCAGGATACGCACGTTTTTTCCCTGTACCCCGGTGTTGAGAAGTATTGCCAGCAGATCGTGGTCTGTCAAAGCCTCCGGCCCGTCGGAATTCAGCCTTTCCCGGGGCCGTTTACCCTGGGGGAGTGAAAGGGGATTGAGGTTTGGGGAATCAAGGCAGTATCCCTCCCGCCGCGTTTCCGGTTGTACTATAGAATTTGGATAAAGACTGTTGTTCATAATAAACGCTTTAATGGGTTGCGCGGGTTTTTGCTTTAGCGGCGCTTGAAGAATTTTCAAATTGGGCCTCCGGTGGAGCCCTGCGCCTTTTAGGGGGGGGTGCGGAAGCGCGCAAACGGGTCAGAGGGGGCCTGGGAGGGAAAGAACCATGGGGCCCTCCGGGGGCCCCTCCTATGGTTCTTTCCCTCCCACCCCTCGCTGAACGGGTTGTGGGTGCGCTTCCGTGCCGGTTGGGGCGCAGGGCTCCACCGCTGTTCGCAGCCGGTGTTTCAGGCTGGGCGGGCTGCGCGCCTCACCCGCCGGCCGGTTCGCAGAACCGGTGTTTCACGCTGGGTAAGCGGAGTGGGGAACCGTATTTCCCGCTGGCCGGGCGTTCCCGCCGTGGCTACAGCGGCCTTGACCGCCGTAGCGCATTGGGGGCTACAGCCCTGGCCGTGGGGGCTACAGCTTTTGCCGTGGAAGCTACAGCTTTTGCCGCAGAAGCTACAGCTTTTGCCATGGAAGCTATAGCTTTTGCCATGGAAGCTCCAGCTTTTGCCATGGAAGCTCCAGCTTTTGCCGCGGAAGTTACAGCTTTTGCCGCGGAAGCTATAGCTTTTGCCGTGGAAACTACAGCTTTTGCCGCAGAAGCTACAGCTTTTGCCATGGAAGCTCCAGCTTTTGCCGCGGAAGCTATAGCTTTTGCCATGGAAGCTCCAGCTTTTGCCGCGGAAGCTACAGCCTCCGTCTTGGAAGCTCCAGCTTTTGCCGTGGAAGCTATAGCTTTTACCATGGAAGCTCCAGCTTTTGCCGAGGAAGCTACAGCTTTTGCCATGGAAGCTATAGCTTTTGCCGCGGAAGCTATAGCTTTTGCCATGGAAGCTATAGCTTTTGCCATGGAAGCTCCAACTTTTGCCGCGGAAGCTCCAGCTTTTGCCATGGAAGCTCCAGCTTTTGCCGTGGAAGCTACAGCCTCCGTCTTGGAAGCTCCAGCTTTTGCCGCGGAAGCTCCAGCCTCCGTCTTGGAAGCTATAGCTTTTGCCATGGAAGCTCCAGCTTTTGCCGCGGAAGCTCCAGCCTTCGTCTTGGAAGCTCCAGCTTTTGCCGCGGAAGCTGCGGCTTTTTTGGTTATGGGGTCGGCGGAATCGTCTGGCTGGGCCCGTATTACTGGATCAATGGCGGTTCAACGCAAAAGCCCGTGTCTGTTCAAGTGGTTAAACTGAGAATTCTCCGCCGGCTATTGACGTACCCTCGGTTCCAGGGCGTATAGTGAATCGACCAAAAATATCTTGAGAGGTGGTTGAAGATGCAATATCGGACATACGGTAAGAACGGGTTTAAGGTATCGCTTTTAGGCTTGGGTTGTATGCGCTTACCCCGGGTTTTTTCCCCCGGCGATAGCCAGGCTCAGGTGGATAAAGAAAAAGCCATTGAGCTGATCCAGTACGCGGCGGATCATGGGATCAATTATTTTGATACCGCTTATGGGTATCACAATACCACCAGCGAATCCGTGGTAGGGGAAGCTCTGGAAGGCGCCCGGCGGGATAAGGTAAAGATCGTTACCAAACAGCCTTTTGCGGTTATGAAAACCCAGGCAGATATACGGCGTAACCTTGAAAATACCTTGAAGAAGCTCCGTACGGATCACCTTGATGTGTATCTGATCCACAATATTCAGAAACCCTACTGGGAGGAAATTAAAAAGAGGAAAATCATCGAGGAATATGAAAAATTCCGTTCCGAAGGGCTTATCCGTGCCATTGGTTATTCCTATCACGGTGGCTTGCCTATATTTAAGGACATCCTTTCTTTCTATTCCTGGGATATGTGCCAAATCCAACAGAACCTCATTGATGTTGATCATGAAGCCACCGAAGCGGGGATCAAGCTGGCCGGAGACAAAGGGATTGCCCTGGTTATCATGGAACCCCTCCGGGGCGGAAGCCTGGCTGCCCCGCCGGAGGGGATTAAGGCAATATACGATGAATTCCCGGTGAAACGGAGCGCCGTCGAATGGGCTTTCAAGCACGTGATCAATTATCCCCAGGTAAGTACCATTTTAAGCGGCATGACCACCCTGGAACAGCTCAAGGAAAATATCGAAATCTTCTCCAAGCCGGACGCGGCGGCGGGCAGCCTGAGCGATGGGGAAAAGAAAATCCTCGCCCGGGTCAAGGCCAAATATGAATCCATGGCTTCGGTTCCCTGTACCGCCTGTGAATACTGCCTTCCCTGTTCCCAGGGCGTCAGGATCCCCGATGTTTTTGCCAGATACAACGACGGAGTTATGTTCGGTACCTTTGAGCCCGCCAGACGGCAATACTATTTCTTGACCAAGAGCAAGCAGGATGTTTCCCTTTGTATCACCTGCGGGGAATGTGCGGAAAAATGCCCCCAACACATCGAGATCCCCCGGCGGCTTGCGGCAGCTCATGAGGCGCTTAAAGGCTGGGTGGAATAGGGCGCAATAAGCCGAAGTTGTTCGGAGACTTGAGGTTTCCGAACAACGCTATTCTATAAAAGACACCCGGACAGGCCGTCTTGTCCGGGTGCGTCTTATTGTCCGGTTACGATGGTGGTATAATCACTCCAAATGGCAAAAGCGCTGCTTTTTACGTAATGCTCAACCGTTGCAATTTTAGTTATTCCGTTTTCCTTGGCAACCCGCTCTACAGACGGATACGTTTCTTTTCCAAATATTCCAAAATATATTCTTGATGTTATTTCGCCGCGTTTTTCCCCTACCGTAACGGTATCACTGTAATAGTTACCGGGCCCGAAAAACGCGCTGGCAGGCACCGACACACAGGCTGCCGCCAAAAAACACAGGGCTGTTATTGCCACTACCATAAAAACCAGTTTTTTCATAAGAACTCTCCATTGCGTTAAAGTCCGCCGACAAATTTATATTAAGACCAATAATTAACATCGGTAAAACCCCAGCTTTGCCGGAGGTCTTTGACTATCGATCTTAACCTTCAGTTTTTGAAACAAGTTCAGTTTATTACGTTTTTAATGTATGTCAACGTTTCGAATTGCGTCACGTTAAATCTAACTAAAGGATCTTCAGGAATTCAAAAAAATTGCACATACCCCAGACAGAGGCGGCTGCGTTTAAAGTAGGGTATAGACGTTCATTGCGGCTTTTTAATTAATTTGGTATAATAATCTTATGGGATCAAACTTGCTTACCGCGGAAGATGTGGCTCAGCAGTTGCGTATAAAAAAGTATACGGTCTATGAGCTTATCAAACGGGGGGAGCTTCCTTCATCTAAGGTGGGAAAACAGGTGCGGGTTTCCCAGGCCGATATAGACCGGTATTTGGCATCCAACAAGACCGGCCCGCAATATTCGGACCGGCCCTTGGGAAGCGGCCGTGAGGTTGTTGACCTGATATCCTCCGGCCGGCCTTCCGTCCCCGGGAATAGGGTGGAATCACCGGTTGGGAAAAACCCCGATCCGTTTTCCGCTTTAGGGGAAGCTTCGCTGCAGGCGGCGGTGATTATCTCCGGCCAGGATATGTGCCTGGACCTCCTGGTGGCCCGGCTTTCCGGGACGGGAAATACGGTTCTCCGTTCCTACGTGGGCTGTTATAACGGCCTCTATTCCCTGTACCATGGCCGGGTGACTATGTCCGCTGCCCATCTCTGGGACGCGGAGACCGATAGCTATAACTATCCCTTCATCCGCCGCCTCCTTCCGGGGCTTCCTGTGGGGGTGTTTCGCCTGGGGGGCCGTATGCAGGGCCTTTATGTGAGAAAGGGGAACCCCCTGAACATACAGGATTGGAGGGACTTTAGCCGGCCCGAGCTAACAATGATCAACCGGGAACGGGGGTCCGGTACCCGGATTCTTCTGGACCAGAAACTGGCGCGGTTGGGGATCGATACCGCCGCTATCCGGGGCTATGCCTGGGAATCTACCTCCCACCTGGGCTGTGCCGGTACCGTAGCCAAGGGGAGCGCTGAACTGGGCTGCGGCTGCGAGAGGGGTATCGAAGGGGTAGGGGGGGTCGAATTTGTCCCCCTTCAGTTGGAATGGTATGATTTTGTATTTCGCCTGGCGGATCGGAACACCCCGGTGATCAGGACAATCAGTTCCTATATCACTTCCGATGAGTTTAAAAGGGATCTGGAAATAATGGGAGGCTACGATTTAAGCCAGACCGGAAGATACGAGGAATTTTAATCCGAAATCCCCCCTTTCCCGTGTCATTACTTGTATAACTTTTTTTGTTTCAGTAAACTATAACATATTTTTTATGGAGTCATTTAGATGGGTGTGCTCAGTGTGGTGTTATTAGTGTTTTTTATTATTGCGGCGATCCTGCTTATCCTCCTGGTTTTAATTCAAAACGAGGAAGGGGATAGCCTGGGGGGGATTTTTGCGGGAGGCTCCTCCTCCGCCTTTGGTTCCCGGTCCGGTAACGTGCTTACCAGGGCAACCTCTATTTTGGGCGGAATTTTCCTGGTACTCAGCCTTGGGCTTGCGCTTTTGAACAGAACCCCCGGCGGTACCGGGGTTGAATCTGCGGGACGGCAGCTTCAAAGCGATGTTACTAATGACTGGTGGCAGGAGAACGGCGGGGCGGAAAATATAAATCCTCAGCCGGAGATTCAAATTCCCGAATCCACCCCCGAAGCCGAGTCCGGAGATTGAGGTTCCTTGAACTAAAGTCCTTTGGACTAAGGTCTGTTAAATAGGATTTGAGGAGGCTTGATGCTTTTACATGAATTGTTTTCTCCGGAATTTGTACAGGTTGATCTTCAAGCTGAGGATAAAGATGAAGTTTTTGAGGAATTGGTGGATCGTTTTTGCCATGTCATTAAGTCCGATGCCCGGGAGGAGATCCTACAGGCCCTGAGGGAACGGGAAATGAAGATGTCCACGGGTATCCAAAAGGGCATAGCCATTCCCCACGGAAAGACCATTGCGGTGGATAAGGTCTACGGCATGCTGGGGATTTCCCGGAAGGGGATAGATTACGAAGCCCTGGATGGAAATCCGGTGTATTTGCTCTTTATGATCCTGGGCCCCGTGGGGGATTCGGAAAAACATCTCCGGGTTTTGCAGCGTATGGCCGAATTACTGGCTAATCCCCAGTTTTTTACGGATCTTGTAAGCCAAAAAGACCCTCAGGGTGTCTATGGGGTTCTAAAAAAATATGAAGATATTTCTGTTGCTTTAACATAAGATTTCAGATAAAAAAGGATAAGCGGGTTTTCCATGGGTTCTGATAGCCAAGAACGGGACGTTCGAGAACAGAATGTTCTAAACCATCTCCTGAAGGTTGAGTCCCAGGCTTCGGCCCTGGTCGATGAGGCCCAGGTGGAGGCGGATCGCCGGGTGGTGGAAAACGAAAAGAACAGCCGGGCTTGCTACGACGAGCGGTATAGCTTGGAAGCGGCGGAACTTAACGGGGAATACGAGAAGGCTGTGCTGGCGGTAAAAGAAGACTATAAGCGGCAGTTGGAAGCTTACCGGGGAAGTCTGGCGGCTATGCCGGTTCACGCCGATACGTTTTCCCGTTTGGCGGATACCCTGTTTTTTGGAGATCGGTAGAGTGCCGGGATCGGGGGAACGGGCGTATGTATATGCCAAGGCTTGCGGGATTATCGGCAGTTCCTTTATCGGAAAGAATCTCCCCAAGCTTACGGGCTTGACCCGTTTGTCCGAACTGGACCGGATGCTTTTTGCCGCCGATGCCCGGGATCTTCCGGAACGGGAGCTGCTCGTCGATTTGGAGCGGCGCATAATCAACCGGACAGCGAAGCAGATTATTACCATTGTGAATTCCTTCGGTCGGCCCCCGGAATTGCTGGTCCGGCTGGTACGGGACTTTGAATACACGGACTTGAAACGGGCGATCAACGCGTCGGCCGCGGGGGAGCGGAATCCTCCGGCGCATACTGAAATCGGTCATTTTGCCACCGTAGATTTCGGCGCCTATCCCCGTTTTGACAAAATGCTCAAGGGAACGGAATTCGAATTTCTTCTTGGCGATATCCAGACCCTCTCCACCGGTGCAACCGCGTCTATTCAGACTAAGCTGGACCGGCAGTTTTATGTCGGTCTCTGGAATTCCTTGTTTAAACTTTTCCCGGCGGACAGATCTTCCATTGAGCGGATACTGGCGGAAGAAATAAGCCTCCGTAACGCCGTTTGGGCTTTGCGGATGCGGACCTATTACGGCATGAACCCTGATCAGACCCGGGAACACCTGGTTTTTATCCCGGCTCCTAAGGGCTATTTTACCAAAAACCTGGCGGATGACGCCCAGGCTTCCTTAGATTTGACCTTGGATAACCCCGCCGAATGGGATAAGTGGCGTTGGGTAAAATTCCTGAACCGCCGTGACGCTGGCGAAAGCTGGGCCGCGGATCCCCGGTATTTTCAGAATGCCGTAGCGGAGTATCTCTACCATCTGGCTCGCCGTTTTTTCAGCCGCCATCCCTTTTCCCTGGATACTACGGCGTGCTTTATTAAGCTCAAGCTTTTTGAGGAGGATCTTCTGATCAGCGTTGCCGAAGGTTTAAGCCTTGGTATGGGCGCCCGGGAAACCCTTGAACTTCTGGGGGCAGTCTCATGATCCGGCCGCGGAAGATGAAGCAGGTTGAGCTTACCGTTCTGGACCGGGATGTGGACGAGGTAATAGAGTATTTGGGCCGCCATGCTTTGATGCACTTCACCAAGGACGAAGAGGAGGCTTCCTCAGAAGAGTCCCATACCGGTAAGAGCATTGCCCAAACGCTTATTTTGGAGAACCTGGAGAAATTGAAGGCCGGCGCGGTATATCTTGGCGTGGAGATCCCCGCGGAGCCCGATGAATCCAGCAGGCTTCCCGGTCCCGATGAGATCGCAATGACGGAGAAGATCTGTTCCAGGATAGAATTACTGAACCGGAAGGAAAACGAAACCCTCAAGGAAAAGAAAAAGGTTGAGGATGCACTGAGTGAGGCTAACGCTTTTTCGAACCTTAACGCCCCTTTTGCGGATATGGATCAGCTTTCTTACTTAACTCTGCGTATAGGCCGGTTGGGACCGGAACGGCTGGAGGATCTTCGCAGAACCATGACGGACCGTGCGGTGATCATACCCTTGGGATCAGGCGCGGACGATGACCGTATCCTGGCCGCCGCGTCCCGGAAAGGCCGTTTTGCCCTGGATTCGGAACTGAAAAAACAGGACTTTGTTCCCATCGCGGTTCCCGAAGGCTATAAGGGGATCCCTGGGGAACTGCTGTCCGGGCTGCAAACCCGCCTTGAGGGCATTGAAACGGCGCTGCAATCCATAGGGACCGATAAAAAACAGGCAAAAGGCGAATACGGTTCCGTCCTGGTATCCCTGCACGGCAGCTTTCTCATGGCGTCTATTATCGAGGATCTGAAAAACAGGCTGACCTCCACCAAGAGCGTCTATGTCCTTTCCGGCTGGGTTCCCGCGGACAGCATGGGGAAGCTGGTGGAGGATCTGGAGAAACGCACCGAGGGAAAAGTTGGGGTGCGTACCTTTGACCCCAACGAAATTCCCGGCGTCAGGGATGGGAAAACCAAGGTACCCGTATCTTTGGGCCACGGCGCTTTTGTGAAGGGCTTTGAAGGGGTGGTATTCTCCTACGGCGCCCCTTTATACGGCACCATCGATCCCACACCTTTGGTGGCGTTCTTTTTTACCATACTTTTTGGGATTATGTTCGGCGATGTGGGCCAGGGGTTCGTACTTTTTCTGGCGGGGATTCTCACGAGCCGCCGGGGTATCAAAGCCCTGGGGAAGTTTAAAAACTATTCCACTCCCCTGATCTCGGTGGGCATAGCGTCCATGGTTATGGGTTTCCTCAACGGGGAGATATTTGCGAACGAAGAATTGTTCATCCGCCCCACCAGGGCGCTGACAAATTTTCTCACCGGTCATCCGGTGGACCGTATCCTTACCCTGATGCCCCTTACCGAAAAAGGCGGAAGCGTAACAAAGCTTTTCTACTTCTTCGGTTTTACCATTGCTGTGGGGATCATCTTTAACTCCATAGGGTTGCTGGTGAATATTGTTAACCAATGGAGCCTTAAAAAATACGAGAAAGCGTTGTTCTCCAAGACCGGTATCTCCGGGGTCGTGTTGTTCTGGTACGCCGTTTCCATCGCCATCCGCTGTCTCCTTGGGGGACGTTTCGCCTGGTTCGATGCCATCGGCCTGGCCTTTCCGGTGTTCTGTATCTTTTTTGGCCCCGTGCTTTGGCGGGCCATTGCCCGGGAAAAACCGGTTCTGGAACATGGGCTTATGGTTTTCATTATGGAAGGGTTTGTGGAAATTCTGGAAACGGTCTCTACTTATGTTTCCAATACCGTAAGTTTTCTCCGGGTCGGGGCATTTGCCCTTTCCCATGCGGTGCTTTCGTTTATCATCTTCAAACTTTCAGAGATGGTGATGGAAGCCGCCGGTGGCATTGGGGGTTCCGTAGCGTTCCTCCTGGTGACGATTTTTGGGAACACCGTAATAATACTGCTCGAGGGAATGATCGTCGCCATTCAGGTTGTACGTCTTCAATATTACGAATTTTTCAGTAAGTTTTTTACCGAAACCGGGGTAGAATTTTCTCCTTTCCGGTTTCGCAGGGAGGTTTGATCATGAAACGCAAAATAGTATTGTTCATTCTTGTACTGTTTGCCCTGTCGGTTCCGCTCTTTGCCCAGGAAGCTGCCGAAGCGGCTACGGGCGGAGCCGGTAGTAATACGGCGATGTGGCGGTACATCGCGGCGGCTTTGGCGGTAGGTATTTCCTGTATCGCCGGCGGTATCGCCGTAGGCCAGATAGGAGCCGCGGCTATGGGTGCCATGAGCGAGAACCCGGAACTTTCCGGAAAGGCCCTGCCTTATGCGGGGCTTGCGGAAGGTATCTGTCTCTGGGGCTTCCTTGTAGCTCTGCTGATTATGATATTGTAATGGACTATTACTTTATCGGGGATGTTGAACTGCTCACCGCCTTTCGCTTTATCGGCATAGACGGAGCCGCCGTGATTAATGCGGAGACTGCCCGGGCCGCTTTTGAGGGGATAACCCGGGGCTGGGATGAAACGGCCCAGGCGGTGCTGCCCTCGGCCTATGCCGCCGGCGGTGCGGGCTGCCGGGTTCTGATCCTCACTGAAGAAGCGGCGGACTGGCTGGGGGATGTGTTGACGAACTGGCAGCTTTCCGGCAAATATCCCCTGGCGGTGGAGATCCCTGGAACCATGGGGCGTCTGCCGGGCCGTAAAACCTTGGTGGACTCCATCCGGGAAGCGGTGGGGGTTCACGTTTAATGGAAGAACTGCAATCTACCGACGTATTAGACAAGGAAATCCTCGAGGATGCCCGGAAAAAAGCCCGGCGCATATTGAATACCGCTGAAGAAACCATAACGGCTTCCGCCGCGGCCTGGGAAAAGAGGATGGAGAAGGATATTAGGGCGCTTAAAAAAAGCTTTGCTGTCAGAACGGAAAAGATCCGGGAAGAAATTATGGCCCGGCTTCCTCTGGATAAACGGCGCGCTTATTCTGAAAAGGCGGAGGCCCTTCTTCTTTCCGCCATGCGGAACTACCTCGGCGCCCTGTCCCGGGAAAAGATCCTTGCTTTATTGGAGAAGGAGATTAAGCGCTACGCCGCGGGACTTCCGGAATCTGATCCCGGCCCTTGGGAAGTAGGCTGCCGCTCTCTTTCCCAGGAGGAACTTAACAATTTGTTAGCCAAATCCCTTCCGGGTATCGATTGGGCTTTCAAAAAAACTATGGAATTCCATCAGCTCCCCGGCAGTTTTCCTGCGATTATTATCAATTCCCCCATGGTACGGCTCACCGCTTCGGTGGATGCCTTTGCCGCAGTGTTATTGGAGGACAGCCGGGCGGAGTTGGCTGCGGCATTGCTGGGACCGTCGGTCTTGGAGGCGGGGAATGACCATTAAAGGAAAGGTCCGGCGCATCTCCGGGCCCATAGTACGCGCCTCGGGTCTTGACGGGGCGGGGCTTTTCGATCTGGTAGAGGTCGGCGATAAGCGGATCACCGGGGAGATTGTGCGGCTGGAGCGGGACGAAGCGGTGATCCAGGTTTACGAGGATGATACGGGTCTCAAGATTGGCGCCGGGGCGGTCTCCACAGGACGCCCCTTGTCGGTTCGTCTGGGGCCGGGGATCATCGGTACTATTTACGATGGAATACAGAGGCCCCTGGAGGCCCTTTTTAAGCAGAGCGGAGCCTTTATGGACCCCGGCGCCCGGAGTGAGCCTTTGGACCCCGCCAAGCTTTGGCCTTTTGTTCCCAACCCCGATCTGGCGGCGAAAATTGAGGCCGGGGAAAAGGCTGTCCCGGTTCCGGGGCTGATCCTGGGAACGGTTCAGGAGACCCGGAGCATAGTTTGTACGATCATGGTTCCCCCAAACATACACGGGGAGGGTATCACAGAGCTGGTCAAGGCTGGTGACTACAACTGCAACACGGTTATTGCGCGGACCGATCATGGCGAAGAGATAACCCTGGCCCAGTGGTGGCCGGTGCGTGTCCCCAGGCCCAGCGCCAAACGGCTGCCCCAGGATCAGCCCCTGGTTACGGGCCAGCGGGTTATCGACGTGTTCTTCCCTCTCTCCAAGGGCGGTACCTCCGCCATACCCGGAGGTTTCGGTACCGGTAAGACAATGACCCAGCACGCCATTGCCAAGTGGTGCGATGCCGACGTAATCATCTACATCGGCTGCGGTGAACGGGGCAACGAGATGACCGACGTGCTCACCGAGTTCCCCCACCTGACTGACCCCAGGAGCGGCCGTTCCCTGATGGAGCGCACCATCCTTATCGCCAATACTTCTAATATGCCCGTGGCGGCACGGGAAGTTTCTATTTACACCGGGGTTACCTTGGCGGAGTTCTACCGTGATATGGGCTACCATGTGGCGATTATGGCGGATTCCACCAGCCGCTGGGCGGAGGCCCTGCGGGAGCTTTCGGGGCGCATGGAGGAAATGCCCGCCGAGGAAGGTTTCCCCGCCTACCTCCCCACCAGGCTTGCGGAATTCTACGAACGGGCCGGCCGGGTACAAACCCTCTCGGGGGTTGAAGGATCGGTCACCATCATCGGCGCCGTATCTCCCCCAGGGGGCGATTTTTCCGAGCCCGTAACCCAGCACACCAAGCGTTTTATCCGCTGTTTCTGGGCGCTGGATCGGGACCTGGCTAACGCCCGGCATTATCCGGCGATAAGTTGGATAGACAGTTATTCTGAGTACGCCGAAGAGGTGGGGCCCTGGTGGGAAAAGGTGAACCCCTTCTGGGCAAAGGTACGACAGGAAGCCCTGGACCTGCTTAAAAAAGAACAGCGGCTTTCAGAAATAGTGCGGCTCATTGGCCCCGACGCCCTGCCGGACGATCAGCGGCTGATCCTCTTAACGGCGGAGATTATCAAGGACGGATTTCTCCAGCAGAATTCCTTTGACGAAGTAGATATGTACTGTATCCCCGCAAAGCAGGTACGGCTTCTGGAACTGATCATGGCCTTTTACGAAAAAGCCCAGGGCTGCATCAAGCTGGGCGCCCCGTTGATAAAAATCAGCTCCCTTACCGGCGGCGATAACGGCGAACCCATACGGGAACGGCTTTCCCGGCTGAAGGGTGATGTGAAAAACGAGGACAGCGAAAAGTTCTCGGATTTTGAACAGGAAATGCGGAACGCCCTGGAAAACCTGGAACGGAGTTACCGTACCAAGGAGATATTATGAACGGGGTTCATATATGAGGGGCGTTGAATACCGGGGGCTTACCCGGATAGAAGGCCCGGTGGTGATCACCGCACGGAGCCGCAACGTGGGCTTCAACGAGGTGGTGGCGGTTTACGACCGTGACGAAGGCCGCCGTTTAGGCCGTGTGGTAGACATGAGCGAGGACTGGACGGCGATCCAGATCTTCGGCAGCAATACCGGGCTTTCCGCGGCGGACTCCCGGGTAGAATTCCTGGGGAAACCCATGGAACTGCGGGTCGGTCCCGGGCTTCTGGGACGAATCTTCAACGGATTAGGGGAACCCATAGACGGTTACGGAAACATCTTCTCCTCCACCTGCCTGGACGTGAACGGCCTCCCCATCAACCCCTATGCCCGGACCTATCCGCGGGACTTTATCCAGACCGGAGTTTCCTCCATCGACGGTATGAACACCCTGATTCGCGGACAAAAGCTGCCCATATTTTCCGGCAACGGCCTTCCCCATAACCGCCTGGCCGCGCAAATAGTGCGTCAAGCAAAGATACTCAACCTTGACGGCAAGGGCGAGGCGGAACCCTTTGTGATAGTCTTCTGCGCCATGGGGGTTAAATACGACGTTGCCCGGTTCTTCCTGGACGACTTCGAGCGTACCGGCGTTCTGGCCAACGTGGTAGTATTTCTGTCACTGGCGGACGCCCCATCCCTGGAACGCCTGGTGGCCCCCCGCTGCGCCCTTACCGCGGCGGAATATCTGGCCTACCACCGGAACATGCATTGCCTGGTTATAATGACCGACATGACCAACTACTGCGAGGCGCTCCGGGAAGTAAGCTCCATACGCGGGGAAGTCCCAAGCCGCAAGGGCTATCCGGGCTACCTCTACTCCGATTTGGCGAGCCTCTACGAGCGGGCGGGAAAGATCAGCGGTTCCACAGGCTCCATCACCCAGATACCCATACTCACCATGCCCAACGACGATATCAGCCACCCCATTCCGGACCTTTCGGGGTACATCACCGAAGGGCAGATCGTGCTGGACCGGGAACTCACCCAGCGGGGAGTCTATCCGCCGGTAGCGGGGCTCCCCAGCCTTTCCCGGCTCATGAAGGACGGTATAGGAAAGGGTATGACCCGGGAGGACCACAAGGATGTGTCCAGCCAGCTCTTCGCGGCCTATTCCAAGGTCAAGCAGGTTCGGAACCTTTCGTCGATTATCGGTGAAGAAGAACTCTCCGAAGCGGACAGGCGCTATCTCCGGTTTGGCGAACGGTTGGAGCAGGATTTTCTTACCCAGGGTGAATTTGAGGACCGCAGCATTGAAACGACCCTGGACCTCGGCTGGAAAGTATTGGCAAACCTGCCCCGGGATGATCTCTTGCGGATAAAGAAGGAATATATCGAAAAGTATATGGAGCCCCTTACCGCAGGATCGCTGCTTGCGTCGCCGGCAGCCGAGGGCTGGGGCAGCGGAGGACTGTAAACAAACCTTCATGAAAACAGCCGCCGGAAAAGCCTTGTTTGGCAATCCCGGCGGCGGTCCGCGCGTTTCAACAGTGGCCTTGTTCGGCAACCCGGTGTTGCCGCGGACTCTAGTGTAATCCGTTAACCCTTCAGTATCTTCAGCGCCTCATCGCGGTAGCAGTTCATAAGGTAGGGAATCCCCGTAACTTTGGCGCACTCCTCCGTAAGAGACATGATGTCTTTGCGGCTGATGATGGAAAGATTGAAACACCGGGCTCCGGCCATAAGCTGCTGGAGGCCGACTTTGAGCTTATCCGCATAGCTGTAGATACCCACAGCCCCCAGGGGTATCTTGCCGATCTCAGCGGCGCCGACGATGTCCTTTACCTTTTCGTAGTTGACGAAAATCTCCTCCGGGCTGCTTCCGTAATCGGACACGGTTTTGGGAAGGTTCCCGTCTTTAAGCCATTGGGCGATGTTCTTTCCCACCATGCCGGGGATCATAAACGCCCGGCCCATGCACACCGCCTTTATATAGGGGGCCCCTAAAGCCAGGGCCTTAAAGAGCCCGTCTTCGGAGCTGAACCCGCCCGCAAAAGCCAGATCGGGCACGCGCTCGCCCTGGGCCGCGAGTATGGACGCATACTCATAGGCTGCGCTGTGCAGGTAGAGCGAGGGAACCCCCCATTCTTCCATCATGCGCCAGGGGCTCATGCCGGTGCCGCCGGAAGCGCCGTCAATGGTGAGCAGATCGATCTTGGCCTTGGAACAGTATTTGATAGCCATGGCCAGTTCTTTAAGGCTGTACGCCCCGGTCTTCAGGGTAATGCGCTTAAAGCCCAGGCCCCGCAGGCGGGCCACTTCCTTCATGAAGCTTTCCTCAGTAACAAAACCCAGGCGGCTGTGGCGTTCAAATTCTTTGATAGCCCCGTCTTTAAAGGATGCCTGGGTTATCGGATCCGACGGGTCCGGGGTAACGATGTAGCCCCGCTTCTGGAGTTCCAAAGCCCGTTCAAGGGAACCGACTTTGATTTCCCCGCCTATACATTTTGCGCCCTGGCCCCATTTAAGCTCTATGGTTTCGATTTTATGCTTTTCAATGATATATTCCGCCACGCCCAGGTTGGTATCTTCCACATTCATCTGAATAAGGATCTCCCCGTAACCGGTGTGGTACTTCCGGTAAGCTTCAATACGCCGGTCCATGTCGGGCGCTTTGGAGACCTTTTTGCCGCTGTTCAATTCCAGCGCCGGATCAATGCCGCAGACATTTTCGCCGCAGACAATGGTGACCCCTGAAATGGCGGCCCCCACGGCAAAGTGCTCCCAGTTCTTCCGGGCTATTTCGGTGGAACCCAGCGCGCCGGTAAACGCCGGCATGGTCATTTTTACTTTTTTGTCCCAGCCGTACTCGGTTTCCGTGTTGACCAGGGGGAACCGCGCGTGATCCGGGTCCGCCGGAGTTCCCGCCGGCAGCCCTTGGGCGCCCACGGCATAGCCCTGAATATTCAGGTGGGAATAGTCCACGGGGTAATTTTTATCGCCCCCGGCGGTTATATCCCCAAAGGGCCCCGGATAGATGAGTTCCCTGCCCCTGAAGGCGGCCTTAAAGATCTCGCAATTCCCCTTGCACCCGTCGACACAACGGGAACAAAGGCCGCTGGAAGGAACCACGCTGGCCGAGCGGTTGACCGACCTTGTGGCATCATTTGCGTTAGGACGCTGTAAATTCATACTCTCTCCTCCATAAGTTTAGCGATAGGGTTATGTGTAGAAGGGATTCTATCATCTTGACATACCCCCGCGCAAGACATCTTCCGGCGGGCGCATGGCTCCGCCTCTGTCCGCAGCCCGCGCGGCACGCCGGGCGGGCGGCATGAGCGGCATAGTGCACCCGCCCCGCCGTTCCCCCCTCCCCACTCTTCACTCCTCTAAGTTGACCTTATTTCCAAGCCGGTATAATATTCTTCCTATGAAGGCACTACCCGCCCCTTCTATCTATAGCGTAGCGGTATCGAACACTGCCCTATATAGAGCGGTTTTCACCCCATCCGCCGAGGCTTTTGACTCCGGCGTTAAAACTTCCGGGTCATCCGTTAAAACTTCCGGGTCATCCGTTAAAAATTCTGAGCCAGCCGTTAAAAATTCTAGGCCGGAATTTCAAACTTTTACCGCAAAAGTTCCAACTTTTGACCCCGGCGTTACACCGCCTGACTACGGCGCTACAACGCCTGACCCCGGCGCTACAACGCCTGACTCCGGCGCTACAATGCCTGACCCCGGTGTTCAAACTTCCGGGTCAGCCGTTTCAACTTTTAATTCAGCCGGTGGACAGAATGAGGCTGCCGGTTCAAACCGGGGATCGGCTTTCAGCGTTTCTTCCCAATAATACCGGGCTTCTTCG
>JAITBG010000070.1 GCA_031283725.1 Treponema sp. | reverse complement strand
TGGGCAATGACAATAGAGGTGCGGTTTGCCAGGACCCGCTGAAGGCCCATTTGGATCAGGTTTTCGGTTTCCGTATCCACGGAACTGGTGGCCTCGTCGAGGATCACTACCGCGGGGTTGTGGGCAATGACCCGGGCAAAGCTAATGAGCTGCCGCTGGCCCGAGGAAATATTGGCGGCCCCCTCGGAAAGTTTTGTTTGGTAGCCGTCGCTGAGGCGGGAAATAAATTCGTGGGCATGGACAGCCCGGGCGGCCTCTTCCACCTGGGCGTCCGTGAGGGACGGTAATCCAAGCCGGATGTTATCCGCCACGGTGCCGGAAAACAGGAACACGTCCTGTAAAACCGGAAGTACGGAACGGCGCAGCTCCCCCAAGGGAATATCCGTGATGGGTATACCGTCCAGGGTTATGCGTCCGGAATCAACATCCCAGAGCCGGACGAGTACATTAGTAATAGTAGTTTTTCCCGCGCCGGTATAGCCTACGATGGCAATCATCTCACCGCTTTTAACAGAAAAACTAAGATCCCTCAGTATTTCTTCCCCATCCTTATAAGAAAAAAAGACATTCTCAAAGGCAATATCTCCGCGGATGGAACCTTCCACGGAAGAGGTCCCCGTATCGGGAATATGCTCATCGGTATCCAGGAGTTTGAAGACCCGCTCGCCCCCGGCCATGGCGGACTGGAGAAGAGTATACTTTTCTGAAATATCCATCACCGGGGCGTAGAACATCCCCACCAGGTTAATAAAGGCGATGAGCCGCCCAAGGGAAAGGGAAAGGTTAAAGACCATGTTAGCGCCCATCACAATCACCGCCGCCACCGTAACGGTGGAGAGGAATTCCACCAGGGGCCTGAACGTGGCGATTACATACATTTCCCCCAGGTTGGCGTTCAGGAGTTCCTTATTCCGATCCGCAAATTCCCTGCTGCTTTTCTTTTCCCCACGGAAGAGCTGCACCACCTGGATTCCGGAAATCCGCTCCGAAAGATAGGAGTTTACCCGGGAAGAGGCGACCCGCTGCTGCCGGAAGGCATCCCTGGCCTTTATGCGGCTCACCGCGGTAATCCCCATAACCGGGGGCAGGATCAGGATGACTACCAGGGCCAGCTTGGGGGAAAGCAGAATCAGAACGATCAGGACGCCGATCATTACCGAAAGATCCTTGAGGAAAGCTACCAGGACGGCGGTGAAAAATTCGTTCAGGGTTTCCACATCCCCGGTGAGGCGGGTAACAATTCTACCCACGGGATGCCGGGACAAAAACGCCGTGGACTGGGATGTGGTCTTTTTAAACAGCTCCAGACGCATCTCCTTCATGGCCTGCTGGCCGATAAGGGAGGTGGTCCAGGTTTGAAAAAAGGTACACAAAAAAACAACCATAAAGATGACGACCATCTCCGTTACGGTACGAAGTATGCGGGAAAAGTCACGGCCTCGAATGGCTTGGATTTTGTCAACCGGCAGGGCATAAAGGTCGGCGGTTCTTATGGCCGCAGTTTCAGCACCGGTGGAAGCATTGCCCCGGAGGAACAGTTCACCCCGCTCTTCCATTACCGCAACAGCGGGATCTTCCGGCGTCAAAGTAAAAGCATACCACTGGTCATCGTCCAGGCAGCCGGTGGATCGCAGTTCTTCCTCCGCCGCGACGGTGATATTCCGTCCCGGTTCCTGGGGGATAAACAGGTTTGATCCAATAGCAATACTACGCGTAGTATTACTAATATCTTCAACCGCCTTCCGGGCCGTGGGGGAGAGATCCTTCCCCCCTCCCTGACGGAGAAGGACGAACCGGGTCAGGATAGAATCGTCTATAAGCCGCTGCTCAATTACCGGGATGACTAGTTCGCCCAGAGTGGAAAGGGCCAGGGCTAAAAGCGTGATAAAGCTCAAAAGGCGGTAGGGTTTTATGAAGCCCATAATGCGCCGCACCAGGGTGCTGTCGTAACCCTTTACCACCTCTTCAGTTTCAAAATAATCAGTCAAGGCCTATCCCCGAACATCCACCCTGCTCAAGGCGCTGCAATTCCGCCATCCGGGCGTAGAAGCCGCCTTTTTCAAGCAGTTCCCGGGGGGCGCCACTTTCGGCGATACGGCCCTGTTCCAGCACCAATACCATATCCGTGTAGGCAAGGGTGGAAACCCGGTGGGAAACGATCAAACCGGTGAAACCGCGGCCTGACCGGATTTTCCGGTCCCGCGCGTCCTGCAGTTTCCGGAGTATACGCTTTTCCGTTTCCGCGTCCACCGCGGAAAGCGCATCATCCAGGATGAGAAATTCCGTGTCCATGATCAGAGCACGGGAAATGGCGATCCGTTGCTTTTGCCCCCCCGAAAGGGTAAGCCCCCGCTCGCCAATAGTGGTATCCAAGCCCCGGGCAAAACCCGTCAGGTCCCGGTCCAGGGCGGCGAACTCCGCACTTTCTTTTATAAGAGAATCGCCGGGATTCTCCAGGCCATAGCCGATATTGTTCCGGATGGAATCAGAGAAAAGGTAACTATCCTGCGGGGTTACCGAAAATATAGAACGCAGTTCTTCCAGGTCCCAGTCCCGTACATCCACGCCCCGTACAAATACTGCGCCCGGCGGGGGGTCCACCACGCGGGTTATGGTTTTTAGCAGCGTGGATTTTCCGGAACCGGTACGGCCCAGGATGCCTACCCAACTGTTTCGGGGTATGTTCACCGTAATATGCTCAAGAACATCCTTACCCCCGTAGGCAAAGCTCAGGTTCCGTATCTCAATTTCGTTAACCGATTTTTCCGCCCCTGGGCTTTTAACCAGAGCCGGAGAAACAATAGAAGGTTTCGTTTCCAGAATCGCATTCACCCGGTCCAGGCTCACGGCGCCCCGCTGGATCAGATTCACCATAAACCCCGAACCCATGAGGGGCCAGATGAGCATTTGAAAATAGCTGAAGAGGGCCACCAGATCCCCCGGGCTCATGAGGCCAATCACCACCCGTTGCCCCCCAACCAGGAGAAGGATCAGGGAGGTGAGCCCCGAAAGAAAACTGATGAGGGGGAAGAACAACCCAAAGGTTTTGACCAGAGCCATATTGGCGTCCCGGTAATCATCGTTGGTATCCGCAAATTTTTTGATGAACCACCATTCCTTCACAAAGGACTTGATCACCCTGATGCCAGAAAATGTTTCCTGCACCGCATCGCTCATGGCGGAGTAGGTTTCCTGCATATTCTGGAACTGTTTCCCCACCATGTGCCCAAAGAGGAGTATCATCAATGTAATGGGAAGCAAAGGAATTACCGCAAAGGCCGCGGTCCGCGCGTCCTGGATAAAGATAATAACCAGGATTGCCGCCGCAAGGACCGTACCGTCCACCAGGGCTACCAGACCCATACCGATGGCATTCCGTACGGCCCCCACATCGTTGATGGAACGGGCCATGAGATCCCCGATTTTGTTTTTCTGATAAAAATCGCCGGACAGGATAAGAAGATGATCGAAAAGCCTGTTCCGCAGCTCCGCCTCTATACGCCGGGAAGAACCGTGGATAAAATAACGCCAGAGAAAACGCCCTCCGGAGATAAACAGCATAACTCCGGTCATGCCAAGACAGAGCAGAAAAATACGATTCCACACAGAATTATTACTGCCGCCGCTCACAGCGGTAACGCTTCCCATGGAGATCAGGTTCACCGCCTGACGCACAAACTGAGGGAGCAATATCTGGGAAGCGTCCACCAGGATAAGACAGAGAAAGCCCAGGACATACTGCCGGCGATACCGGACAAGATAGGGCAGTATGGTTTTGTATTCCCCCAGGGATATCTTATTCTTCTTCTTCGTCACCGCTGCCGCCGTCATCTTCATCCCGCAGTTTTTTTGTGAGAGCCGTCTTGCTGTTCTTAATATCCGCTTCAAGCTTGGCAGACCAAATATCCAGTTTCTTCTTGGTCATTTCCACTTCATCCCGGGGACCCAGGAGACTGTAAAGCCTGCGGAGGGCGGAAAGGAAACGGATGCCCATATTAAAATCTTCAACATTCTTCGTGGATAATTCATACTTTTCCCGGTACCGGTCCGCCGTCTGAGACAACAGTTTTTTTATCAGCCGCAGATGATATACCGTGGGCTCATATTCCGGAGAGCGGGGGTCCGTATTACCCACCGCCTTTTTCAAATCCATGATATTTTTCGTCACTGCCGCGAAGCGTCCCTCAAGTTCCACGAAAGACCTCTTCCATTTGAAATTATCCCCATAGGCCTCTTTCAAAAGCTGTATGGCAAGCCCAATTTTGCGGACAAGCAGATAACGGGCGGCGGCGTCCATGGCGGCAATCCCGGCGAGTTTTTCCTTATACTCCGAGAAGGGCGCGTCAACATAATTACTAACCACTCTTTCCAGATAGATGATACACTTGTAAATAGATTTTCGCGCTTCATTGAGGGCTTCCTCATTCTTGATACCCAGCACGGCAAGGGAAATGCCGTTCAAAATAATATAGTTAGAAGCAAGGTTAAGCATATCATCCGCAAGGGCGATTCTTTTCATGCCCGGATCTCCGCTGTCCTGGCAAATCAGGGACAGGGTTTCTTTTTCCCGGCTCAAGAGCTCTTCAATGGCCTTGTTATACCTGCCGGCCCGTTCCATATACCGGCGCCTTTCAATGTCGGAAATTTTCGTCACTGTATCAACCTCGGTTACTTCTTGTATTTCGCCAGCAGTTCATCCGCATGGGCCAGCGCCGCGGCGCCCCCGGCGTCTCCCGCCAACATCCTGGCAATTTCCCCCCGGAGCGCATCCGCGGCAAGTACGGAAATAACCGTGGTGGTCCTGCCGCCTCCGGTCTTTTTTTCAACCTTAAGATGATTATCCGCCCTAACAGCGATACTGGCAAGGTGGGTTACGCAAAAAATCTGTTTAATACCGCCAATCTTCCGGAGATAGTCCCCCACCGCCAGGGCGACCTCCCCTCCTATGCCGGTATCGATTTCGTCGAAAACCAGGGTTTCCAGTGTGTCCGCCCCGGCGAGCACGGTTTTAACAGCCAGCATCACCCGGGAAAGCTCCCCCCCGGAGGCAATACGGGACAGATCTTTCAGGGGCTCCCCGGCATTGGCGGAGATGAGAAATTCCACGTCCTCGGCGCCCCAGGGGCCAATCACCAAGGATGTCCGTTGGCCTTCTCCCCGGTTATTTACCCCCACAGCAAAACGAGCGTTGGGCATACCCAGGCTCTTGAGGATGGCGCAGATCCGTTCCCCCAGCTTAACCGCGGCGGAACGTCTCTTAGCGCCCAGAGCCGCGGCCCGGCCCGCAAGATCCTTCTCCAAAAGGGCAATTTCCACGCCTAACTTTTCCCGGTTTTCCTCGGCGTTGGAAAGAGCGTCAATCTCCGTCTCCGCGGCAACCCTGTAGGCTAAGATACCGTCTTCATCGGCGCCGTATTTCTTCCGCAGCCGGTACAGCAGGGCGAGCCGCTCCTCCACCTCCTCCAGCCGGCCCGGTTCGTAATGGAGCGCGTCCCGGTAAGAGCGAAATTCCTCCGCCAAATCCTCCGCCTCGTAGTAGATATCCGCCATACGCTGCTGCATTGCCGAAAGCTCCCCATCAATGGCGGCGGCGTTCTCCATGGCGGTACGGGTGCGCCGGCCCAGGGACAGCACCGAAGGCTCATCTTCAAAAAGAGCGGCCGCTGCGGCGTTTACCTGCCCTGCCAGCTTTTCAAAGGAGGTCAGCCGTTTAGACTCGGTTTCCAGTTCCCGGCTCTCCCCGCTTTTCACCGCAGCTTTGTCGATCGCTTCTATTGAATAACGAAGTATCTCCAGCCGGGCATCCCGGTCCCGTTCGTTGGCAACCGACGCTTCCAGGATTTTCTTTTTTTCCGCCAGGTTCAAAAATATTTCGTTAAACCGGGCGGCTTCATCCTCAAGGCCGGCGAAACGGTCCAGATATTTCCGGTGGATTTCACGGTGCAGCAGGGATTCGTGGGAATGTTGGCCATGGAGGTCGAAAAGAAGGCCCATACATTGCTCCAGGTCATTCCGGCTGACCGGTACATCCTGTATGTATATTGAAGAACGCCCCGAAGTTTTTATATTCCGCCGGACGATGATGCGTCCATCCTCGATCCTGGTTTCCCGGTTTGCCAGCCAGTCCAGCACATCCCGGTTATCTTCCCGGACGGAAACCACCGCGGACACCGAAGCCTCCTCAGTTCCGGTGCGGATCACCGAAGTATCAGCCTTAGCGCCCAGGAGAAAACTCAGAGCCCCCACGATGATGGACTTTCCAGCCCCGGTTTCCCCGGTAAGAATATTAAGCCCCCCCTCAAAGGAAACAGAGAGATTATCTATCAAGGCGTAGTTACGGACATTGAGTTCCTCAAGCATGTCCGGTACCGCCAGTTAAACTGCCGCCGGACCAATTAAGTTTGGTACGCAGCGCCCGGTAGAATCCTTTCCTGTCCGAGGCAATAAGCAGGGCGTCCTGAAGGGACCGGCGTATGTAAATCCGATCCAACGGTTCCAGGGACTCCGTTACCTGGCCATCCACCGTGAGGAGTATGCCGCTCCGCTGTTCGCTTTCCATTTCCACAATCACCGTTTCATGGGCAGGTACCACCATGGGCCGGTTAGACAGGGTAAAGGGACAGAGGGGGTTGATGATCATCGCCGCCAGTTCCGGGTCCAAAATGGGACCGCCGGCGGCCACCGAGTAGGCGGTGGAACCTGTGGGGGTAGCCACAATGAGCCCGTCGGACCGGTAATGCCCCAACCGTATGGGCTCCCCGCCGCTCTCCGAAACGGATTCAAGCCCCATGCTTAAAAGTTTGGCGATACCCAGGGCGGAAATAACCGCGTCGTTCAAACAGGTATCCCGGGCTATAGTTTTACCTTGCCGCTCCACCCGGACCTCCAGCATGAGCCGCCGGGAAAGGGCTGCCTCCCCCCGGAGCCAGGACTCAAAGACCTGTACCCATTCATCGGGGTGGACCGCGGCGATAAAGCCCAGGGAGCCCAGGTTCACCGGGAAAATGGGAACCCTCAAAGGCGCCAGGGTCCGCGCCGCGTAAAGAACCGTACCATCCCCGCCAAGGCTGAAACAGCAGTCGTATTCCCCATCGGGTTCAAAATCACCCTGGCCATCAAAGAAAAAAGCATGGGTTTTTATTCCCCGGCGGCGCAGTTCAATCTCAATAGCATTGCCTAGGGACCGGGAGTTTTCCTTGAGGATGTTAATAATCAACAATGCCCGTTTGATTTCTCCCATCCCGCGGTCCTTTTAAGGAAGGGTTAGGATGAGCTTGGAGACCTTCTCTATCTCCGGCCCGCTAAGCCTTGGATAGAGGGGGAAGGCGGCGGTTCTGAGGGAGAGGGAATACGATTCCGGGCACAGTTCGGGGGGAACCAGGCCGGCTCCCATGAGGGTATCCTCCAGGGCGCTTTCCACGGCGATATCCTTCCGCTTGGCATAGGCCTTTACGTCCTTCATACCGGTTTCCAGAATCAGGGAGAAAGCGTAGTTATTGTATTCAAAGGCATCGTTTTGAACGAACCGTTTATGCCGGGTCCGAAGGCTTGCCTGGGCATAACTGTTGGCGATTTCCCGCCGTTTCTCCAGGTTCCTGGAAACCTCCCGAAACTGAACCACCGCCATGGCGGCGTTCATATCCGGCAAGCCGTATTCCCGAGGCAGATCGGCGTAATTCCGCAATACCGCGGCATCCCGCCGGTTCATGGCGTAGAGCAGAGCCCCTCCCCCGGCGGTAAGCATGTCCTTTTCTTCCAGCCCCAATATGGTAAGCGCCCCGGACTGGCAGGGGGCCCCCGGCGGCGTTTTACCTTCGGCGGCAGCGGAGTCCAGGGGCTGTTCGGCGGGCAGGGCGCCATAGCTGCAGGACCGGTCCTCTATAACCGGAAGCCCCAACCCCAGGATGGCGGCCATATCCGGCACATACCCCAGAGTATGGTGGAGAACTACACACCGCGCAGCCGCAAGCGCGGGACGGGACCGGGCAGCCTCAATGGTCTCCGGGCCTATGAAGGCCGAAGAGGGCATCACATCCGCATATATGGGAACCAGAAAAAGATCCTCGATGACCTGCTTGTAGTACTGCGGGGAAAGGGCGGAGATAATCACCCCCTGACCGGTTTCCAAATTGAGGGAACGGAGGGCCAGGAAAAGGGCGACGGCGGGACTACGCAAGGCCAGGGAATAATCGAAATGAAGCCGCTCCTTGGCTATCTGCACAAGGCTTTGGGTATGCTCTCCGGGACCGATCTTGCCTTCCACCAAAGCAGTAAGAACCGCCTCCATCTCTTTACGCCTGATGGTCGGAGAGTAGACTTCAGTTTTCATGTAATTACCTCGGGTGTCGGGCTATCGTTTATTGAGCTCCACGATTTTTTGCAGCTCCTTCGCGTTAAAGAGGTCCCGAATATTCAGGATGATAAGGTACCCATGCTCTTGACGGACGACTCCTTTTATATACTCCGCTCCGATACCGCTGAGCATTTGGGGCGGGGGTTGAATGTCTTCCCGCTCGATGGTTACCACCCGGGAAACCCGGTCTATGATAACCCCCAGCTTCATCCCGTCTATGTCAAGAATGATAAAACCGGACAACAATTCATCTTCCTCGGAGGCCATCATCCTTTTGAGGTGGAACCGTTTATGGAGGTTGATAATCGGTATTATCTCGCTACGAAGGTTAAAAATACCCTCTACATAGCTTGGAGCATTGGGAATAGCCCTGATTTCCTGGACACGGACTATTTCCTTTACGTCCATTATATTAATTCCGTATAATTCTTCCCCAAGCTGAAAGGTAACTAATTGATTTTGATCAGCCATTGCAACTCCTAGCGATTCCCAAAAAACCCCATTGAACCCTACCAACAACTTTACCATTGAAATTATCTTTCTTCAAGTCTAGACAGGGAATTTCTCCTAATTTATTAATGAAAAAGCGTATGCACGGAACATATTGCCGAAGCTAAGGCATCCGCGGCGTGATCCGGTTTGGGGATATCCTTCAAGCCCAGGATGAACCGGACTATTTCCTGCACTTGGGCCTTTTCCGCCCGGGCAACTCCGGTCACGGCCTGTTTTATCGCATTGGGGGTAAATTCCCGCACCGGCAAACCCCATTCCGCCAGGGCCATGCTAAGCACCCCCCGGGCTTCCGCTACCGGTAAGGCGCTGGACACATTCCGGGCAAAGTAGAGGGTTTCCATAGCCGATTCAACGGGCTTATAGGCCGCTAACACCTCCCGGATTGCGGTATAAACGGAAAAAAGGCGTTCCGCCCGGGGGCGATCCGCCTTGGTTTCAATACATCCGTGGGCGATATGCCTGATCCGGCTTCCCCCAAGCTCTACAACCCCCCATCCAACGGCGGACAAACCGGGATCAATCCCCAGAATACGGCGGACCGCCCCGGCTTTTACCAGCAGCCCTGATTCGGCAGATCCCGCTTTAGCGGTCCCGGTTTTCGTTTGAGGAGCCGTTTCCGGACTTTTATTCCGACTCAAAGCCTTCGGGGATCTCCAGGTTGGAATAAACGTTCTGTACGTCCTCGTTTTCTTCCAACCGGTCGATAAGTTTGACCACCTTGCCCACGGCGTCCACATCAAGGGACACCTCGGCATCGGCCACCATGCTCACTTCGGCGCTGGTAGTCTCGATGCCTTTTTCGTTGATCACGTTAAGGACCTTCTCAAAATCCTCCGGGGTGGTGGTAATCTCGATAATCCCATCGGAAAGGACCACATCCTCGGCGCCCCCTTCGACGGCAATCTCCATGATCTGGTCTTCGGTATACTTTTCCCCGTCCACGGTGATAATCCCCCGGCGCTTAAAGAGCCGCGAAACCGAACCGGACGTGGCAAGCTGCCCCCCCGCCCGGGTCAGCAAATTACGGATATCCGCCGCGGCCCGGTTTTTATTGCCCGTCAGGACTTCGATAAAAATCGCCACCCCGCCGGGGGCATAGGCTTCGTAGATCAGCTCTTCATAGTTGACCCCCTCCAGCTCGCCGGTACCCTTTTTGATTGCCCGATCGATGTTATCCTTGGGCATATTGGCGCCGCGGGCCTTGAGAATTGCGGTCCTTAGCCGGGGGTTAGAATCGGGGCTGCCCCCGCCCATCCTGGCAGCGATGGATATTTCCTTTATCAGCTTGGTAAAGATTTGGCCCCGTTTCGCGTCGGCGGCGCCTTTTGCATGTTTAATAGTCGCCCATTTGCTATGGCCGGACATGATAACTCCTTGTAAATCCTGTTTCAGTGTAGTCTAGCAGGAAAGCGGGTCTTTGTCCAGAGCCCGGGTTATGGAGGGTGTTATGCAGTTTGTCGGGATTGATTTACACACGAACCGGTTTACCTGCTGTTACCGGAATGAAACGGGCAGCGGTAAAGAAACCAAAACGTTTGACTTAAACGGGGCGGGTATAGCCGCTTTTTTCAAGACGGTAGGAAACACTCCTTGCGTATTGATCGAGGCGACGATAACGAGCTTCAGTTTTGCCCGGCTTATCCGGGAACGGGTACCGGAGGTGATTATTGTGAACACGTACGAATTGAAACAGATAAGCCTTGCCAGGAATAATACGGACAGATACTGAAGATGCAGGTGATGTCCGGGGAACAGGCGGTAAGCCCGGTAACGCTGCCTCCCCGGGAGATACAGGGCCTGCGGGGGCTATTTTCGACGTACCGGCTGTATAAGAAACAGAACACCCAGCTAAAGAACCGCATTCATTCGTTTTTGAAAGAACAGCTGTACGGGTTTACGC
>JAITBG010000188.1 GCA_031283725.1 Treponema sp. | reverse complement strand
TTAACAATAACCTTCAGAATCTGGTACAGGCGCAGGCCAATGCTCTCGTAGGGCCGTTCGAAAATTTTAAGAAGGAAAAGGAGTATGATTGTGAAACACCAGCCCTTCGGTCTTTCCGTCCGGGGGGCGGTCCGCAATGACGGTTTCCCCGTCTTTGATCTTCCCGGCGATGATGCCTTTTGCCAGAGGGTTTTCCAGATCCGACTGTATGGTCCGCTTGAGGGGCCGTGCGCCGAAGAGGGGATCGTAACCCCGTTCCGCCAAAAAACGCTTGGCGCCATCGGTAACCGTGAGAGCGATCTTCCGGTCCAGAAGGCGGGCAGCCAGGCGTCTAAGCTGGATTTCCACAATTTTACTAATCTCTTCTTTACCCAGGCGGTTGAAAATCACCGTCTCGTCGATACGGTTCAGAAATTCCGGCCGGAAACTTTGTTTGAGAAGCTCCATGAGGGAGTCCTTGATGGCGGCGGAATTTTCGGCCTCCAGAATCAGGTCTGAGCCGAGGTTGCTTGTCATGATGATGATAACGTTCTTGAAGTCTACTACCCGGCCCTGGCCGTCGGTGAGGCGGCCGTCGTCGAGGATCTGGAGGAATACGTTGAACACTTCCGGGTGGGCCTTTTCAATTTCGTCGAAAAGAATAACACTGTATGGACGGCGGCGTACCGCTTCGGTGAGCTGACCGCCCTGATCGTATCCCACGTAACCCGGAGGCGCGCCGATGAGGCGGCTTACGGAATGTTTCTCCCCGTACTCGCTCATGTCGATACGGGCCAAGGCCTTTTCGTCGTTGAAAAGAAAGTCCGCCAGGGTTTTTGCCAGTTCCGTCTTGCCCACTCCGGTGGGGCCCAGAAATAGGAAAGAGCCCAGGGGACGGGCGGCGTCGGAGAGTCCTGCTTTGTTGCGCCGGATGGCGTCGGCCACAGCTTCCACGGCAGGCCGCTGACCGACCACCCGCTGTTCCAGCACCTTTTCTAAGTCAAGGTACTTCTGCAGTTCCCCGGAAAGCATCTTTGAAACAGGGATACCCGTCCAGCTTGACACCACCTGGGCGATGTCTTCTTCGCTCACCTCTTCCCGGAGCAGCGCCGGGGTGTTTCTGTCTGCGGAGCTTTCCCGTTTCGTCTCTATCTGATCAGTGAGCCGGGACAGCGCTTTCTGCGCCTCGGGGATCAGGCCGTGCTTAACCTCCGCGGCCTTCGATAAATTGCCTTCCCGTTCGTAGCGGATCTCCTCTCTGCGCAGTTCTTCTATTTTTTGTTTGAGTTCCCGGATTTTTTGAATGTCCTGCTTCTCGTTCTCCCACCGGGCCTTCATGGCGTCCCGTTCGGCACTAAGGTCGGCAATTTCCTTCTCCAGCTTTTCCAGCCGGTCCTTAGAAGCCCCGTCCTCCTCACGGGTCAGGGCCTGCCGTTCGATGGAGAGTTGCAGCAATCTCCGTTCCAGCTTGTCCAGTTCCGTGGGCCGGCTGTCCAGTTCCATCTTGAGCCGGCTCGCCGCCTCGTCTATCAGATCGATGGCCTTATCCGGGAGGAAGCGGCTGGTGATGTACCGGTCCGACAGGGTTGCCGCGGCAACCAGGGCCTCGTCTTTAATCCGTACCCCGTGGTGTACCTCGTAGCGCTCCTGCAGGCCCCGCAGTATAGCGATGGTATCCGCCACCGAAGGTTCCGCTGTATAGACCTGCTGGAAACGCCGTTCCAGGGCGGCGTCCTTTTCGATATGTTTGCGGTACTCGTCCAGGGTGGTGGCGCCGATACAGCGCAGTTCCCCCCGGGCCAAAGCGGGTTTCAACAGATTCGAAGCGTCGGTGGCTCCCTCGGCGGCGCCGGCCCCAACCAGGGTGTGGAGCTCGTCGATGAACAGGATGATATTTCCCTCCGCCGCTTGGACTTCGTGGATCACCGCCTTGAGCCGCTCCTCAAATTCGCCGCGGAACTTTGCCCCCGCAACCAGGGCGCCTAAATCCAGGGCCAGGAGTTTTTTCCCCTTGAGCCCCTCGGGGACGTCCCCCGCAACGATGCGCCGGGCTAAGCCTTCGGCGATGGCGGTCTTTCCCACACCGGGTTCCCCGATAAGGACCGGGTTATTTTTGGTACGGCGGGACAGGACTTGCATTACCCGGCGTATCTCCTCGTCCCGGCCTATCACGGGGTCCAGCTTTTCCTGCCTGGCTAGGGCGGTGAGGTCCCTACAGTATTTATCCAGCACTTGGTATTTGCCTTCGGGGTTTTGGTCCGTGACCCGGGCGTTTCCCCGGATTTGTTTTAACGCCGCCAGAATTGCGGGTTTGGTGATCCCTGCCTTTTTGAGAAGTTCCGCAGCCTTGCCCTCTCCGGCGGCAATGGCGATAAGGATGTGTTCGATGGAAATGTAATCATCCTTTAGGGAAGCCGCTTCGTTTTCCGCCTTGGCTAATACCTTGGAGGCGGCGGAGGATAGGTATATCTGGGCGGCGTCGCCAAAAATTTTGGGGTGCGCCGCAACCAGGGCTTCGGTATCGGCTTTTATCTGATCGGCATTAGCCCCGATTTGTTTTATAATGGGAAGGGTGAGCCCATCCTCTGCTTTGAGCATGGCCAGAAGCAGATGTTCGGTTTCGATCTGAGAATGGTCGTTCTTTTGGGCGATTGAGGATGCCTCGTTAAGAGCTTCCTGAGCTTTTATGGTCAATTTTTCGTAATCCATGTTTTTCCTTCTATGAATAATAAGATACGAAAAAGGACGAGGGGAGGGCAAGTATTTTGAAGGTTATTCCAAACGCCGGTAACCCGCCGGAGTTCCGGGCCTACCTGGTTCACGTCTGGGCGGACCATCGCCGGGATCGGCTCTACCTGACAGGCCGTCTGGAGGATGGCCGCTCCTTTGCCGCTGTCCAGAGTTGGAAGCCCTGCTTTCACATCTATGCGCAGGACAGCGTCCGCTGCGCAGTATTGCTATCAACTATAAAACATGAAGTGATTCCATCGGATCTTGAGGCATTTTCGGGAAAGGAAACGCTGGCCCTGCTTTGTTTTTCCCGCTACAATGATCGATCATCCGCAGCAAAACTGCTTGAACAAGCGGGAATACCCAGTCCCGATATGGATATGAAACCTCCGGATTTGTTCCTCACTGAAAAATATATCCGGGGTTTCATGCGAATTCGGGGAGATTTCCGTCCGGGCCGTCTGGTGGATCTGGTTTTCCCCGATGCGGAACTTTTTCCTCCTAACACTGATGATAGTTCTATTAAGGTTTTCCTGCGGATTGCCTCTATTGATATCGAAACTGATACTAAAGACGGATCCATACGGGCCGCAGCAATCGCCTTGACGGATTCGGGATTTGAAAAAACTACCGGTCTTGTCCGGGTGTTTGCGCCGGCAGATGGTAATACAAAGGGCGGGATAATCTTTCACGCCGATGAAGCGTCTCTCCTCCGCTCCTTCGTAACCGATATACAGACCATGGACCCGGATGTCTTGACGGGCTGGAACTTCCTTGACTTCGATTTTCCCCGTCTGGCTGAGCGCTGTGAGCATTACGGCATCCCCTTTGCCCTGGGCCGCTCTATAGCCTCTGTCAAAGAGGAAGGCGCTAAGTTTTTTTCCGGTGAAGGCAGGCGATCCGCCGCAGCATTAGTGCCGGGGAGGCAGGTTATCGACGCTCTGCGGATAGTCCGGTCCGGCCCACGGCGTTTTTCCGACTATACCCTGGAAACCGTTTCCCAGGCGGTGCTGGGGGAAGGCAAAATCGTGGCGGCTTCGGGGAAGGACAAGATTACGGAACTGGACAAGCTCTACGGGGAGGACCCCCGGCTTTTCGGGGAGTATTGCTACAAGGACGCCGCTCTGGTTCCGGGAATTTTTGCCAAGACCGGGCTCTTCCGGCTTACCCTGGAACGGGCTGCCCTGACCGGGGTTTCCCTGGATAAGGCCTGGACCAGTGTGGTGAGCTTTGAACGGATTTACGGCATGGAACTCCGCCGCAGATCTATTGCCCCGCCGCCGCCGGCCCCCTCGGGACTTACGGTGTCCGGGGCTGCGGGAGGCACCGTGCTGGAACCACTGCCGGGGATATTCTGTAATGTTGCGGTCTTCGATTTCCGCAGCCTCTACCCTACCATCATACGGAGTTTCAATGTTGATCCCTTAGCTTACGAGCGGGCTGTTCAGGACCGGTTTCCGATTATCGCCACTAACGGCGCAACTTTTTCCCGGCAGGCGGGGATTTTGCCGGAACTTATTGCGGATTACTTTGCTGAGCGGCGAAAAGCCCTGAATACGGGGGATGAAAACGCGGCATTTGTGTATAAGATACTGATGAACAGTTTTTATGGCGTTCTGGGCACTGCCGCCTGCCGTTATGGCCGGACGGAATTGGCGGGCGCCATTACCGGATTTGCCCGGAAGTGGCTTCTCCTCTCCCAGGACTGGTTTACCGCGCGGGGCTACCGGGTTCTCTACGGTGACACGGATTCTCTTTTTGTAGAAACCGGACTTAGCGATGATGCAGGCCTGAACGAGTACATCCAAACATGCGGCAGCCTTACTGCGGAACTGAATAGTTTTCTTACGGAACGGATACGATCGGAGTATAATCTGGAATCGTTTTTGGAGCTGCGGTTCGAAAAGGCCTATCGCCGTTTCCTTATCCCGCACCTCCGGAGTATCCATGATGAAGGCGAGGCCCGGGGTAGGGCTAAGGGCTATGGAGGTTATCTTATAGACAGTGCCGGCGGTATGTCAGTGGAGGTAAAGGGCATGGAGGCGGTCCGGAGTGATGCCACCCCCCTGGCCCGGCGGGTACAGATGGAACTGCTGGAACTGGTTTTCGCCGGCGGCGGTGAAGATGTCTTTGGGAAACGGGTCGCAGAAATACTGCGGGAACTCCGGGCAGGGAAACTGGATGGGGAACTGGTTTATCGGAAGCGGCTTTCCCGTCCGCCCGAAACCTACACTGCCTCCACTCCGCCCCAGGTAAAGGCCGCCCGGTTGTTGGGCTGGAAGGGCCGCCGGGGAACGGTGGAATATGTCTGGACCGCTTCCGGTCCGGAACCGGCGTCCCTGCCCCACGCTCCGCTTGATTACGATCACTACAAAGATTCCCAGGTGCTTCCGGTAGCGCTCTCCATTGCCGCTGCCGCGGGGTGGAATACGGGGCTTTTCCGTCAGTATAAAGATATCATGGAAGGACAGATGGAGCTGGGGCTGTAAACCCTGACCATCCGCTCATTAATCCCCACTGAGGCTTTTCTCTGTGTGGGGTTCGACTCCTTCCCATCCCGTTTCCCGGGATGCGTTAACGCTTATTTCCTTTAAAAACTCGATAATTTCGGCGGTTTTTTTCTTGTCCAGCCGTGCCGCCGGAACCGATACGCTTATCCCGGCAACAACCCGGTTCTGGAAATTCCACACCGGAACCGCAATACACCGGACGCCGTTTTCACATTCTTCGTTGTCCATGGCATATCCGGATTTTCGTATCAGAGTAAGTTCCTTTTTCAGAGCCTCCCGGCTGGTTATGGTATGTTCCGTAAATTTTAAAAACTTCCGTTTTTCCTGTAGTTCTACCAGCTGATCCTCCGAATAATTGAGGAGATGCAGCTTGCCTACCCCCGTAGCGTGCATGGGGGCAATGTGTCCTATCCTGTGCAGGGTCCGGAGCATATGACCGGGCCCCTCTTCGGTCACAATGTATACCATTTGCATATCCTGCTCAATGCAGAGGGACGCCGATTCGTTGAAGGCTGCGGCGGCCTGCTTAACATACTTGCCCAGGTAATCCTGGATGGAAAAGTTGCTGTTTGCCCGGGACCCCATATCCACCAGTTTCAGGGTGAGGTAATAGCAGGAGCTGTTAGGGTCCTGGCCCACATACCCATAGTCAATGTAGGTATTCAAGAAACGCAACAGTGTGCTTTGGGGCATATTGAGACTTTGCGCAATATCCTGGAGCCGGGCGGGAGTTTTTATCCTGGTCATCCCTTCCAGAATCTGCAATGCCTTCCGCAGAGACTGGTTCTTTTTGACCCCTTCGCTTGTCTTTTTTTGGTTCATAGCAATTCCGGTCCTTTATAATTCTAATATTTGGAATTATATACGAATTTTTAAAAAAAGTAAATATTTTTGTTGACA
>JAITBG010000065.1 GCA_031283725.1 Treponema sp. | reverse complement strand
GCTGTACTGCCGTCATTCTTATCTGCGCCGGGGCTTCCCGGTTTAATTTCCTTCCATCATTTATTCTCATCATCCTTATTATTATATCACGAGCTAATACTTTTGTAAATATTAGTATGTCCCGCCCATGTGTTCCAGTTTGATTTTTTAAATGACAGTTTTGATAAACTACCGGAAGAATTGAAAAAAATAATTGATGACCCGGAAAAGCGGAAAAAACTGATTATCTATATTAATCCGCCGTATGCAGAGAATGGAGCCGGTGTAGGAAAAGGGGCGAGTAAAGCAGGTGTTTCGAGCGAAAGCAAAATTTATTACAGATATACCGTAAGCTTAGGCAGGGCGTCAAGAGAATTATTTACTCAATTTTTTATCCGTATTTATGTAGAAATCGCAGGTTGCAAAATCGCCGCCTTTAGCAAGTTAAAGTACATTAATGCGCCTAATTTTGTAAAATTTAGAGCTATTTTCAATGCAGAATATTTGAAAGGTTTCGTTTGTCGTGCAAATACTTTTGATAATGTTGATGGTAATTTTCCCATATGTTTCCTCATCTGGAATTTAGAGAATAAACAGCAAATTAGCACTATAGAATGTGATATATTAGACAACGATGGGAATATCGAAAGTACGAAAAACTATTACTCCTACCAAGGCCATAAATACATTAATGATTGGATTTCCAAGTTTGCTATATCTGAAGATAGAATTGGAACATTATTTTTTAATAGCAATGATTTTCAACACCAAAAATTTACTTATTTTTCTTTGGCCCAAGATGCAAAAAGTATTACCGCATTTCCAATAAGCCTTAATAATACTTGAGGCTAGTATATATTTTTCTGTATGTCTTTGCATTGATATTAGTTGGCTAAATGACAGAGACCAATTCTTGCTTCCTAATAATAAATACAACTCAGATATTGAATTTCAAAATAACTGCCTAATTTTTGCGTTGTTTCACTCTCAAAACAGGATTCGGTTCGACGATGGTATTAATAACTGGATACCCTATTCTGAAAAAGAAGTAAATGCAAAAGAAAAATTTGAATCCGACCTTATGAGCGAATTCCTTAAAGACAAGCAGTTAAGTCCCGAAGGACAGGCTGTTTTTTATGCTGGCCGGGAACTCTGGAAGTATTACCATTAATCCCCGGGGTTCTATGATTAAGCCCCGGGGTTCTGCGATTAATCCCCGGGATTCTACGCTTAAATCCCGGGGTTTTACGATTAAATCCCGGGATTCTACGATAAAACCCCGGGATTCTACGATAAAACCCCGGGTTTCCGCGATAGAACCCCGAGTCCCCACGATAAAACCTCAGGTCCCCATGATTAAGTCCTAGGTGAGAATAAAAAGTATTTAGACAGAAATGAACGGTACTAAGCCGGGATACGGGTTTTTGCCGGCAGGGGGAATGGGAGCGTTATAACCGGACCAGGGGGGGTAATTGCTTACAATACAAGGAATTAGAACGATTCATTCCCACATCCTGGCAAAACACTGCCTAATCTGCATCTGAGGCGGCCTTCAGCGGCTGCCGTACTACAACAGTGGTTATACTACAACCAATCGGAACAGCGGTCAAGTACGGGATATGAACCAAAGCTCCTCAGCCGAATGCGTTAAAGAACGGATGTATGAAACGCCGGTTTTCCCCTTCCTCTTTTCTTTCTTTTAGTGATACCATGGGCTGTATGTCAAAAATCCTCCCCCTTGCCGTAGCGGTCTTTCTTAGCTTTTGCGCGCCCCTTTTCGCCCGGAATGTGGTGGTTACCGTCAGTGACGCGGACCTGGAGATACCCCTTGAGGGCGCGGTGATCCGTTCCTGGGACGGCTTGGAATACGTCTGTGATGAGGGGGGCAGGGCGGTGGTGGCTGTCCCCGATGACCGGCAGGTGGTGATCCGTATCGCCTATCCGGGCTATGAAAACGGCCGGCTGTTGATTGCGGTGATGGGGGACGAGTTTTCCTGCGCCTTGCGTTTAGGCGGGATAATGGAAAACCGTGAACTGGTGATTGAGGCTTCAAGTCCCGAGGCAAGCGAGGCCAGGAGCGGACGCAGTATTGCTATTTCCGGAGAAAATCTGAGCCGTACCGCGGAAATTGGGTTTATAGAAGATGTGATGACTTCAATTAAACTCCTGCCCGGGGTGGGGTATTCGGGGATGTTTGACGCTCAGCCTTCAATCCGCGGCGGCTTCCCCGGGGACCTTATGGCGGCCCTGGACGGGTTCTACATCGAAAATCCTTACCATTGGGGGGGAGCGTACTCCATATTTGTCCCTCAAATGGTGGAAAGCGCCAGGCTTTCCCACGGCGTTTTTTCCAGCCGCTACGGACACACCATTTCCGGGCTCCTGGAAATAGTTACCCGCGAACCATCCCCCACGGAAACTCAGTTTGACCTGGGGGTCTCCACCAGCGAAACCAATTTGGGGCTGTCATTTCCCCTGGGGGGAAAGGGCGGAATTATGGCTATGGGGAAAGTAACCTACTGGGATCCCTTTGTTGCTTTAGCCAAGCTGATTGCCAAAGGGGTACCGGAACTTGAAATGATAAACAGTGTTACTACCGCGCCTTATATACGGGATTTTTCCATCACCGGAAATTACCGGTTTTCCACAGATCTGGAACTGACCGCCACGGGCTTTTTCGGCAGCGATGGTGTGGGAGCGGAGTATCACAATGAATATGAAAGGAGGAGTGCGGAAAGGACGGTGGATCTGATCTTCGACTGGATGAACTACCGGGCCTTTGGGATTGCCGGCCTTACCTGGAGTCCCCGCCGCGACATGGTGTTCAGGGGAAGCGCCGGGGCGGGTCTGTATGAAACCGATATGATTGCGGATATCTCCCTGGAATTGCCCCGCGCGCCCGGTTATATGCCGCCGTCTCTAATTCCCTCTGATGACCCGGAAGAAGAACCCGAGAGTCCTGTTTTCTGGGATTATCTTAGTTCCATGAACTTTAACGGTGAAATGACCAATAAAACCATAACCTATCAGGGGCGCGCCGACTTTGACTGGGAGTTTCGGGAGGGATTTATCTTTGCTGCGGGGGCACAGGAATTGTATTCCCAATGGATCGAAACTGAAAATTTCCATCGAAGTTTTAAGTGGCATACTCCCTTGCCGCCTAATAGTGGTTTTGATTTTGAACCGGATTATCCGCCCCTGAATGTAAAAAACCAGGGACTTTCTTCCTCGGTCTATTCACTGTTGGAATACCTGAGCCCCGGGCAGAAATTCGGCGCCGAATTAGGGCTGCGGGTAGATCATTTCTATTTTATTGGCAGGGATTTTACTATTCAGACCATACCGGTTTTAAATCCCCGGATAAATCTTGATTTTGGCATCCTTAAAAACAGGGGCAGTATTGATGCGCTCACCCTTACTGTTGGAACCGGGCTGTTTTCATCCATGAATGACGCCGTTAGTTCCATAGATATAAGCAACAACATTGATGATTTCGAGTTGAAGCCGAATCGCTCATGGACATCCATTGTTGGGACTAAAATTGATTTTGCCGCAAAGTTCAGTTTTAATATTGAGGTTTATTACAAACACGTTTTTGACCGGGCATACAGGGTGAGCAATATCTACACAGGGGCCGATCCCGATAATCCCTTTGATGATATAAGGGATATTGGCTACCTTTTTAACGGGGATGGCAGAATCATTGGTTTTGATTTCATTCTGCAAAAGCTGGAGTCCCGTTTCTGGGACGGCTGGTTATCGTATTCTTATACCTGGGCCCAGTACCGGGATCCGAACACGGTGCCGGAGCCGATACCCCCTGGTGTTGATAAGGATGTTTACCCCGAGATGGGAAACAACTGGTACTATCCTTCCTTTCATCGGTACCATAACATCAACCTTGTGCTGAACTTTAAACCATCCCAATCCTTCAACATTGCTACCCGTTTTGGTTTTGCCACCGGTACCCCGAAGGACGATAAAAACAACGAGCGTATCGGTTTTTCCTGGCCGGTGGACGTGAAATTTTCCTTCTTTCGGTTTAATCCCCGAGGGAAGGTAAATACCGAAATATACCTCGGCATAGAGAATCTGCAGGCGCTGGTGTACGACGCAATCTGGATCGCCCGGGTCAACGGTTACACCGGTGAGGAAGAGCCCAGCGAATACAAACCGGTCTATGATTTACCCATTCCGATGGTGTCCTTCGGTTTTAAGTGGAGATATTAACGGCTCATATTTTTTAAATTCAGAAAAAAAAGACACCCGGGAGAAATGTTTCTCCCATGATGTCTTTGTTTTAGATTCTAATACCACGGAAACAGTCTTCGTAAAAAGCTAAGGGTGTCGAAATCTTAGAAGTCAGGATGATCTGTTTACCAGTTATTACTGTAACTGCCGCGATCCCGGCGGGGTTTGTCCATCGCTTCGTTGACTCGAAGCTGGCGGCCTTCAAATTCATGACCGTTAGTACCGGCGACGGCGGCACTTGCCTCTTCGTCAGTACCCATTTCAATAAATCCAAATCCCTTAGAATTGCCAGTTTCACGATCAAAAATGATCTTAGAGGACGCAACACTTCCAAATTCTGAGAACAGATTCCTCAGACCATCCTCGGTAGTGTTGTACGAGAGATTACCGACATACAGTTTCTTAGCCATTGAGAAAATTCCTTCACCCGGATTTACTGTGTCCAGGCAAACACATATTCACGCCCTAATAAACAAGGACGACTCCGATCCTCCCTTCGGGAGAAGATGGGATGCAAAATTTTTTACAGGGGGTTGAAAAACATACAGATAAGAGGAAACAACTTGATGACCGATTCATAACCGGGAGGCCGTTATTAAAACCGCCACAATGCAAAACATTCAAACAATAATTCCTGTATTCTTAAAATTATCCTAGTTTTTCGTAATCGTCAAGATAAAATTGAAATTTTTGTACTTTTTTATCAAAAATAGTAAAATTTACGTAACCTTTTAGGGGCTAGGTAAAAAGGGCCTTTACGGCGGATTTTAAGTCCCCCACCGCCCGTAATCCCGTGGTTTCCCCTTCCGGCTCAATGGCTAAGCCGGGAAGCCGTGCCGGAAGGGCCGGCGCCGGTCCGAGGAAACCCTCAAACCCCAGGCTTTGGGCGGCTTTTAACCTGCCTGCAAGCCGCCGTATGGGGCGCAGCTCCCCGGCCAGGGATAGTTCTCCTGCAACTGCAGTACCGGTTGGCAAACTCAGCCCGGTCCTGGCGGAATAGAGGGCCATAGCCAGGGCAAGTTCCACCCCAACCTCGGCGATACGTATACCCCCGGCTACGTTTATATACAGATCGTGATCCGAAAGCCGCAAGTTCAGATGCTTTTCAAGGGTGGCGGCCACCCGGGAAACCCGGGCGGAATCGATACGGTCTGAAAAAACCCGGCTCATGGAACCTTTGGCAGGTACCGCCAGGGCCTGGATCTCCACCAAAAGAGGCCGGGACCCCTCAAGGACTGCCGCGATGACCGTGCCCGGGGGCAGCCCCCCCTCCCGGTGTATCAAAAAGAGCAGTGACGGATCAACCACTGGCTGAAGCCCCCGTTCCCCCATGGTGAATATCCCAATCTCGTCCACCGAACCGAAGCGGTTTTTCGCCGCCCTGAGAAAACGGCTGTCCCCTTCATTTTGTTCAAAATACAGCACCGTATCGACCAGATGTTCCAGGGTTTTGGGTCCGGAAATGACGCCTTCCTTAGTCACATGGGCGGTAAGAAACAGGGCGGCGTCGTGCTCTTTTACCCAGGAGATGAGCTCCCAGGAACAGTACTTCATCTGATTAACGGTACCCGGCGCCATCCCCGCCTGGTCGGTATGTAGGGTCTGGGCGGAATCTACCATAACGATTAGCGGCTTTACCGCCTCCATGATGGTTTCGATCTTCTCAAGCTGTCCGGTACAGCATATCTCAATCCGCTCGCCCCGCAGTTCCAGGCGATCCGCCCGCATCCGTACCTGCCCGGCGGACTCTTCCCCGGAAACGTAAAGCACCCGGCCCTTGGTTTCCACGGCGGCGGCGGCCTGGAGCAGCAGGGTTGATTTCCCGATACCCGGTTCGCCGCCTACCAGTATGGCGGACCGCTTCATGATGCCGCCCCCCAGGACCCGGTCCAGCTCGCCGATGCCGCTGCCGATGCGGGTCCCCTCCTGAGGATCCACCGTCGATAGAGGAAAGGATTGCGGGGGAAGGCTGTTTTGCCTGCCGGATCGGCGGGTACTTCCGGCAAAGTTTCCCGCGGTTTCGACCAGGGTATTCCATTCACCGCACTCTGGGCACCGGCCCAGCCATTTGGGCTCCTCGTGTCCGCAGCCGGTACACTTAAAAATAAAATCCCGCTGCTTTTTCATGTAACCGCTCCACCCGGAATCATCCGGTGGTTACGCTTAAAACATAGGTTGCCAATGGGGTCCAAACTGAGGGTGTTTAGGGAATATCGCAGCAAACAACACATGGCGGCTCCTTTTTGTCATAGGGGAATTTGGCGGCAAAGATCTGCCGTTAGTTTCCGGAAGAAACACTTAGGGTATAACTGTTGTATTCAAGCGGATCCTTATCGACGGTACTTACCTTGATATAGTAGGTTCCGGGGTTCAGCTCTGCCTTGAGGAGCGCATTCCAAAAACCGCCGCTGTCATCGTCCTTTGCTATCAAATTTTCATTGGCGTCAAATAGTTCGACGAAGGTATCCAGGTAATCATCCCCTGCCTTGGCAAAGATATCGTAGGTTCCCCCCCGAGTAATCCGCAGCCGCGCCCAGTCTTCATCCCCGGCGTCGGTAAAATTCCGCGACTGAGACGTACCGGGCTGGATATCCTTGGCGCCGGTGAGGTTGTTATCGTTCTCGTAGGGATCGGGTTTGATCGGGTCCCTAAATTGGGTTTTAAGGTAATATCTGCCCGCGGCCTCCTGGTACGAACTTATCTTGAAATACACCGATCCGGCGCTGAGTACGTTCACCGCAATTTTTGCGTTGCCCTGATAGCCCGAATCATCATCCCGGCCGATCAATTCTTCCCATTTGTCGTACACCTCAAGGATGGTATCCAGGGTTCCTTCGGTGTTGACCATAATACGCCCGGCCTTGGGGACGGAAGCTGTATACCAGTGAATATTCTCCGCATTGAAAAAATACCCCGTGACGGTTTCCCCCAAATTGATAGTTTCCGCCCGTTCCAGGGTATCATTGGGGGAGGCCTTTTTTTTGGGCATTGGTTCCATGGTGACCCTGAACCGGTAGAGCCCGGTGGCGGCTTCCGCTGCTTCGGCCAGATGTACCCCCATAGCTTTTATGAGATAGGTAACACCGGGTTCAACAAAATACTCAATTTTAGCATTGGGGTTGTTGCCCACGTCATCGTTTTCCCGCAACAGGGTGCGATCCCGGCGGAGTTCCAGCACCGTATCGGTATCCCCGGCGGTTTCCGCAATCATAAGCCCCGCGGCATCGGGGATAAAGGAAAACCAGTCCTCATCGTTTGTATGGAGGGTTCTGGAAAACCAATCCCCCTGCCTTGTTTTTACGGGAAATTTCATGCTATCCGGTTCATAGGAATCGGGAAGGATCTTCCGAACGCTGTCTACCTCATAAAGACCGTCACCGGCCTCGGCTTTAGAGGCCGATACACAGGCGGTAAAAACCGGAAGTATGAGAACCGTGATCAGCAGAGACGCCTTTTTCAGTATAATTTCCTCTATTTTCCTAATTATAACAACCAGGAGTATAGTTGTCTATGTGTACCGTGCAGGGCAGCGTCATTTAACTTAGCCGAACGATGCGCGGTAAAGGGAATCGTCGCTGAAGAAGGATGGAGCCATGCGCCCCCCGCGGCGCGGAAGCGTACAAAGGGCGCATGGCTCCATTACGGGATGATTGCGGTGATGACCGGGCAGAAGGGGCCGGGTTCGCCTTTGGCGTTTTCACGGGATATGCTGATGCAGATCATCTTTCCGGAGTTGCCCGAAAGGTCAAGCCGTTCCCGGCGGCGGCGGGTGAACAGGTAGAACGGCAGCAGATTGCCCTCGTCGGAGGCGGGAGGCTCGCCGATGTGGTAGGGGGCGGTGCCGCCCACGATGCCGATTTTGATGCCCACCCCGTAGTCGGACCGGGGGTCTTTGGAGGGAGCCCCCAGGGCGCGGAAGTTGGAAAGCTCTATCATGTGGGCCGCGGGATAGCCCAGGTCCGCCGTTACCTGGCCGCCGGGCGCGGGGATAGGCGCGTGCTCGGTGTTTCCGGGCTTGAGCCCCAGGGACGCCAAATCACTTTCGGCCAAAGGCGGCACAAGGAAATAATGTGCCTTTATGAACCGCATGGTGTCCCTCAGGGCCTTGAAAGCGGCGTTGCACTGGGCGGTAGCCACCGGGGTGCGCTCGGTATCGCTCTGGACCTTGGGGAGGGCGGTCCGGGCCGCGTCGAAGACGGTGATGAACGCCGTGATCTGGGCGGCGGGAATGCCCCAGTTGGGCGGGTTTTGGGGCGGGTTAATGACGGAAATCCAGTTTCTGGCCATGGCCAGCTGTTCCGTTCGGGATGAGGGCAGCCAAGAATGGGACATAGTATGCTCCTTTTGCCGCGTTGCGGCGGTATAGTGCCGGCGGTTCCGCTTGAACCGCCGGTATGCCGGTTTGGGCTGCCGGCGCTTCGCTTTGGATTACCGGCAGCCCGTCTCGGAATGCCCGTATTGCCGCTTCTTGGCGGCCGGG
>JAITBG010000027.1 GCA_031283725.1 Treponema sp. | reverse complement strand
GTAACGGGGCCGGTATTCCCTGGCCACCGCCTTTTTTTCTTTCATCGTTAACCCCATTCGGACACCCTCCTTCGAGTGTCCTTAGTATAATTTGGGTAACATTTTCAATTTGAGGCATGCTCCTCTTTCGGTAACATTTTCGATGAGGCAATGCGGGCTCTTTACAAAACCTCGCTTTTTAGCTATACTTTCTTACCCTATGCAGACCGCCCTGAGCATTGAAGCTCCTTGTAAGATAAACCTGCACTTGCGGGTAAAAAACCGGCGTTCCGATGGGTTTCATGAACTGGAGAGCATCTTTCTGGCGCTGGCTTTCGGTGATACTCTCCATTTTGAGTTTGGTGAGACCGACGAATTTTTTGTGGAGGATAAACGTCCGCGATTGGATGGGCGGCCTTACGGGGAAATTCCCCAGGAGGTTAATATCGTCCTTAAGGCCCTGAATCTTTTTAGGGCGGTGAGCGGTTTTAACCGGCCTTTGCGGATACGCCTGGAAAAGCGCATACCCCTGGGCGCCGGCTTGGGGGGAGGATCCTCGGACGGCGCTTCAACCTTGCTGGCCCTGAATGAGCTTGCGGGGACGCCCTTCGACGGAAACCGGCTCCAACAGGCGGCGGAGGAGCTTGGCAGTGACGTGCCCTTTTTTCTGTACCGGGGCGGAGCGGCCTATGTGACCGGCCGGGGGGAATATATAAGGCCTATTGAGGGGCCGCCGGATTTTACGGCGGTACTGGTTAACCCCGGCTTTCCCAGCGACACTGCCGAAGCTTTTAGGCTTTTAGACGCCCATAGAGATGGAAATTTTTGTGGAGAGACGGGAAATTCCGGGAAAACTCTGGTTGAGGCCCTGAAAGGCCCCCCTTCTCAATGGCCTTACAAGAATGACTTCCTGGAGCTTTTTTTAGAGAGAAGCAGCTCCGCTGTCATAGCTGCTTATAGGGCTATACTAGGGGACTTACAGGCCCAGGGAGCGGATTTTTGTGGTTTTACCGGGTCTGGCTCGACCTGTTTTGGGATATTTACTCAAGGAGGAGCGGCGGAAAAAGCAGAAAAGTCACTGGCAAAACCGGGGGTTTTCACACTCCGAACCTTTCCTCTTGCGCGTTTGGCTAATAGGGTATTAATATAGGATATAGTCGTAATGAACCTGGACCAATAAAGGAGAAGCGCCATGGAGATTACCGATATCAGGGTCCGCAAGGTAGCCGGTGAGGGAAAACTAAAGGCTTATGTGACGGTTACATTCGATGACTGTTTCGTCGTTCACAATGTAAAGATCATCGAAGGTAAGAGTGGCGTATTTATCGCCATGCCGAGCCGGAAAACCAGGGTTGGGGAGTATAAGGATGTTGCCCATCCTATCCAGCCGGAATTTCGGGCGGAACTACAGAAAAAAATTCTGGAACGGTACGATTTTGGCAATGTTCAGGACGATCCTACTGTAGAAATATAGGTTTAATTGGGACGTAGGCAAGTGGTAAGCCACCGGGTTTTGGCTCCGGCATGCACAGGTTCGACCCCTGTCGTCCCAGCTAGAGTTGTCTCTCAGAGTCAAGCATAAGAGGAGTTTAGTATGAGTCAAGTTGTTTTCGCCGCCAAAAACCGGACAGAAACGGGGTCCGGGGAAGCCCGCCGGATCAGACGGACAGGGCGTATTCCCGCGGTAGTGTATGGGCGTTCCGGTAAAGCCTTGTCCATAGACCTGGACGCTCTGGAATTTGTCAATAATGTCAAGGGAATTTCCGAAAGTACCATCGTTACCATCAATGTCGATGGACAGGCCCACCAAGCCTTTGTAAAGGATACCCAGCGGAATATCACCGATGGCAAGATCCTTCACGTTGATTTCTACGAAGTCGAAGCGGGGGTTTCCCTACGGGCCAAAGTTTCGGTCCACGTCTACGGGAACCCCATCGGAGTCCGGGAAGGGGGTATTCTGGAATCACCCCTCCACGAAATTGAAGTGGAATGTTTACCCAAGGATCTTCCGGAGCGGATCGATGTGGACATTGCGGAACTCAAGGTGAACCAGTCCATCCACGTCCGGGACCTTAAACTGGGCGAAGGGGTACGGCTTATTTCCAACCCCGATCAGGTCGTTGCCCTGGTGAAATTCGCCAAAGCGGAAGTTGAAGCCGCTACTGAAACTGAAGCGGTTGCGGAAACCACGGAAGTCAAGGAGACCAAGGAACCGGCTAAGGAAGCCAAGGCTTGATAGATATTGGATAGCCACGCTTTTGAGGCGGCGATGGCGGCGGGCTTGGGACACTGGCCGGAAGGTACGGTGTTTCTTGCCGCTGTTTCCGGCGGGGCGGACTCTACCGCCATGCTTGTTGCCCTGGCAAGTCTCAGGGAAGGTTTCAAATTTGGAATCCGCTGTCTCCATGTGGAGCATGGCATCCGGTCTGCCGTTGAGAGCCGGGGGGATGCCGTTGCGGTGGAGGCCCTCTGTGCGAAGTTAGGTATCTCCTGTTCCGTAGTTTCCATTACCCCGGGCAATGTAGAACAAACCGCCAAAAAACACGGTATAGGCATAGAGGCCGCAGCCCGTCTATACCGGCATGCGGCATGGAACGCCGAAGCCCGGCGGGTGGGGGCGGCCAGGATACTGGTAGCCCATACCCGCGAGGACCTTCTGGAAACGGTGCTGATGCGCATACTCCGGGGTTCCGGTCCGGCGGGATTGGCGGCCATGCCCAACACCCGGGGCCGTATACTCAGGCCTCTTCTGGACCGTAGCCGCACTGAAGTCCTCGCCTACCTTGAAGAACGGGGCATCCCCTACAGAACCGATTCTACCAACGCCGACTTAAAATACCTGCGTAACCGCATCCGGCATACACTAATTCCCTGCCTGGACGAATTTTTCCCCGCCTGGAGGAGAACTTTGCGGGATATGTCGGAAACCCAGCGCATGGCCGCGGATTTTCTTAGAGATGAAGCTTCCGCCAGGATATTCTGGAAAAAGGAGGACCGGGTCTGGTCAACGCCGGGGGAAAATTTCTTTTCCCAAGCCCCTATACTTCGGGAGGAAGCCCTCTTTGCGGTTTTAGACCGGCTCCCGGTGAAATGCCGGGAAAACCCGCCCAAACGGAGGAATCTCCGGCTTTTTGCCCGGGGAGCGATTGGGGCCCTGGATCTGGGATTCGCCGTCCTTAAAAGGGACGCCGGGAGGATCACCCTGAATTTGCCCCGGATTGAGGAGACGGGGTTTTCACTGTTGATTAAAGAGCCGGGAATATATAAGCTAAAAAGACTTAGCATTAGAGCCTTTTCGGAGAGAAATACCGGTGTAGCCGGGTTTTTCGCGGCCCCTCCGCTGGTGATACGGCAAAACTACCCTGAGGATTACATTATTCAGGGAGGCCGGAAACGCCGGGGAGCGGAGAGTGCCCGTAAGGCCGGCTTCCCTGTTTTTGGCCTTATCACCGCCGAAGATTCCCGGGGGCCTGTTGCGTTTATCGGCAGGAGGCGGGATGGTTTTATGATTGTACTTGCCAGAGAAGAAGAGGCCCGGGAAAATCACCTGTTCTTTTCCACAGAGTAAAGGGGATATTGATGTTGGATGATAAAAATAACAAGATGCCGCCGCCGCGTCCGCCGATTCAGAACGGTCGGCCTAACCGTTTTGCCCTGTTTTTTTTCCTTATTATTGTGGGTGTTTTTATCGCCTACTTTTTTAGAACCGAAGCTCCTTCGATACAGGAAATTTCCTACTCCGCCTTTACCAATTACCTGGACCGGAATGAGATAAGCTCGGTAAAAATTCTGGATACCAGTATAATAGAGGGAACTATCAGGGAATCAAATGGGGAGTTGAGACATTTCAAGACCCTCATCCCCTACCAGGACCCTTCACTGCTGCCCACCCTGCGGGAACGGGGAATCAACGTCTCCGGTGGGGCAAGCAAGATCAGCCCCCTGCGGATAATTCTGGAATTTCTCCCCTGGGTTATCGGGTTCGTTTTTCTCTGGTTCATGATGCGGAATATGCAAGGTTCGGGGAACAAGGCATTTCAATTCGGGAAAAGCCGGGCCAAACGCTACCAGGATGAGGGGAAGAATATTACCTTCGCCGACGTGGCGGGCCAGGTGGATGCCAAGTACGAATTACAGGAAGTGGTTTCCTTTCTGAAGAACCCTCAGAAATTCACCAAAATGGGGGCCAAGATTCCTAAGGGGGTGCTTCTGGTGGGTATGCCCGGAACCGGAAAGACTCTGATGGCAAGGGCGGTAGCCGGGGAAGCAGGGGTAGCCTATTTCCATATGTCGGGCTCCGATTTTGTCGAGATGTTTGTAGGTGTCGGCGCCAGCCGGGTTCGGGACCTCTTTGATCAGGGCAGGAAAAACGCCCCCTGCATCATCTTTATTGATGAACTGGACGCTGTGGGACGTACCCGGGGTGCCGGTTACGGAGGTGGTCATGATGAACGGGAACAGACCCTGAACCAGCTCCTGGTGGAGATGGACGGCTTCGATTCCAAGGATGGGGTTATTATTTTAGCGGCCACTAACCGGCCCGATGTCCTCGATCCGGCGTTGCTCCGGCCCGGCCGCTTTGACCGGCAGGTGGTGGTGGCCATGCCGGATATCAAGGAACGGGAAGCGATCCTGAAAATTCATGCTGCTAAGATACCCTTGGCCGAAGAGGTGGATCTGAGCCGTATAGCCCGGGCAACCCCGGGAATGAGCGGCGCAGAAATCGCCAACCTGGTTAACGAGGCGGCCCTCTTTGCCGCCCGGCAGGATAAGGCTACTGTGGAAATGCCCGACTTCGAGGAAGCCCGGGATAAGGTGCTCATGGGGGTGGCCCGAAAAACCCTGGTGATCTCTGAAAAGGAACGGCGGATGACCGCCATCCACGAGGCCGGGCATGCCTTGCTCCACTATTTCCTTAAAAACGCCGATCCTCTTCACAAGGTGACCATAGTCCCCCATGGCCGGGCCTTAGGCATGGCTATGTCCCTCCCGCTGGAGGATAGTTACAGCCGCACCAAGGGCTGGATCGAAGACCGGATCGTGATCTGCTATGGCGGCTGGGTAGCGGAAAAGCTCTTCTACGACGAAACCACCACGGGGACCAAGCAGGACCTGCAACAGGCCACGGATATGGCCCGGCGCATGGCCTGTGAATGGGGTATGGCGGAAGAAATGGGACCCGTAACCTATGGTCAGGAGGATGAACCCATTTTCATCGGCAAAGAAATAGCCCGGCACAAGGAATACTCCGAAGATACCGCCCGGCTCATCGACGAAGCGGTGAAGAAGATCCTGGAAAAAGCGAAAACCCTGGCCGAATCCATCCTGCACACCCGGAAGGCGGATCTGGAAAAACTGGCTGAGGCGCTTATTGCCCAGGAAACTCTCATCGACGACGAAGTACGTTCAATCCTGGGACTTCCCCCCCGGGATGATTCCGGCCCGCTGAATGCCGGTCTTGCAGAGGCCTAATGTCCCGCCGGCTTTTGTCTGCCTGGCTTCTGGCGGCTGCTCTTACCGCCCCGGCGGCTCAGGATTGGGAGGATGAAAAGACCGGAGATACCGCTGTGGCGGAACGTTATGTCCAGTGGGTCCGGAACGCCATAGAAAAAGATCAATGGACTCTAGCGGAGGAAGCGCTGGAACGGGCGGCGGATTATGCCGATGTCTCCTCAGATCTTTCTTACCTTTTAGCCCTGGTTCGAACCCATGGACGCCGGCCCCGGCGGACAGTTTTAGAAGCCCTGCACAGCGCATTTGCTTTTAACCGGTGGAATTTCTATTCCGGCGAAGAAGCCAGGCTCCTGGAAGTGGAAACGCTCATCGCCATCCGTTCCTTTGGGGAAGCCCTGAATTTGCTGCAACCGGCTGGGGAAAGCAGCCGGGAGTTATGCCTTCGCGCCCTGGCCTACCGGGGACTTCGGGACAGCCGGGGTTTTCTCCAAACCATTAAAGCTAGCCTGGACCGCTACCCCCGTTCTCCGGAGCCGGTGCGAATCCTTTTCACGTATGCCTCGGACAGAATACCCTCCGCCGGGGAGCGGGAGCTTATCGCGATTTGCCTCCACCGGCTGCCCATCCTATTGGAAGAAGACCCGGAACTAGCTTTTCTGGCGGTTCCCTTTATCCGGGATACCGAAGAAGCCCGTCGGCTCGTATCCTCCTACCGGGCAAATGGGGGGACAAATCCCGCGACTCTTCCCGTAGCGCTGAGCCTGGGGATCATCGGCGGAGACCAGGCTGTGGCGGAACTCTTCCGGGAATCGTTTTTGGATAGAGGCCTTTTGGAAACAATCTGGGGGCTACTTCGCAGCAATGAGGACCGCCGCAATTTTGCCCGTACGCTTTCGGCCTTTGAAGGATTTATTACCGAAGATATTGACCGGGACGGCTCCTTTGAATCTCGGACCGGCTACGAAGGCGGAAGTCTTATAAGCTATTTCTACGATGCGGACCAGGATCTGCTGCCGGAGCTGGAGGTGTTTTTTAGCAATGGTCTTCCCGCTCGGGCTGAAGTGGCTGCCGGGGATTTTGGTACAAACCGATCCAGGGTATTTCTGGAATGGGAACAGTATCCCGCGGTACTTCAGGCGGAGTTGGGGGAAGTCAAATATATCCCCCGGCCGGAAGATTTTTTCTTTAATCCCTTGGAATTTCGGGATCTCCTGGGAAGCACGTTGCTTTACCCGGAGCGGGCATTTATTCCCCGGCTTTCCCAACATACCCTGGTTTCCTTTGCCCTCACCATAGAACGGCCCGGTAGAGAAATCCCCGGAAGCGTTGACCGGATAGAGATGAAAGCGGGAGTTCCCCAAAGAAGCAGGGAGTATTTGCGGGATCGGCTCGTATCGGATACAGAGTACCTTCTGGGGCAGCCCGTGTCTCAGCGTATCGACATGGATCTGGATGGCAGGCTGGAAACGGTCAGGCGTTTCAATCACCGTGAATTTCCGCCGGAGGATCCTGTGGGTATAACTTATGATATAACCCGTGGCATTGCCCAAAGCTATGCCGGAAACCTCGCCTCCTCCGAAAGTGATTGGGACGGTGATGGTATCTATGAATACGGGGAAAGCTATACGAGGGATCTGGTCATCCGCTCCTGGGATATGGATAATGACGGTATCAGGGAATATATCGAAACCGGTGTGAGGAATTGACAGACATGGGTTTGCGTAAAATGAGAAACAGTATTCTTACTTCTTTGATTTTCGCCGGAGCGGTAATCTTTCCGCTAAGTTGTGTCTCCGCAACCCAGGCGGAAAAACGGCTCGCCCCACCGCGATCCACCGGGGAATTACGGCTTGAGGATATCCAGCGTTATGTCCTGGAAGAACCGGTCCGGGCCATCCACCTTATCGGCGTATACCGCAGTATCTATAAGGATGCCCTGGGGGAAGAGATCCTGGCCATGGAAAATCAGGCGATACAAAACCTTAAGGATGCCCAGGCCCTGGCTATCCGGGAAAAACGTTGGGAGGATGCGGCATCCCTGGCTCGTTCCCTGGCCACCCAGGGGATTCACGCCGAGAGCACCGGCATGGAACCGGATCTTCTCCTGGCGGACGCCACGGATCAACTGTCCGCCGGAAACAATCTCCCGGCTTTTTTAAGCGCAGTCCGATCCCACGATTTGAAGTCCCTGGAAATACAGGACGCCCTAATCTTTCTGGAGCGGGCGGCGGTGGTAAAACAGCGGCGGGCGGCGGCGTTCTTTTTTTCCATCATTGAGGAACAGGGAGGAACCGCGCCGGAAAATTTGCGTCAATTCGCCTTAGGTCAGGATACCGCTGGGGATATGATCAAAGGGGTAGTTACGGTCCTGGTAAACCGGGGCTTCCGAATTCAGCGGGGCGCGGGCTCCGCAGACTGGGTCTCGGGTTCCGCCTTCTTCGTGGACTCCTCGGGGTTGATGATCACCAATTACCACGTCATCGCCAGCGAAGTGGACCCCACCTATGAGGGGTATTCACGGATGTATATACGTCTGGGGGATGCCTCCAGCCCACGGATTCCCGCCAAGGTTATCGGCTGGGACAAGACCATGGACCTGGCGCTGATCAAGGCGGAAATAAAACCGGAGTATGTCTTTTCGTTGGTGGACTGGGTTATCCCTCAGGTGGGAGATACGGTCTACGCCATCGGCTCCCCGGCGGGCTTGGAAAAAACGGTAACCCGGGGTATTGTTTCCGCCCTGGGACGGCGTCTCCTCCAAATCGGTGATGTGATACAAATCGACGCGGCGGTAAACCCCGGCAATTCCGGCGGTCCCGTGGTTGACATGGAGGGCCACCTGGTGGGCATCGTCTTTGCCGGGGTAGAACAATTCGACGGCCTTAACTTCGCTGTTCCTGCGGAACGGCTCGCCGCAGCCCTCCCTGCGATGATCGTCGGCGGTAAAGCCCAGCGGCCCTGGCTGGGCCTCACGGTCAGCGAAACCGCCAAGGGGGCGGAGATTATCTACGTAGCCCCCTTTACCCCGGCGGCGGAACAGCAGCTTCCTGAAGGTATCTTTATTACCAGCATCAACGATGAAGAGGTAAGCGTTCCCCAGGGCGCCCTGATCCCCGCTCTACAGGACCGGCTTTTTTCCGGCCGGCCAGGAGAACTGGTAGCCCTGACCAGATCCGACGGTGTCCGTCATGTCCTGATGACCATCCCCCGGCCGGATGTCCCCCTGGCGGAGGCCGCCAAAAAAGACAGCCGGGAGCGCGTGGCCGCCCCCCTCTTCGGCCTCATCCTTGCCCCCTCTATGAACCGTGGGCTTTCCACGTCATACCTGATAAAAAAAGTAGTCCGCGGTTCCATTGCCGATTCAGCGGGGCTTTCCGAGCAAGATCCCGTATCTATCCGCGGCTTCCGTCTTGAGGAAAAGGATGGGTATGCTCTGCTGGATATCAATGTAAAAAAACGGCGCATGGGCTACCTGGAAACCTATATGCGCCTTCCGGCCCTGTTGGATTCCCCGGATACGCTGTAAATGTTCCCTTACTGCGCCCCCCTGGTACGGCTGTACCCAATGGTCAGGATAGTACCGATGATAAGCACCACCACTCAAAAGCCCGTACACCCCATCGGCGATAACCCAGCTTCACCAGATTTTTCCAAAGGTAAGATCCGTCAAGGCATGACCGATAAAACTTAATAAGAACCCCGTGATGGGACCAAAAATCGCCGCAAAAACCGTTACTATAGCAGCCGACAAATTCAGGAAGGTATTGGGCACCCCCGAGGGGATTGTCACAAAACGCATCAATACAAAAAACAACACGGTTCCGACGCCTACGGCTGCCGCGATTCTGATAGGGATAATCTTTTTTCCATAATGCGCCTCATTCCATAAGATTATACCATACGGGGGCTTGCGGACCAATGGCCCAACTATCCCCACACCCCATGTATGCCGTCGCCGGTACATTGCATTGGCGTAACCGTATATTCTGATACTACTGCCATTCCCGAATAACGACGATTTTTTCATAACATCCTATTAAGCTCTTGACATTATTCCTAGTATTTCTACAGGGCAAAAGCATTTACTTTCCAAACAAGACAGAATAGAAGAAATCCGGGTTGATCAACGCCTTAAAACTCTTGCGCCGGACACTGAACCGGGGCCGGTTAACCACTGCGGCCCCCTTCAGCCGGGCTAACGCTATCTTCCCCAACACATTCAGATTTAACGGCCC
>JAITBG010000003.1 GCA_031283725.1 Treponema sp. | reverse complement strand
GCGAAGTGTCGCGGTTCCTCTGATAAAACGATTAAAAAAGACCGCTGCCGCCAGGAAGGGGAGCCCAAGCCCCGCGGAATAGGCCGACAAATACAGCACGGCCTGGCCGGTTTTTCCTTTCTGACCGGCCATGAGGAGTATGCTCCCCAGGAAGGGCCCCACGCAGGGGCTCCACCCCGCTCCAAAGGCAACGCCCGTCAGAAAAGCCTGGGGAAGCCCCCTGGGCCGCCCGGCGATGCTGGCCCGTTTTTCATAGTTCAGGAATTTGAGGAAGTCGAAGATCACGTTCAGTCCCAGGACGATGACGATGATTCCCGCCGCCAGGTTGATATACCGGGCCGCCCCGCCCAACAGGAAAAAGGTCCCGGAAAAGAGGATGCTCAGGACGATAAAGACGGCGCTAAAGCCCAGGATAAAACTTGCCGTCGCCGCCACCAGACGGGGCCTGCCTGCCGGGCCGGGGGCGGAGTCCGATGACGCGGTCCGGTCCAGCCCTATGCCGCCCAAGAAAGCGAGGTAGGAGGGGATCAGGGGCAGCACACAGGGCGAAACAAAGGAGAGCAGCCCCGCCCCAAAGGCCAGCAGGATGGATGCCTGTTGAAACATGATTTTCCTTTACCCTCCGGCAATGCGCCGTTATTCAGCCCATTAAATTGCCGCGTATCCCCCACAAATTCTTGACACATATCATCATATAGTATAAATTGGCTTGTGTAAAGAATACTAATCCTATGTATTTTATATATTAACAGGAAGGAGCATACAAAATGCAGACAAGTGAAAGAAGGATGAGGAAACAGGGGCTTGGACCCCTGGCGTTCATTCTGGCGGCTCTGTTGGTCTCGCCGGCGGCGGTATTTGCCGGGGGCGGGCAGCAGAAGGCATCGGACCCTGACGGGGTGGTGGAATTCAAATACCCCGAATGGGTGTATTACGACCTGATCTACCTGGCGGACGATCTGGGCTACTTCGACAATGCCAAGGTCAAGCCCAGGTACGTGGGGCAGATCGCCGCGGGGCAGATGATTCCCGCCCTGACCACCGGCGACCTGGATGTGGCGAACCGTCACACCCCCCTGGTGGTGGCGGCGGTGGCCAGCGGCGCGGACATCAAGATATTCGCCGCGGGCAGCAAGTCCACCCAGGCCGACCCCCACATGAAGTACTTTGTCAAGGCCGACTCGCCTATCCGGTCCATCAAGGACTTTGGCGGCAAGACCCTGGGGATCAACAGCTTTGGCGCCTGCTCCGAGTACGTGACCAAGAAGTACTGCCTGGACAACGGGATCGATCCCTCGTCCATCAGCATGATCACCGCGCCGGACGCCGAACAGGAGGTTCCGCTGCTCCGGGGCGACACGGATGTCGCCATCATCCACCCCCTGTCCTCGGGCCGGGCCAGCGCCAACACCATCGACTTCCGGCTCCTCTTTAGCGACTGGGACATTGACGGCGGGATCAGCGGCATGTGCCCCTACTCGGTGAGCGGGGATTTCCTCAAAAAGCACCCCGAAGCGGTCGCCGAGCTGACGGCGATCCTCGCCAAGGCGGCCCAGTGGAACAACGAACACCGGGAGGAGGCGCGGGCCTTGATGGCTAAGCGATTTGGCTTTAAACTGGAGGAAACTGAAATGTTCGAGTTCTATCCGGACCAGATCATCCCGGAGCCGAATATTCAGTATTGGCTTGAGCGGCTTGAGGCGGAGAAGAAACTGACCCCCGGCCAGGTTAAGCCGAATCAGGTTTTTACGAATCAGTACAATCCGGCGAATAAGGCGTAACACAGGTATGGCAAAGATCCAGGCCCGGCAGGTTCGCCGGGAATTTCAAATCAAAAATATTCTCGGAAAGAAAGAAAAACTAACCGTTCTGGAGGATTTTGATCTGGATGTCAACGAGGGAGAATTTCTTTCCCTCCTTGGGCCTTCGGGCTGCGGGAAGTCAACCTTTCTCAACATCCTGGCGGGCCTGGACGAGTATGATCAGGGGGAGATCCTGGTGGACGAAAAGCCGCTGGAAAAACGCAGCTTTAACCGGGGCATCGTGTTTCAAAGCTATGCCCTGCTCCCCTGGCGCACGGTGATCCGGAACCTGGAGCTGGGCCTGGAGATTCGCAGGGTGGCCCGCAAGGAACGCCGGCGGATTGCCCACCGTTACCTTGAACTGGTGGGGCTGGCGGCCTTTGAAAACCAGTACCCCCACCAGCTTTCCGGGGGGATGCGGCAGCGGGTGGCCATAGCCCGGGTGCTGGCGTACCACCCGGATCTGCTGCTTATGGACGAGCCCTTCGCCGCCCTGGACGCCCAGACCAGAGAGACATTGCAAATAGAATTACTGCGGATCTGGGAGGTGGATAAAAAAACCATCATCTTTGTTACCCACAGCATTGATGAGGCCATACTGCTTTCGGACCGGGTGGCGTTTATGAGTTCCCGGCCCGGGCGCATCAAAGAGATTATCCCCATCGATCTTCCCCGGCCCCGCACGGAAGAAATTCGCAATTCCCTGGAATTTGCCCGGATTAGAAAAAATGTGTGGGAGCTTTTGCAGAGGGAAGCGCTGCAGATCCAGAGTTACGGAGCCTATCTATGAAGCTCCAGAAGGCGCTCTACGAAAAAGGCGCGGATCTCTTTTCCCGCAGCATCGGGCTTATCATTTTTATCGCGCTCTGGGAATTGGCCCCCAGGCTTCACCTGGTCCGGGCAACGTACCTGTCCCCGCCCTCGGCGGTGTTCCGCGCCCTTTGCCTCATGGCCCTGCGGGGGGATCTGTCCAAACATTTTTTCATCAGCCTAAGAAGGGCCGTGGCGGGGCTTTCGGCCTCCGCGGCGGTAGGAGTCGTCCTGGGGCTCTTTATCGGCTATTTCAAAAGCATTGAGCGGCGCCTCAACTTGCTCTTCCAGTCCTTCCGGCAGATGTCCGCTTTTGCGCTGTTCCCGGTGTTCATTTTATTCTTTGGCCTGGGGGAGCTTTCCAAAACGATCATCATCTTCTGGGCCAGTCTCTGGCCGGTGCTGCTCAACACCGCCACGGGGGTAAAGAACGTGGACAAGGTGCTGGTCCGCTCGGTTCTTTCCATGGGGGCTTCAAAACGATACATCTTTCTGAATATCATTATCCCCGCGGCGGCGCCGGAGATATTTACGGGGATACGCCTTGGGGGGTCCTATTGCGTCATGGCGGTGGTGGCCGCGGAGATGATCGGCGCCACCTCGGGGCTGGGGTATCTGGTCATGTACTCGGAGCAAACCTTCAACACCCCGGAAATGTACGGGGGGATTGTGATGCTCGCCGTGCTGGGCCTGGGGCTGAACTTTGTGCTGCACGGCATTGAACAGTTTTTTACTTCCTGGAAAGAAGAAATACGGGCCGGAGAATAACCATGGGCAATACCGATGCATTGAAAGAACAAATCGTCTCATACATACAACAGTCAGGGCTGGCCCTTGTGGGGTTTGCGCCCGTGGACCGGTGGCAGGAGACGGGGAATCAGCACAGGGACTATTTTCCGCAAAGCATCTGGCCCTGGAGCAAAACAGTAATTGTGGCGGGGGCGCCGATCTTCCTGCCCATGCTGGAAACCACCCCGTCCAATCTCTACTCCGAGCTGTACAACACCGCCAACCGCTTGCTGGACGACGCGGCGTACCGCCTGGCGAGCCTGCTTTTCTCCCTGGGACACCGGGCGCACTTTTTCCCCAGGGACGGGTACGGGGACATTGCCGCCCTGGTAAAACGGCCGGAAGCGGCCTTCTCCCAGGTTATGGCGGCAAAGTATGCCGGGCTGGGCTCCATCGGCGCCAACCACTGCCTCCTTACGCCGGAGTACGGCCCCAGGGTGCGCTGGGTGTCGGTGATCACCGACGCGGAATTTGACGGAAGCCCCGCGCAGGAAAAAGAACTGTGCCTTAGCTGCGGGCGTTGTCAGAAAAACTGTCCCATCGGCGCCTTTACGCCCCGGCCGGATTCGATCATCCATGACATGGAGCGGTATAAATGCGCCCAGTACCACCAGTTTTTGCGAAACGAGCTGCGCTACCCCTGCGGGGTCTGCACCGCGGTGTGCCCCGTGGGGGAGGATCGGAAACTCTACGGAGACAGCGCCGTTTCCGAAGAGGGATTAAATCACATACAAAATTTTGGTTCCAAAGAAAGGAACGCTACCGAATTTTATAAAGCCAGAAGGAGATACATTATGGCTAACAGGAATTACAAGTTCGAAACCCTCCAGGTCCATGCCGGACAGGAGAAGCCGGATCCCGCCACGGACGCGCGCGCGGTGCCTATCTATCAGACCAGCTCCTATGTTTTCCCCAGTTCCAAGTCCGCGGCGGATCGCTTCGCCCTGACCGAAACGGGGAATATCTACACCCGGATCATGAACCCCACCTGGGATGTTTTTGAGCAGCGGATCGCCGCGCTGGAAAAGGGAATAGCCGCGCTGGCCACCGCCTCCGGCGCCGCGGCCACCACCTATGCGATCCAGAACATCACCAAAGCCGGGGATCACATTGTTTCCGATTTCCAGATCTACGGCGGCACCTTCAACCTCTTCGCCAACACCTTTAAGGACCTGGGCGTGGATTGCGCCTTTGTGGACGGCAGCAAGCCTGAAAACTTTGAAAAGGCCATTAAGCCCAACACTAAAGCTGTTTTCTTTGAGACCCTGGGCAACCCCAACTCCTCGGTGGTAGATATTGAGGCGGTGGTAAAGATCGCCCACGGCCACGGCATCCCCGTCATTGTGGACAACACCTTTGCTACGCCCTATCTGTTGACCCCCATCGACTACGGCGTGGACATCGTGGTCCATTCGGCGACCAAGTTTATCGGCGGGCACGGGACCTCCATCGGCGGGGTCATTGTGGACGGCGGCAAATTCGACTGGGCCCAAAACGACAAGTTCCCCGGCCTCTCCAAACCGAACCCCAGCTACCACGGGGTGGTCTTTACCGACGCGGTGGGAGCCGCGGCCTATATCATCAAGGCGCGGACCACCCTGCTCCGGGACACCGGCGCGGCCCTTTCCCCCTTTAACGCGTTCCTGTTCCTCCAGGGGCTGGAAACACTTTCCCTGCGGGTGGAGCGCCACGTGTCCAACACCTACAAGGCGCTGGACTTCCTCAAGACCCATCCCCAGGTAGAAAAGGTGAACCATCCCCTCCTGGCGGATCACCGGGATCACAGCCTGTTCCAGCGTTACTTCCCCCGGGGCGGCGGCTCGATCTTCACCATTGAGATCAAGGGGAACGCCGAAAAGGCCAAGCGCTTCACCGAAGAGCTGCACCTTTTCTCCCTCCTTGCCAATGTGGCGGACGTGAAGTCCCTGGTGATCCACCCGGCCTCCACCACCCACTCCCAGGTTGAGGAAAAGGATCTGCTGACCCAGGGCATCAAGCCCAACACCGTGCGGTTCTCCATCGGGACCGAGCACATCGACGACATCATCGACGACCTGAAACAGGGCTTTGAGGCTGTCAAGTAAGGCGCAACACAAACGCTGTTTATGGCTGCCCGGCATAACGCCGGGCAGTTTTTTTTGATAGCCGAAAGACTTTGCCTTAGAACAGTTCCTTGCTCATGCGGTCTATTTCTTCGGACGTTTTTTCATAGACCCCCGGATAGGTGCTGAACGACAAGCCATGGGTAAGGCAGGGTATAAAATACAGCTTGCCGTTGGTTCTGCAGGCCCGTTCCACCTCTTTTTTGATAAGCTCCGGCGTCCAGTCCTCCCTGTCCATAACGCCATTATCAAGATCGCCCATAAAGGAGATTTTGCCGCCGTATTTTTTTACCAGAGCCGGCACATCGTTTGTGGTAACACAGCCCTGGAAAACATCTATGCCCATTTCTATCATGGCCGGAACTAAATTCGCCGCGTAGGAATCGCAATGATGCACAATAATTTCTACGCCATGCTGTTTATAGTAGCCGTAGATTTTTTTGTACGCGTCCAGAAAGAACTCCTCAAACATATCGGGGGACAGGAAAGAAGAGGTATGGGAACCCCAGTCGTCATGATGAAAAATAGCGTCTACTTTTAGGTGAGAACAAATATCCGCCGCGTAGCGCAGTTCATAATCAGTTAGATACGCAATCAGATCTTTCATGGCCTCGGGCTCTTCGTAGAAATTTTCCAGACATTGAATCATACCCTGAAGGTGATGGCTTTGTTCGAACAGGCCGGGCGCCACAAAGGCCGTCGCAAATGTTTCATTGCGGTCCACGGCTTCCGCTGCTTTTACCGCACCCTCCCATGCGGAGTCAGGGAAGTCCAGACTTGGCGCCTTAACCACATCCTTCCATTTTGTGATGTCCTTGAGCACCCTGTGTTCATCATCGTGCACCGGAAACGAACCGGGCTGCCCTGCGCCCCAGCGATTGGTGATGCCCCAGCCGTTTACCGTTTCGGTTCCCGGTTGGGGCCCGGGAAATTTGTTTCCCACAGGATGAGTGCCCAAAAGCATGGACATATACTCATACTGATTGACAAACCTGTCGGGTTTGCCGCCATGGATGGTTTCCAAAAAATTTTGACGTTTGGTAAGCATGGTATCTTCCTCCAAAGGAATTCTACCATAGACCGGCAGGAAAGCAACAAATTTTGTCAATAATTCAGAATATGGCGCCCGGCGTTAGTTTCTGCTACCCCTTCTCTTTAAGCAGCGCGTCGTTGTTCAGAACCTTAAACGAGACAGCCTTGGGGGACAAAATATCCCGCACCACAATGCCCTCTTTATCGACTCCGCTGGGGTACTTGCCCTTCGCTTTTTCCAGCAACTCCTCCAGGGCATAGTCAAAACTGTCTCCCCGCTCTTCCAGGGGAACAACCGGAACCCCCAGGGAGCCGCAAAGCGCGAGCATCTCGTCATAGGAAACATAGGAGCCGGAATCCCAGTCCTTTACGTCAAACACATACCACTCAAGCGCGGACAGCCGTAGCTTGTTTTTCTGTATCCCGGGCCCGCATATCTCCCCGGTAAGGACGATGTTTTTTCCGAGCCCGGCGAGCTTTTCCCGCAGGCCGTATCGGTAAACCGGCGCCCAGTACAGGGCATCCGCCTCGTCCCGTATTTCCTTATTGCGGCTGCAGCATCCGAGTTTTCCGTCGATATAGTATACGATTCCGGAGGTGCCGTCCATTTTCGTGGTGATGTAGTAGGGCTTTCCCCGCAACTCGTCGAGCAGTTCCAGGGCCGACTGTATGCGGATCTCGTCGGAGGCCGGAATCCCGTTGGGCCTGTCCCCGATAATCGTCCCACCCGCGCTTGCCGTCTCCGGAATGTACCACTTCTTTACGCCGAGTTTTTCCGTCACATCCTCCCCTTCCTGGAAACCGTCCAGTTCCGGGAACAGATTGAGCCGCAAAAACAGGCCCTGGGAGAGCTGCCCGCGCATCTTTGCCGTGCGGATGCGGAAACCCTGCCCGTTATCGTCATTTTCGCGGTACGAAGATGAGCGCAAAAATTCATAGCGCGGGTCCAAAGGAAGGAAGCT
>JAITBG010000176.1 GCA_031283725.1 Treponema sp. | reverse complement strand
ACCGTTGATTTACCAGACCGCTTGAGATACCTGTCAAATGCCTGTAAAGATTCAAAACGCAAACGGCTGCCTCAGATGTGTTTTTTCAATAATTCATCTTAAATTAGCGCACATGGTGCTAGGCACACCCCTCCCGCACCCGTTTTTACCTATAAGTCCGGGGACAGGGAAAGCCGAGTAACCTCTTGACAATCCCGGTTTTTTTATTGTAACCTAAATGGAGTTTTAATACTCTTCGGTAAGGGGTGACGCAATGAAATGGATAATCTATATTATCCTCCCTCTTGCCGGGTTAACCTTAGGCTGGACAATAAGATGGCTGTATGCCAGATTTCAACTTACGGCATCGGAGCAACGCGCCGAACGTATAAAACAGGATGCGATAAGAGAAGCTGACGCTAAAAAGAAGGAGATTCTTCTTGAAGCAAAAGAACAAGTTATCCGCGATCGGAACCAGCAGGAGAGGGAGACTCGGGAGCGCAGGGGTGAACTGCAGAGATATGAGAAACGTGTCTTGCAGAAAGAAGAAGCCATAGATAAGAAAACGGCTCAGATAGAGAAGATCGAACAAATTCTGACGGAAAAGGAGCAGTCCCTACAGGCCCGGGATGAGGCCTTGGAGAAAGAAGAAGAGCGGTATCGGGCCGAACTGGAACGGATTTCGGGGCTCACCGTGGGCGAGGCGAAGGCCCTCATCATTCGGGATATGGAGAATGAGGCCAGGCACGACGCTCAGGGGCTTATTAACAAGATTGAGCAAGAAGCCACCCTTTCCGCGGAAAAGAAAGCCCGGGATTTATTAATTGCCGCTATCCAGCGGCTGGCTACGGAGATTACCGGTGAGGTGACCGTGGCTACCGTAACTCTTCCCAATGACGAAATGAAGGGACGTATCATAGGCCGGGAGGGACGGAATATCCGTACCTTGGAAACACTGACCGGAGTGGATATCATCATCGACGATACCCCGGAGGCGGTGGTTATTTCCTGTTTCGATCCGGTGCGCCGGGAAATCGCCAAAATCGCCCTGGAACGGCTCATCACCGACGGACGGATACATCCCGCCCGTATCGAAGAAATTGTTACCAAGGTTACCAAGGATATATCCCAGAAGATCTTTGAGGAAGGCGAAAAGGTGCTCTTCGACTTGGGAATACACAACATCAACCAGGAGGCTATCCGCGCCCTGGGGCGGCTTTATTTCCGCACCAGTTACGGACAGAATGTGCTCTATCACTCCAAGGAAGTGGCGATCATCGCGGGTATCTTAGCCGCGGAAGTCGGCGCCAACCGGGAACTGGCCAAACGGGGCGCCCTGCTCCACGACATCGGTAAGGGGATCGAGAGCGATTCGGACTTGAACCATGCGGAGATCGGCATGGACATGGCCCGGAAAATGGGGGAGGATCCGCGGATTATCAACGCCATCGGGAGCCACCACAACGATATGGCGCCGTCCTGCATCGAATCGGTGCTGGTTCAGATTGCGGACGCTATTTCCGCAGCCCGGCCTGGCGCCCGGCGGGAAACCCTGGACAACTACGTCAAGCGCCTGGAAAACCTGGAGAATATCGCTACAGGCTTTACCGGGGTGGACAAAGCCTTTGCCATTCAAGCGGGGCGGGAACTTCGGATCATCGTCAATAACGAATCGGTGAACGATGAACAGTCCAGGGATCTGGCTAAGCAGATTGCCAAGAAGATTGAAAACGATCTGCGCTATCCCGGGAGGATAAAAGTAACGATTATCCGGGAAACCAGGATCACTGAATACGCACGGTAAGGGCGGGCATGGCCTTTTCGTTTTTTAAATGGATAACCTCATTTTTTGCCGACCGGGATGATCTCGCAAGGGCCAAGAGGCGGTTGTTAAAACGGATGACCAAAATATTGGCCGCAAATAAGTACGGGAAATTCTACCGGTTAAAGACTGAAGATGTATCTCCTGAACTGGCCCAGTTCTTTTTTACCGTTTATAAGACCATCGCCCCGGCCCAGGTTTTTCTGCAGAATGTGGCTCAATCAACCCAGTTAAAGGTGTCCACGGTCTACAATTTTCTGAATAAACAGCAGCGGGATATACTGGAGCTGCTTTCCCTGGAAAGTATTGAACGCAGGGCTCAGGAAACGCGCCCCAAGGATCTTGCCCGTCAGATGGAGGATGAATACAACAGCCTGGCGGCGGATTTTGATACGGAGATGATCAATTCCATTAACGGATGTTACAGCCAAATTATGATCATGGCTAAATTTGTCAATTTCGATTTTTATTTCCTGCTGAAGAAATTCGACAGCCATTTAGGGGAACGCAGTTTTAGCAGTAAACCTTATTTTACTCCCGTCCGGGGGCAGGCTGTTTCCGATGAAATTAAAGATTTCTTGGAACTGACCAGCGGTCTCGATCCGGATCGAAACTGGGCTGAGGCCATACAGGTACTGAGGGATTCCAAAGGGGCTGATGTGGTCAACCTAAAACATTGGAACAGTATGCTGCACTTGATACGGGATGTTAAACGCTCGGGCATTCTGGAACTGATGATCCGGTTTATTGATAAGGATCCGCACTGGGAATGGGAGCCCCATGTTCCGGGAGAAGATATTACCGCCCCCTACCTGGAAATGATACGACGTGAGATGTTTGAACACCTTACCCGGATTACTACTGCTAAGCGGGATGCCCAAATTGCCCAATGCGCAAGGGCGGTTTTCGGCGACTCCGATGTGAACCGGCTCAAGAACTATACCGAACGGGGCGGTGAAATTTACAAGAAGAGAAATTTTGCCGGTTTTACCTTTGCCCGGGGACTCAACTATTTAACGGTTTTCCTCCTGGCCCAAAAAACGGAATTTCAGTATTGCTACGAACTGATTTTTGTCCGAGGGCAATGGGTATCCCAAACCCTGTCCATGCCGCTGTCGGAATCGATACGGCTGCTTATGACATTTCCCGATAGGATTAACCATCTGGACGAATCCCTTTCCGAATTTGGCATGTACGGCAACAAACTAAAAATAGCGCTTATGAGGATTGAAAAAGAAAAAAGCCAGACACGGTTTATCAGTACAAGTCTGGAAACTCTAAACGGTAATGCAAAGCAGATCATCAGCGACGCGATCTTTAATATTTCTGTTTTACAAGACGGCTTTAGCGAAATCCTGACGGACTATCGGAAAAACTCTGCGATAGTTATTCTGAACTGGGAAGAACTGGAGTCCTTTTGTGAAGGGGGGCTGGAAGACCGGCTCGCCGCGCTGCACGACAGGCTGGTTAACATGCTGCAATTACTGAGGCTCTTTGTTCACGACTCGGATGAGCCGGAGTAGATGCTCCGGATTTATTCCAATGCTGCAATGAAAGTGATTATACTGGATGGTGGAATTTGCCGGGTTATGGAACAGGTTGATTCGTGGCCGGAGGACGCGAAAGACGCGATATGCGCACCGTATTTATCTTTCATCTCGTCTTGAATAGCTGGTACCTTGTAAAGCCTAAAGATACACGAACAGAAGAAGTAACCACGATACAAACCTCACGAACGGAAAAAATTCAGATAAAAATGAGCCTCCGCGGGGCAGCCTCTGGGTATGAACCCGCCTGCGAATCAAGGGTATTGAAACAAGGAGTTCATGTTGTTCGTGGTCCTTCTTAACGTGGGGGTATGACAGCCAAAACATGATCTATATGTATTAAAACGCCCCTATCTTCAGGGGTTTTAAGAATTCCCGATAATCCGCCAGGTTCTTTTCCAGCAGAGCCGGTGTATCAAGGCCATAGGGACAGTTATCCTTGCAGTGGTTACAGTGGATACAGTCCTCGATCTTAGCCATTTCCTTTTTAAAATCCTCCGTAAGGAACCTCGCGGGAGGCATACGGCGGAGCAGCAGAAACATCCGTGCACAGGTGGAAATCTGAATCTCCGCGGGACAGGGTTGGCAGTAATCGCAGGCCCGGCAGAAGTTCCCCCCCAGTTCCGCCCGGTCGGCCTCGATGCGGCGGCGCTGTTCGGCGCTTAGAACCGCGTTATCCCTTTGGGCGGCGAAAAGGGCGTCCAATTCGCTTTCCCGCTGTATACCCCAGATAGGGACAGCGCCTTTAAAACCCATAAGCCAGGCCCGGGAGGCGGCCACGTCGGTGATGAGCCCCCCGCTCAGGGCTTTCATGCAGATAAATCCCATGTTTTTTTCTTCACAAAGCCGTGCCAGGGCCTGCTCTTTTTCATCGGACAGATAGTTAAAGGGAAACTGCAGGGTATCGTAGAGGCCGCTGTCAACGGCTTCCCGGGCTATGGCAAGCCGGTGATTAGTAATGCTGATAAAGCGTATCTTGCCCTGTTCCCTGGCCTTGAGGGCAGCCTCGTAAAGACCGGTCCCGTCACCGGGTTTTGGGCACCCTGACGGATTGTGGAACTGGTAGATATCAATATGATCGGTTTTGAGGTTTTTCAGGCTGGTTTCCAGGTCCTTCCAAAGATCCTCGCCCTTTTGGGCCTGAGTCTTGGTGGCCAGCACAAAATCATTCCGCCGGGAACTGATGGCGGCCCCCAGTTTTTCTTCGCTGTCCGTATAAGCCCGGGCGGTATCAAAAAAATTGATACCCCCATCCAGGGCTTTTCGCAGTAATACTACCGCTTCTTCCATTCCTGTCCGTTGTACAGGCAGGGCGCCGAATCCGTCCTTATTCACCCTAAGCCCGGTGCGGCCCAATACTACTTCCGGCATACCATGCCTCCTTATTGTATGTTGATGTAGTACCGTTCCAGATAGGCGATCCGTCTCCGGGAATCGTCGTACCGGTTACTCTGGGGGTACTCTTTTACCAGACGGCGGTAATAGTCCAGGGATAAACGGATATCCCGGAAGGGACCTTGCTTTTCATAAAGCTGGGCGTAAAGCCACAACGCCTCATCGCTGCCCAGGGGGAACTGCGCCATAAACTGGTCCAGAACAGCAATGGCCTCCGGGATATGCTCCGCTCCGTACTCTTCCCGGGCTCTGCGCAGGTACTCTTCGGCGGGGGTTTCCGGGGGAAGCGTCAATGGGGTATCCTCAGTTTCGGGGATCGCCGCCTGGGGGGAAACCCCGGGGGAGGGGGTAGACCCCGGGGAGACGGCGGGAGGAGCCTCACCGGGGTCCCGGGTATTCGCGGCTCCGGTTTTGTCCGGCGGAACCGGCGGGGCGGTTTCGGTTACGGGAACCGGCTCTCCGGGTATGGTAGGCCAGCGGGGTTCGGCAATCACCCTACCCCGGTCAACCGGGACGCCAAAGCCTGGTGAGCCCAGGGGCGCATCCTCGACAATGACGGTTACCAAATCGTTGATAAGATAATCCCTGATAAAATCCTGCCGATAGAATTTCAGCTCATAGGTACCCGCTTCAACGGCTTGGAAAATAAATGTCTGGCCTTCAGGATCAAGACGCCGGGTATTGTAGTTTATACCCCGCTTGGAACCGGATTCCCCCAAATAAACCCAACCGGTTCCCCGGAACGGAACCTCAACGATCTGCCCCGCCGCGGCCCGGACAACGCGGGAGGAGACGCCTCCGGGGACGGGGACCGGGGTAAGCACCGGGGGATTCCGGGCGGGAAGATCCGGAACAGGGTTGGGCGGAAGCGGTAAAGGCTCCCTGGCACGGGGCGGCGGCGGTATGGGTTCCGCCGGCCTGACAATCCGCGGCGGCGGGGGCGGGATAACCGGTTCCGGCTCAGGCGGCGGTTCAGACGGAGCCGGGGATTCCTCCGGGGCGGATTCTTCCGCCGGACCCGGCTCCGGCTCCGGGGCAGGCGCAGGCGCAGGCTCGGAGAGCGGCAAATCCGGGGCAGGAGCAGGCTCGGAAAGCGGCAGATCCGGGGCAAGCGGTTCGGGAAGGGGTTCAGCCAAGACTATGGCCCCCTCTTCGGGGCTCTGATCCGGGAGGAAAGCCTCACCGTTTTCCAAAAAGGGTTCGTCCAGTTCCGCCGGCCAGCCTTCGGAGGGGAAATCCGGGGGTAAAACCAGGGACGGCGCATCATCCTCCGGGGGCCAGCCATCATCCTGGGGCCGGGCATAATCAGTATCCCCGTAATCCTCCTGGGGCTCCTCTTGCGCCGGGATATCCGCCTTAGGAAGCCCTTTACAGGAAAGACCGCAGCAGAGCAGTATCAACAACAGAGGCATTGGGCCCGCGGAGAAAAGGGATTTCACGGAACACCCTCCAGGAGATCATCAATCGCCGATCCAAAGCGGTCCCGCCACAGCCGGGCATTCCCCTCCAAGGGGTCGGTCCAATACGGGCGGGCATCATCGATGGTCCAGGTATCCCGGGGAAGGCGTTCGGGGAGAAAATCAGGGAGAAGGTCCGGTTCTTCGGGCAAAAAGAAATCCTCCGGCGGAATGGCCAGGGGCTTAAAGGAATCCGCCAATTCCCCGGCGGCGGCCCGGAATCGAATCGTACGGACATGGTTTTGTATTATAAATACCGCCGCAAACCCCAGCGTTACCACCAAGGCGAACCCCCCAAGGCTCAACAGGATGATCCTGCGCCGGGTTTGGAAGAATGCAGGCGTCTTTTCCCGGATAAGCTTCCGTACCCGTTCCCGAATTGTCCAAATCAGATCCCCTGCCTGCATGGTATCATTCTAATAGAAAGCCGCTTTCCCGGCTACTGCGGAATATGCCGGCGGCAAAAAATTACCCGTGAAGCGCGGGAGCGGAACGGAGCAACGCCGGCCCCGACCCGACCCGGTATTTGTCCGCCTAATACCCTCCCTCCCGCCGCTTTTTCACATAACCAAGCATACCACCTCGTCGCCGTGGGCGCCCTTGAGTTCCCCGCCGGCGGGATCGACCAGCAGGTCCATGTCCTCCAGCGGGATCGCCCCCAGCAGCACCTCCTGTGCGCCGGGCAGAAGCAGGGCCGGACACGCCGTATCGCGGTTCTTCCAGTGGACTTCTACCGGCTCCGTTACCCGGCATACCTGGTGCAGGCCGTCGGCCAGGTACGCGCCGCGCAATCCCTTTATCTCAAGCCCCAACTGCTGCCGCACCGCCTCGTTGATAACCAGCGTCCCCGCGCCGGTATCCACCAGCGCCCGCACCGTACAGTGCCGGACATCCTTTTCCGCCATGTGCCCCCGTTGTACGGCGCTGACATCGGCAGCGTTTTTCAAGGTGATTTCCGTATAAACTGTTCCCATATAGCACTCCTGCCGCTAGTGTAGTGCAAATCGCGCGCGGGTGGAAGTCATCGAAGGGCGGGACTTACCGTGCGCCCCGTTTTCCCCTATAATCGAAGTCAGGAGGACGCCATGAGTACCTTTAGAGAAAGAATCACCCTGACTAACGCCCGCGACATAGGCAACGCCAGGAACGGGCTTATCCCCGAGACGGAAGTCCGCGCCGTGGCCATAGACGCCATGCCCGATACGGGCGCGTGGACCCTGGTTATCAACGAGGAGACCAGGCGCAGACTGGGGCTTGCCCTTGAAGGTTCGGTAACGTCAACCCTCGCGGACGGCTCCACCGCCCGGTACGGGCAGACGGAGGCGGTGAAGATTCAGTGGCAGGACCGCAGTACCACTCAGCAGGCCCTGGTCGTACCGGACGCGCATGACGTCCTCCTGGGGGCGCTGCCCCTTGAGGCGATGGATCTCATGGTTGACCCGGTTCACGAACGATTGACGGGCGTTCACGGCAATCAGCCCGTACATGTACTCTACTCGTTGGGGTCTTCACCAAGGCTTGGTGTGCGGACACACCTAGGGTAGGTGTGGGTCTCACTCCAACAAGGAACCGATGTCAATCCGAGGTAGGATTACGATGTCAATCCTAGGTAGGATTACGAGTGCAATCCAGTAAGGAATTGATGGCTATTCCAATAAGGAACCGAATGGGGATAGAGAACAGCTCTCTTATTGGCCATCGGGCTGCCTGCCGCTACAGGGATAGCAAGCAAGGTCACTATTATTTTCCCATGCTGCTAGGCCCATAATCTTATACAAAACTTTTCACATATAGTGTAATAAGATAGAGC
>JAITBG010000120.1 GCA_031283725.1 Treponema sp. | reverse complement strand
GAAATACCGGAAGCAGAAAGAAAAGAAACGTGGAACAAAACCGCGGTGTGGTGTGAGGCAAACAATCAAAAAATAGACGCGATTAATTATTATAAAAAAGCGCAAAACTATGAACGGCTGCTTGTCGTCTGTAATACCCTCCCCATGATGCATTCCAACCGGATCGCCCAAATGCTGCTGGAAATTCTGGACAAGGCGCCCCTCGAAGTCTATGAAAATTACCCTCTCATCTATACCCATCAGCTCCGTATTTTTATGAGCCTCGGTATGATTGAATATGCCGAAAAGAAGATACAAGAGACCATTTCACGGTTCGAAGCCATGCCCCCTTCCCCCCTTGCTCATCAGATTCTCACGATTTGTTACGGTAATAAGGGCTTAACCCGCCTTTTCACCGCCACCTATACCGGGGATTACAATTTTATCTCTGATTTTGAACGTTGCGCTTATCATAGCAGCCAAAGCGGCGGTAGTGTGGTGCCGCTTCCGCTTTCTGTACTGAACATAAGCTCTTTTATTTGCCGGGTGAACAAACCGGAAAAAGGAGAAATAGAGCGGTACATTGAGATGCTGGAAACCATCGCTCCCCTAGCAGCCGGAGCGCTGGGGGGTATGGAATGGGGAGTGGACACCCTTGCCCGGACAGAGCTTGCTTTTTTTAAGAGTGACCTGGCGGAGGCGGAACAATTCGCTCAGGAGACCGTCAAAAGGGCCAGGGAATGGGATCAATACGAAGTGGAAAATCGCGCGTTCTTTTATCTTTTGCGGATTAACCTGGCCCGGGGGAATTGGGATGCCATCCAGGGTGTCTTTAAACAGATGGAAGCCCAGCTTGACAAGGTACACTACATTAACCGCTTTACCTTCCACGACATCCTTACCGCTTCGTTCTATTCCCGAATCGGGCGAATGGACAAGGTACCCCAATGGCTAAAAAACGATTTTGAGGGAAGTGACCTTAATTCCCTGAACCTGGGAATGGAAGTACTGATTAAAGCCCGATGCCACATGATTGAGAGGCGGTACCCCTCGGCGCTCGCGGTGTTGTCTATCTTAGAAAACCGGAACAACCCCTACGATGCCGGGGACTTTTTGTTCGGCATGATTAGCATGAAAATCCTGAACGCGGTATGCCGCTACCGGAACCACGACAAAAGCGGCGCCTTTACCTCGCTGGAACAGGCTTACCATCTGGCTGCTCCCAACGGATTGGACATGCCCTTTATCGAACTGGGCAAGGATATGCGCTCTTTGACCGATGCGGCGTTAAAGGATGGGAGTAGCATACCCCGTGAATGGCTCAAAAAAATCCGCCTGGGCGCTTCCGCCTACGCGAAAAAACTCTTTGCCGTTGCCGAGCAAAACCGGGCGGAGGATGGGGAAACTGTCTCCCGGCCACTTGCAAATGATCAGGCGGTGCTCTCTCCCCGCGAGAAGGAAGTGCTTACCGCGCTTTTGCAGGGAATGACCCGCGTAGAAATTGCCGCCCAGACTTCGCTTTCGGCAAATACAGTAAAAAGCATTACCCGCAGCATCTACAATAAACTTGGGGCGCTGAACAAAGCCGACGCGGTGCGGATTGCCGCCGGCATGGATCTGGTATAAAGCGGAAAAATCACCGCAACCGGGAAGCGCCGTCATCTACTGGGTTATTGTGCCTTAATGCCCAACCGTCCGCTGTACCACATCATCCCTCAGCAGTACCGTGTTGAACACCGATACGAAGCGTCGTATATCCACGGGGTTCCTGCGGTAATTGGCATTGGACCCGACGGCGGAAAACCACTGCTCAAAAGAGGATTCACGGCTGAGCCTGCCGTATCCCACGGCGGTCTTTTCACAGCGGATGGTCCGGGCGGCGTCGAGCCATTCGTTGAGCTCATCATGGAAGTCACTGATGATAAAGAAACTGGAGCGCTCGTTAAGGTACTGTTTGCAGTATTCGATCCCCGCGCCCAGTACGGTACCGCCGCCTGAGCTTACGGCGCCGATGTCCGCCAGGGAAGTATCGGAGCAGAGGCTGTCTGACCAGCAGACCAGCCGGCTCAAACGCCTGTTAAAGGCTCCTTCGGCCCGTATGATGGTTTGCACAACCCGCTTTACAAAGCCGGGAGGAACGCTGCCGGACACATCCAACAGTATACACTGGTTGTTCGGGCTGTAGTTTTCGATGCGATAACGCCGGGGGATGAGGATGTTCCCAAACCGGTTACGGTTAATGTTGTAGAGAATGTCCGTGTGAAGCCGGCTCCGCCTTAGCAGAAGGCTTCGCTCCCGCAGTATTCGTACCAAGTCTTTAACGTCCCTTAGCTCTGTAACGGTATTAACCATTTTAGTGTCGGTATAATTATCCGTCCTGCCATGCCGGATAATTTCCGGATCGTAGACAGCGTTACTGTCCGCATCCGCAGAGGTCTTCCGGGCTGCCTGAATGTCCTGTATGCGCCGCTCAGCGACCTTCATGGCATTGTAGTAACCGACATCGCTGGACGTAATTTTTTTGCCAGGCCCGCCTCCAATGCGATCCAGGGAAAAGTTCAGCTCGGCGCTGAGGAAGCTCATATAGCTCATCCAGTCCAGGCCCTTAGGCCATGTCTCCCGGGGAAAAATAAAATCCTCCAGGGGACCGCCGGGATCGGAAGACAGCAATTTCCTGTCCTCTTTGAAAAGCTTGGTGTTGATCTCCATGGCCTGGGCTATGTCGGAAAAGCGGTTGTAGATATACGAAGAATAGATGCCCAGCTTGGATGTCAAATTCCGATCCGGAGGAAGGCGCGCAAGAAAACTGTGGAGATTACGCCGAAAAAATTCCTCAAACTGCTGGCGGTGCGCACGGGGCCGATTAAAGTGATTGTAAAGGATATGCCCTTTTTCGTGGAGATCCCGGGCCATAAAGGCCCGTCTGTCCGCCCTCCGGTCAATATAGATACAGTACTCCCCCCGCATGGCCCGGTAGGAAAAACTTAAGGGCGCGCCTTTTATTCCGGATGCGTCAATATAACTAATACATATATTGAGCCGTTCCAGCAGTTTATTTGTTTCCCGGTATTGGGCCGGTTCCCAGTCGCTCCCCGGCAAAACAGCGGCTCCCCTAACCCGTGTTCTTCATCACAAGCTTCACGGCCTCGTCCCGGAGAGATGTATATACGTCACGGATACTGTGGAGCTGGCCGAGAAACCTTCCCTCGCTGCCTTGCTTCCCAGATTCCGGGGAAAGCTCTTCCTCCAGGATACCGATGAGGTAGTCCAGGCGCTGCATATCGTTAGAAAAAGTATACAGGTCGGCCTTGTTATGGGTGATGCGCTGGCGAAGACGCTCCGTATCTTCGGCGTTAACTCCGTATGATGCACGAATGTGGAAAACCAGGGATTCCAAGTTCAGATCATTAAGATCCTGGAGCACCGAAGATTCGTGGAAAAGGACCCATTCGTTAATGGCATCGGCGGCGTTCTTGCCCCGGAAGTCCAGAGATGTGTTCTGAGCTTCCCCGGGAACCGCGGGCGTTTTGGCGGCATCCTGAGAGGATAGAACGTCGTAAATCCGCCGGTACAGAGTTTCCGCGCTTTTTAGATAGGTCTTGCGCTGTTTTTCAGTAAAGGTGTTGGTACCAAGACCGATGAGGCCGTAGACCATGTTGAGCATTGCAGCCCCGTGTTCTTCCATGGTTAGGCCCTTGTAGAGGAAGGACAGAGTGATCTTGTAGAGATACCAGAGGGTACGGCCGGAAATGAAATTGTACACATACCGGGAGTCGTCATCGTACATAGTGTTGTAGACCTGGTTATTGATGTCCATAGTATAGACAAGCTCTTTGTCCATATCCCGGTTATCATCCTCAAATGAACGGAACAGGGTTCTGAACATCATCTTTAATCCGTCCCGAAGGTAGTTTTTCTGCCAAGAGGTGATTTTCTTTTCCGAAAAGACCACAAGGTCCTTAGCAAGATCCGCTTCATCCTGAAGGAATTCGTCAAGAAAACTATCGTTGTTTTCGTAGGATAGATTGACGATGCAGAAGCGGTTGAGGATGGGGGCCATGATATTGAACTGAAAGGGGATATTCTGCTTGTAGTTTGCCGCTGCAATAACCAGGGTCGATTCGGGCAGAGTCCGGCCATTGCCGATTTTTCGCTCAAAGACCAGCTGCAAGAGGGCCCCCTGAACATTTTCCTGGGCAGTGCTCAACTCGTCCAAAAACAGTACCGAGGGCACATGAAAATTATTTTCCTGATCCATGATGTTCCGGTACCAGTGCGGCGCTAAAAGCTCCAGGTAATGTTCCCCGGTTTCGTCTTCCCTGGTGAAACGCTTCGCCGGGAGTTCCGCCCGGACCTGGAATCCCAGGATCTCCTCCTGGGAAAACCGCGAACCGATTAGCGTCTCAATATGGTATCCGTTGCGTCTGGCCCAGTTGTACACTACCGTTGATTTTGCGAGCCCCGGGTTGGCCATCAAAAGGATAGGAACTTTGCTGTCCCTGGTAATTTCTATGGCTATTTCTATCCTGTCCCGGATTTTGTTAATGCCGCCCATGATTGCCCATGGTACCCATATCAAGGGAAATTTTCAACCGCCCTTTCTGCTCCGCCAGTTCCAAGTCCTCTTTATAGTTGATGTTGAAAAACATCTTTCCTGGGTCAAATTTTTCTATGGTTTCGCCGTCAATCGTGTACACGTTCAGCTGCGAAAAGATAAGACGGAGCTTGTAAAGCCCCTTTGACAGAGCTTCCTCCATAACTGCCGCACAGTTTTTTTTATAGAAAGAATTGAAAAACTCCAATTTGCCGTCTCCGTGCCGGGCAATGCAGACATCCATCTTCTCCCGGGCGATAAGCTCCCGCATATAATCGATGTACGCAGCATTGATAAAGGGCATATCGCAGGCAAGCACGTAGAGATACTCGCTTGTGCAATACAGCAGGCCCTGATAGATACCCGCCAAGGGCCCCTCGCCAAGTCTGTCAGGCAGGACCGTGACGCCGTGAATCTCTACGGGATCATTGGAGGATAGCAGCACCTCGCCAAACAGCGTTTTTAACCGGACCGCGAGACTTTCGAGCACAGAAGCGCCCCCCAGTTCCAGCTTTTTCTTATCGTAGCCGATCCTGGCCCCGTGGCCGCCGCCTAATATGAGGGCGCTGCCGGTCAAGGCTGCGCTTTTACCCTCCGGCCCGCCGGCGGGGACTTTTACGATCCCTTGACGAAGCGCCCGCCCATTACCCAAGTTTCTTTCCCATACCGGTCTTTGCCGATTAGCGCGAGGAAACGGGATGCGAAGCGCGGCGTTTCCCCGTAAACGAGCTGACCCGTATCCGGAAAACGGCTACTCCCCTTAATTGCCCCTCGGGATAAGTGTATTCCCGGTCCTCCCCGGTCTGGTGCTTCATCAGGGCGTTGAGGCCGTGGGTTTTTTCATCGCCCTTTTCCAGAATTTCTCCCACCCCAAAGCCGATGATACTCTCGTAGGTAAAACTATAATCACTGGGGTTCTTGCCGGTGATCAGGGAGTGTTCTCCATCCATCTCAAAACAAACCTGCCGGTTCCGGTTCAGGATGTCCCTTTTTTTGCCTTCCGTCGCCCCGTGGAGATAGAGGGTTAAAAGGCCGTCCTTATAATCGAATCCAAAGTTCATGGGGACTATATAGGGCTGATTCTGCTCCGCCAGACCAAGCCGGAGTACCTTACAGCGCCGGATTATCCCCAGTTTTTCCTCAATATCCGTTATTTCCCTGTCGCTTCTTCTCATTTTATACCCCTTCACTTAATTGTACACCATTTTACCGCACCGGATCACAAGGTCCAGGGTCCACGCATTATCTTTCTTTTACGGGAGAAAAAAGAACCACAAAGGAAAGGAAGGCGCGCAAAGGAAGAAGGAATGACTTGGATTCCCCGGAGAATGCCTTGGACTCTTCCCGGAGCCCGGTAAACCCGTACAAGAGCTCTCCAAATGATTTAAAGAAGCCTCCAAACCATTTAGAGAGTTCTCTAAATCATTTAAAGAAGTCTCTAAATCATTTAGAGAGTTCTCCAAATCATTTAGAGAAGTCTTCAAACCATTTGGAGAAGTCTCCAAACCATCACGGGAACGCGCCCAATCATCAAAAGAAGGCTTTGGACCTTACCCCAACCGGTGGATACAAAGATACGCGTGAGATATACCAGGAGGAGAGGAAAAGAGGGGAACGAAAGACAAAGAACGGCGGGTATACCCGAAGGAGTTCAAGGCCGAAGCGGCGGCATTGGCAGAGAAGCATGAGAAGCCGGTGCGTCAGGTGGCGACGGATTTGGGCATCAACGAGAGCATGCTCCACACCGGTGGATACAGCAGTCCCGGGAGGCCGGAGGCTCAGGTTTGCCCCCCTTCCCCGGACACGGACGACCGAGGGGCTTACCCGCCTGCGGAAGGAAGTCAAGGCGCTGAGGGAGGCGAATGAAATCCTAAAAAAAGCGGCGGCCATCTTCGCACCGGAGAGACCCCGCTGATGGTGTACCGGTTCATGAGTGAACACCGGGGGAATACACCATCCGGGAGATGG
>JAITBG010000072.1 GCA_031283725.1 Treponema sp. | reverse complement strand
CCAAAGGGAAGGGACAGTTCCTTTTCCAGTTCAAGGATCGCCGCCGCCAGATTGTACTGTTCCGACAAAAGCTGATTTTCCGCAAGCAGTATGTTGTTTCGGGCGGAATACACGCTCTGTAAGTCCGCCGCGCCCCGCCGGTAAGCTTCCTCGTACATCTTATAGTTTTCTCCGGCCAATGTAACGTTGAGGCGTAGCGTTTCGACGGCCTCCGCCGACTGGGTAATGTTCCGCCGCAAGTTCCGGACGCTATTCTGATGGTTCAATGTGTTTTCCCGCAAATGGTTTTGCTGCATGGCGATATAGTGTTTTTACTTAGAAAAGTATAATGGGGGGGGGGGGGAGGGAGTCGCCCCCTCGCTCCAAAGCCTACGGCTTTTCCGCTACCCCCTCTGCGGTGGCGCCGCAACGCCCCCGGCATATTGGTGTTTTACAAGTAGAAGCACTATACTGTCGGTCAGGGCAACGCTGATTAACTTGAGGCCAATCATCATTGCCACATGTATTTGCTCATTTCATTACGCAAATACGGCATTAAAGTAGCAGTGATTTATGCGCACTCGCATAAATCACTGCTTCCTTAGCAATTCTTTTTACCCCATTGGTAATCTCCCGACCATATATTCCTCCTGCTATTACCATGCCAAAACGGACATTTTCATTGCAGTCCAACAGGAAATTGTGATCAAAAGATCAGGACTTTTAATTTATGCGCGGCCCCTAACCCACTCGGATATTTCTTTTTTTGATACCCGCCATTCCTCCACCGTGCCTTTATTGGTACAATAGCGGCAAAAAGGCACAGGATTGCGCAAAAACTCAAAAATATCGTTCATGCTGCCTGTCTTGTAAATGTCTATATAATCTTTTTCAGAAATCACAAGATTTTGATTAAAATATTTATTGAATATGCCTATATGCGCTGATGTTGGACATTGATATATTTTACCTTCGCGCAGTGTAGTACATGAATTAGCGGCGCCGCATTTTTTGAAACTTTCGTTATAATCCTGAGCCCCGTCAATGTCCAGTTCATACTTTATCATTTCCCGTTTTATGATTTCATTAGTTTTGCCAAGGCTTAATTTTATCCCATGTTTTTTCGCTGTTGTAATTATGGCGTCATAGTCAAGGTTTACAGGATAATAACTGATGAATATTTCAATACGGTTTTTTCCGCATTCCTGCCAAAACATCGCGTCCTGTTTAAGAAGCAAAGTACCATTAGTAACAATTTGTATCTTGCATTTTGGAAAGAAGTTTCGGGCTGCGGACATGAGCATGATTATTTCGTTATTAAGCAGCGGTTCACCACCCATCAACCGGATAGATTCGATTTTACCGGCGCCTAATTCAGCAAGCCTTTCGAAATCATTTTTGTATTGAGCTATATCGACGAATTTCGGTTCCGACAGCGGCGAATAATGGCTACAGTACGCGCAGTTTAAATTACAATGATCCGCAAGATGAATTTCGATATACAGTCCCGCTCTTTGCCTGAATTTTCCATATTTGCTCCAATAGATACTGTATACTTTTTCGGCAAAGCTTACCGGAAACGGCAGTCGTCTAAATATGTTTCCGGCATAGTGCGCTACAGTATTCAGCAGATTTCTGGGGGGGGGGGGGGGTGTTCATAACAAAAACTCTCCTTTTAAACAGAAATAAAATTTTTGGAAACTCAAGTTTCCATTATAACATACTATAAAACGTGTTCAAAAGAATGTCAATAAGAAGGAGTGGCTATTTCCATACCGTTTCCGGCATCTCCCCGTGGGAGGCGCTGCACGCGGAATACAGGAACCTTTTGGCCGAATATCCACTGTTTGCCTGATCTCCGCAACAATAGACGGGGAGAGCCGCAAAGAGGCGGAGAGGGAAAAGCCCGGCGTCCATACATTGGTTTCGGGGGGAAGGGGATCGGTAATTAACGTTGGATGTACCGCCACGGCGCCCGCGCCCAGGGAGGGGATGAGGCTGTTCCAGGAGCGGTCGTGTTTCCGTTTCGCCGTAACGTTATCCATCCGCGAGCGTTCCAAAGAAAGATTTTTTTCAAGGGCAAGCTGAACCGCGCTTTCAATATCCAGGCTTGTTTCAGCCCAAACAGCATTGATAATCAGGGTATATAGGCAAAGCAAAATCATTTTAGTTTTCATGTTTCAATTCCTTCTTTTTGCCGTTAATCAGTGAGTACATCACCGGAATAAAGAACAGGGTGATGACCGTTGCCGAAGCAAGGCCGCCGAATACGGCAAGCCCTATGGGGGCGGTCATCATCGAGGATTTGCCGGGGAAGAACGCCATAGGCGCGAGTCCCAGCATGGTGGTAAGAGCGGTCATCACAACCGGGCGGAAACGGGACGCGCCCGCTTCGCGGCAGGCTTCCATGAGCGGCATTCCCCCGCGCCTCAGCAGATTGGTGTAGTCCACCAGCAGGATGCCGTTGTTGACCACGATACCGGCCAGCATCACGAAGCCCATCATGGTAAAGGCGTTCATTGCCTGTCCGGTGATGAGGTGAATGACGACAACGCCTATCAGTATAAGGGGGATGGTACAAAAATTGATGATCGGATCGCGGAAGGATTCGTACTGCGCCGCCATGACGCCGAAAACCAAAAGCAGCGCCAGGACAATAACCAGTATAAAGGTTTGCATCATTTTACCCATCTCGAAAGATGCCCCCGCGAATTCCGCGTTTATCCCCTGTTCTTCAAGGAGCGTTTTTACCGCCGATTCCACTGTCTTGAGGGATTCCCCTTCTTTGAGGCTTGCGGTTATATGGATGGTCCGCGCCTGCCCTTCGTGGTTGATACGTACCGGGCCCTGGGTTTTTTCAAAGGCCGCGAAATTGGAAACCGGAAAAAGCACACCCTTTGAGGAGCGGACAAATATTCTCCCTAAATCGGGAAGCTCGTACCGGTCTTCCTTCGCAAGCTGTAATACCACATCGTACTCATTGCCGCTCTGCCTGAAGACAGTGGCGGTTACGCCGTTCATGGACGCGGCTATTTCACGGGCGATAGCCCTTATGGAGAGTCCCATATTGTAGGCCCGCTGCCGGTCAATGCTAACCGTTACCTGCGGCAGCCCCGGGTTTACATCAATAGTTATATCCTCTACTTCCGGTATGCGGTCTTCCAACAAGGTCCTGATTGTGGACGCATCGGCAATGCCCTGGGGCAAATCATCGTTACGAAGCACGATGTCAATATCGGAGCCAAGCAGAGCCGCAAACCCCCCTTCTGAAAAGGCAATGGCCGCGTTGGGGAAGGCGGAAAAATGGGAGCGGAGTTTTTCCTTTGCCGCATCGCTTGAATCCGCCTGGGGGTTGTCAAGATCGAGGACAACCGTAACAGTCGCCGAATTGTTCCCACTGCCGCTAAAAATAGAGCCGCCGCTTCCTATTTTGGCGGTAATATTCTTTGCCCCCGTAATCTCTGTTATGGCGTATTCATGGAGTTCGAGGGCAACCGCTTTGGTGTCTTCATACCGGGTTCCCAGGGGCATGGTTATATCAACCGTAACAGTATCGCTGCCCATACCGGGGAACATCACAATATCCATTTTTGTCAGCGCCAAAACAGAACCGGCAAACGCGGCAACCACCAGCAAAACGGTGATAAACCTGTGTTTCAGGGCCTTTGCCAGAAGGCGGCTGTAGGCCCGGTTTACCGTATCAAGAACAGCGGCAACGCCCCTGTCAAGGGAGGCGATAAACCGGTTACGGATGGGCTTCTGGAGGCGGCTGTGGACGGGCAGCCATTTGCTCGCCAATACGGGCAC
>JAITBG010000214.1 GCA_031283725.1 Treponema sp. | reverse complement strand
CCGGTGGCTACCGCCCAGTGCAACATCGCTTTCAAAGCCCTAAAGGATACCATGAGATACCTAAAGAACCATTTTTTCCTTGTTCCCCCGCTTTCCGAAACGGATTTGGTGTCCCTGGGGCTCAAGCCCGAAAACACCGACCACGCGGCTATCCCCGCGCCCAACGGCCAGGTAACGGCGGACCTGGGCTACCCCGCGGCCCACATGATAGAACTCAGCAACTTCCGCACCCTGGGGACCCCCTCCAGCGATCCCCGGTCCGACTACGGGTTGGGGATCAAGATCGGCATTGTGGGCGGCACGGCCCCCTACCACATCGACGCGCCTCCCGCGTCCGACGAGGGCCATCTGCTGCCCTTCTATCTGTTCACCCGCCGCCGCCGGGAACGCCTGGACCTCTCCGGCAGGGTGCGCTTCCGTGCCGCGTAAGGGCGCATGGCTCCAACTTTCCTCGCAGCCGGGGTGTCAGGCTGGGTGGGCTTGGTGGTGGGCGGAGCTACCGCGTGAAACACCGGCCCCGCGGCTCCTATGGACCCTTCCGGGCGGCTTGGGAACGTACCCACAAACCGCGTAAGAGCTTGTAAAATACCGCTATTTTTACTATAGTGGACTCTTATGAAGCGACGATTAATTACCTCAGCTTTGCCCTATGTGAACAACGTGCCCCACCTGGGCAATCTTATCCAGGTTCTTTCCGCCGACGCGTTTGCCCGGTTTTGCCGGCTCCGGGATTACGATACCCTCTATGTGTGCGGCACCGACGAATACGGTACCGCCACGGAAAACCGGGCCGCCGAAGAGGGGATAAGCCCTCAGGAATTGTGCGACCGCTACTACGCTGTCCACGCGGAGATATACCGCTGGTTTAATATCAGCTTTGATAAATTCGGCAGGACGTCCACGCCGATTCAAACCGAGGTAACCCAGGATATTTTCAAAAAACTGGACGCCAACGGCTATATCACCGAACAGACCATAGAGCAGCTCCACTGCGGACATTGTGACCGCTTCCTGGCGGACCGCTATGTCCGGGGCGTGTGCCCTCACTGCGGTTACGCCGACGCCCGGGGGGATCAGTGCGAGTCCTGCGGGAAACTGCTGGATCCCACGGAGCTTAAGGAGCCCCGCTGTTCCGCCTGCGGCTCTACCCCGGTGCTGAAGTCCACGAAACATCTCTATATCGATCTGCCCAAGCTCAAGGGCCGGCTGGAAACCTGGATTAAGGGGGCTTCGGTCAAGGGTTTCTGGGCAAATAACGCCATACAGATGACCCAGGCTTGGATACGGGACGGGCTGCGGGAACGGGCCATTACCAGGGACCTCAAATGGGGTATTCCCGTGCCTAAGGAGGGCTACGAAAACAAGGTTTTCTACGTCTGGTTCGACGCCCCCATCGGCTATATTTCCATCACCGGAAACCTGGGGGCGGAAACTACCGATGATTGGCGGGCCTTTGTGGATGACTGGTGGAAAAACCCCGATGAGGTTGAGCTTTTCCAGTTCATCGGCAAGGATAACATCCCCTTCCATACGGTGATATTCCCCTCAAGCCTTTTAGGTTCCGGGGATAACTGGACCATGCTCCATCATATGTCCAGTACGGAATACCTCAACTATGAAAGCGGGAAATTTTCTAAAACCCGCGGGGTGGGGGTCTTTGGTACCGATGTGATGGAAACCGGCATCAACGCCGATATCTGGCGTTTTTACATTTTCTACAACCGGCCGGAAAAGGCCGACGCGCTCTTTACCTGGAAGGATTTTCAGGAGAAAGTCAACGGGGAACTGATCGGGAACCTGGGCAATCTGGTAAACCGGACTCTGTCTTTTGTAACCCGCTACTACGGCGGGAAAATTCCCGGTACCGGCATTCTGGCCCCTGGGGGTATGCTGTTTCCCGAAAATACCCCTTTCTGGGACACGGTCCGCGCGTACAAGGCGGATATCACCGAAAAGCTGGAACGGGCGGATCTCCGGGACGCTTTCCGGGCCATTTTTGAGCTTTCGTCCTTTGCCAACAAAAGCTTCCAGGACGGCGAACCCTGGCGGCGGCGGAAGGGCGAAAACGGAGACAGCGGGGGGCCGGCGGCGGCGGAAGCCCTGATTCGGGATCTCTGCTATGTGGTGCGGGATATCGCCGTGATGATAGAACCCTATATGCCCCAGGCTGCGGAGCGTATCGCCTCCTTCTTCGGCCTGAGTATCGGGAGAAAGAAACGGGGTATCAAACTGCCCGCACTCACCGCGAAGCTCCCCGGAGGGTTGAAGATTCCTGAGTTAAAGATTCCCCCTCTGGATAAGACGATCACCTGGGATGATATGGGCCGCGATAGGGGGGGGCTCCGCGAGGTGGTGACGAGCGAGGTGCTTTTTACTAAGCTTGAGGACGAGCTTATAGCGGAACTGCGGGAACGGTATTCCGGGAGCCAGAAGGAGCGTCAGGCCGCGGCGGAAAAGGAAACCGGAAAAGCCGCCGGTAACGCCGCGGCAGACGCCGTACCGGAACCGGAACAAATTCCCCAGGCGGAGCTGCCCGCAGCGTTTGTGAAGGCCTTTGACCTGCGGGTTGCGGAAATCATAAAGATTGAACGGCATCCTAAGGCGGATAAGCTCTACATAGAAACTTTAAGCATGGGGAACACCCCCGGTGTTCCTGAGGAGCGGATCATTGTTTCCGGTTTGGTGCCTTTCTACAAGGAAGAGGAACTGCTCCACAAGCGCGTCATCGTGGTATGCAATCTAAAACCCGCAAAGCTCCGGGGAGTAGAAAGCCGGGGTATGCTCCTGGCCGCTTCGGACAAGGATGCCGGCGGTAATGAGCGGGTGGAAGTGCTGGATGCCGCTGATATTCCCGCGGGAACCCGTATCGGTATTGAAGGCCGGGATCTTCCCGGCGCTGTTCCGGGGGAAATAACCATAGACACCTTCTTTACCATACCTATTCTGGTTAACGAACACCGTGTTTGTGTGGGTGGTAAGGCTCTGTTGGCGGGCACGGTCCCGCTGAAAACGAAATTCATCCCCTCAGGCGAGGTTCACTGATGCCTGGGGCTTCGGCGTCCGGGCAGGTCCGATGGAAGTACCGTGGGATCTCGCCCGCCGGCCTTGCCTTCTGTGACGGAGCCGCGTCATTCCTGCAATCGGGGTTTTGGGGCAGCTTTAAGGCCCGGTTCGGCTGGAATGCCCGGTCCTTCCGGGTTAATTGGGATTCAATAGACCTGCCCCTTCTGGTGATACGGCGGCCCCTGGCCTTTGGAATATCCTTTGCGTACGTGCCCTGGGGGCCCGAACTGCCGCCGGATTTTTCCCCTACGGATGGAGAAAAAACAGAAATACTGCGGGAACTTGCCCTGGCCCTGAAAATGTTTCTGCCGGAGAATACCGCTTTTATCCGTTTCGATCCTCCCTGGTATACCGAAGGGGCGGAAAACCCGGCGCCCCCTGTCTATTCCCCCTTTTCCCGATCCGCCGCGGATGTGCAGCCCCCGGATACGGTGCTCCTGGACCTCCGCCCCCCGGAGGAGGATATCCTTAAACAGATGAAGAGTAAGTGGCGTTACAATATAAAACTGGCGGAAAAGCGGGGAGTACAGGTCCGTTACACCGGAGCGCAGGAACTGGAAACGTTTTACGCCCTCTTCCGGGAAACCGCCTGGCGGGATGGTTTAAGCATCCACAATATCGACTACTATGAAGGTTTTTTTGCCCACTGCGCTGAATACCCCGGCCAGGAGCTGCGGCTTTATTTGGCGGAATACAACGGGAAAACCCTGGCCGCCGGTATTGTGCTTTTTCGCAACAGTATTGCTACGTACCTTTACGGCGCTTCCTCCGGTCAGGATCGTAACCTTATGGCTAGTTATGCCCTCCAATGGAAGGCTGTGGAGGATGCTAAGGCCGCGGGGTGTACCCAATACGATCTGTTCGGTATTCCCCCCAGCGCGGACCCGGGTCATCCCATGGCGGGGCTCTACCTTTTTAAAACCGGGTTTGGCGGCAGGATTATTCATCGTCCCGGAAGTTGGGACTTTACCTATAAGCCTCTGGTTAGGAGAATTTTTACTGCCGCAGAATCTCTGCGGAAGGAATTCCGGACTATGAAAAAAAAGAAGCGGCGGTATTTCCGGCCAAGCTGCCCGCGGAGGACATCTCCATGAGAAGGATCGCCGCACTGTTGTTACCGTGCCTGTTGTTACCGTGTCTGGGATATGCTCAGGTGAATTTTGGGGAAACGGGGGAAGAGGACCCGGTTACGATTGTCGGCATGACTCTGGCAATGGTGTATGCCCGGTACGGAATTCCCGAATCGGTTTACGCGGTCAGGGGCGCCGAGGAATGGCAGGACGATGTGGTTTTTGTATATAATAACTGGGATCTGTATATTTATCAGGACCGGGTATGGCAGATCGGATTGAAATCCGCCTACGGTATAAGTCTGGGAGATCCCGGAGGAGTGGTTTCCCTTGCCTTGGGAAGCGGGGTTGAGGTTTATAACGGATATATGCTGTACCCCCTCCCTTCCCGCTCCTGGCCGCTTCAACTGCGGATTGATCTGGATGCCGCCGGAAAGATAGCGGCGATTTTTGTTTTCCGTTCCGATTTTTGAATCATCGTTTTTTAGGGGTTTGTATGGCGAAAATATGCCTTTGCTTGACCGGAAAAACTATCGCCAGGAATTTAGAAGTACTGGAAAAGTATCGGAAGTACCTGGACATGGTGGAACTGCGGGTGGACTACCTTGATCCTGATGAAAAGTTTCTCATCCGGCGTTTCCCGGAAATGGCGGGGCTGCCGGTGATCCTGACCATACGGCGGCTCATGGACGGCGGCAACTTTGCGGGCGGCGAAGGTTCCAGGATCAGCCTGCTTTCCAAGGGCCTGGCTTTTGCGGAAGCGGACAGGCGGCATAATTTTGCCTATGTGGATCTGGAGGATGATCTCAACGTACCCAGCCTTGAAGAGGCGGCCCGTACGTTCGGAACACGGATCATCCGTTCCTATCATAATATGCAGGGCGTTGGGGATGACATTGAAGGAAGGCTCCGGAGCATGTTCCATGTGGGGGATGAGATCGCTAAGGTGGCGGTGATGCCCCAAACCTTTGATGATGTGCACAGGGTTTATCAGGCCGCCAGGAAAACTGCGGGTATGGAGAAGATACTCCTCTGCATGGGACACCTGGGGACCAATACCAGCATACTGGCGGAATATCTGGATTCTTACCTTAGTTATACCGCGGCGATTGACGAGGAAGATTTTCCCGGCGGTACAGCCGGTCAGCTAAGTCCCCGGGATTTGGTGGAATTGTACCGGTTTCGGGATGTCGGTAGTCAAACGAAAATATACGGTGTCCTGGGCTATCCCCTCAAGATAACTTCCAGTCCCGAATTTTTTAATACCGTTTTTAGCTTCGAAAAGATCGATGCCGTTTATGTACCCTTTCCCTCGGACTCCGTTGAGTCCTTCATGAAATTTGCGCGGGAAATCAACCTCTCGGGAGCTTCGGTTACCGTCCCCTACAAGGAGAAGGTGCTCCCTTATCTGGGGCATAAAACCGCCGAAGTTGAATCCCTGGGCGCCTGTAACACCCTGATAGCCGATTCTCAGGGCTGGTCCGGGATCAATACGGATACCCGGGGTTTTTCCGATTCCCTGCTGCAATTTATCGGGGCAAGGGATTTCAGGAAAAAACGGATCACCATCGTCGGCGCGGGGGGGGCGGCAAAGGCGGTGGCGGCGGAGGTTTTCCGCCTGAAAGGGAAAGCCCTGGTTCTGAACCGCACCCTGATCCGCGCCCGGGAGCTTGCCGCGCCCTACCGCTTTGCCTGGGGCGGTTTGGACGGCCTGGGTGTGGAGTTGATGAACGGCTTTAATGATATTATCATTCAAACTACCTCCGTAGGGATGGCCCCGGATTTAGAGGGAGATCCCCTGGATTTGTATTCTTTTAAGGGAACCGAGGTGGTGATGGACCTTATCTACAAACCGGAACGTACCCGGTTCCTCACAAGAGCCGCCGCTGCAGGCTGTAGAATTTTGAACGGTCACGATATGTTAATGCGTCAGGCTAAATATCAGTATTCCTGTTTTTTCGGCAAGGAGTATCCCTCCAAGCTTGTATCCCGGGAATAGATTGAATAGTATAAGGAGGAACTGCGATGGCGGAAGAGAAGGGCGAAATTGCCGCCCGTGTGCGGGTATTGCGGGAAATTGAAGGAATTTCGGCGGAGGCTCTGGTAAAGGAACTGGGGTTTGATCTTGAGGAGTACCGGAGTTGGGAGTCCGGGGAAGAGGAATTTCCCGTGGGTTCTCTGGTGGAAATTGCCGGCCGTTTTGGGGTGGACCTGACAGAGTTAGTGTTGGGAGCTCCTTCCCGGTTAAAAACGTACTGTCTTACCCGATCCGCCCAGGGGCCGGAAGTCATCCGCCGCCCCATGTATACCTACTGGAATCTGGCCTATAATTTTCACCATAAAAAGGGGGAGCCCTTTTTGGTGGAAGCCAATGCCGATACGGAACAGAAACCTATGAGCTTAAACACCCACCCAGGACAGGAATTTGATTATGTCTTGGAGGGCCGTCTTTTAATTTCTATCGGCGGCCATGAAATGGAACTTGGCCCTGGGGACAGTGTTTATTATGACTCCAACGAACCCCACGGTATGAAAGCCCTTGGGGGAAAACGAGCCCGGTTTCTTGCCATGGTTCTTTAGGAGGTGATGCTATGCTGGAAAAATTTTTACCCCGATCTGAATTTGATTCCTACGAGGATTTCTACGCGAATTATTTTGTAACTATTCCTGAAAATTTTAACTTTGCCTGGGATGTGATGGATGTCCGGGCGGCGGAGACCCCGAATAACCGCGCCATGGTGTGGTGTGACGAATGGGGCGCGGAGGCCGAGTTTAGCTACGCCGATATAAAGCGCCTTTCCGACAAGGCCGCATCCCTATTCACCGCGGCCGGTATAGGCAAGGGCGATCCGGTGATGCTGATTCTCAAGCGCCGCCACGAATACTGGCCTATCATATTGGCGCTCCACAAGATCGGCGCCGTCTGTGTCCCCGCCACTCATCTCCTGACTACCAAGGATATGGTGTACCGCTGTGATACCGCGGATATTGCCGCCATTGTCTGTGTGGACGATGAACAGGTGATGATCCGCGTGGACGAAGCCGCAGCAAAACTACAGGCAGAACCGGGGAAAAAACCGGCCCTGCGTTACAAAGCCTTTGTGCGCTCCGTTCATACCTCTGCGGATGTGCAGCCTGCGGAACGGGCGGCCAAAACAGGCCCGGCTTCGCCTTTCCCCTGGGTGGATTTTAACGCCCTCTGGGAAAAAGCCCCGGCGGATTTCAAGCGGCCTCTCAGGGTGAACACCAACAATGATATTATGCTTCTCTACTTTACGTCGGGTACCACCGGTATGCCCAAGATGGTTCAGCATAACTTTGCCTATCCCCTGGGGCATATCCTTACCTCAAAATACTGGCACCATGCCGTCCCCGGAGGTCTCCACCTTACGGTGGCGGAAACCGGCTGGGCCAAGTCCGCGTGGGGTAAAATTTACGGCCAGTGGATAGTCGGGACCGGTGTTTTCGTGTACGATTACGACCGCTTTTCCCCGCAGGCAATGTTGAAGGTTATCGAAAAGTACAAGCTTACCACCTTCTGCGCTCCGCCCACGGTGTACCGGTTTTTTATTAAAGAGGATCTGACAAAATACGATTTTTCAGCGCTGAAACACTGTTCCGTTGCGGGGGAACCCCTGAACCCGGAGATTTTTGAACAATTCCTCGCCGGTACGGGGCACGCTCTCCACGAATGTTACGGCCAGACGGAGCTTACGGTGGTGATGTGCACCTTCTTTCCCTGGCTGAAACCCAAGCCGGGTTCCATGGGCAAGCCGTCCCCGGGCTACGATATTGACCTGCTCCATGATGACGGGACCTCCTGCGCCATGGGTGAGGAGGGCCAGCTCGTGGTCCGTACGGATAAACGCCGCCCGGATAGTATGTTCGACGGCTACTACCGGGACGAAGCCCTCACGAAAAGTGTGTGGCACGATGATGTCTACTATACCGGCGATGTAGCCTGGCGTGACGAAGATGGTTACTATTGGTTTGTCGGCCGGTCCGACGACGTGATAAAAAGCTCCGGTTACCGCATCGGTCCCTTCGAAGTGGAAAGCGCTCTCCTGGAACATCCCTCGATACTGGAGTGCGCCATCACCGGCGTCCCCGATCCCGACCGGGGAACCGTGGTTAAAGCCACAGTTGTCCTCGCCAAGGGCTGGACCGCCTCGGAGGAACTGAAGCTGGAGCTCCAAAACCACGTGAAGAAAACCACCGCCCCTTACAAGTACCCCCGGATTATCGAGTTTGTCACCGAACTCCCCAAGACCATAAGCGGCAAGATCCGCCGGGTCCAGATCCGCGCGGAAGATTCGGGGAGACCTGAAAGGGATATTCCGCCGGAATGAGTGGGGAGGAATGAAGAATTTAACCACGGATCACACTGACGACACGGACAAGAGGAAGATATTAAACCACGAAGGGAAGAAAAAGGTTCAACGACCCTCATCTCGGCTGGAGGATCGCAATTGGGTATGCATGGCAAATGACGGTTGCAGATCCTGGTAAATTTGTTCAAACAGGGCATAGTCATCATTATACCGTTTCCGGTCCCTTGAAGGGGAATATTCTTCCTTCATTTTAACGGATGCGGATATTGCGTCCTCAAAACTGGGGTATAATCCGGAAGACACCGCCCCGATGATCGCCGCTCCAAGGCAAGGGGCTTCTTCGTTTTCGGGAATAGCTACCTTCCGGCCGGTAAAGTTTGCTTTAAGTTGGGACCAGAATTTCGACTTGGCGCCGCCGCCGGTAGAGATGATCCGGTCTGCGTGGATACCGGAGGCGGCAAAATGTTCGATGTTTTTCCGCAATAAGCAGGCAACCCCCCGCATTATGGCCAAGGCGCAGTCATAAGGGTCATGACCGGTGCGGAGGCCAAAGAATACCCCGGAGGCGTCCTTGTTGAAATCCGGCGCGTTTGTTC
>JAITBG010000140.1 GCA_031283725.1 Treponema sp. | reverse complement strand
GAAGAATATCTTGAGCGTTTCTTTCAGGGTAGGCTTGGGCGCGTCGGATTTTACCGCGTCCTTGCGGGAAACCACGTACCAGACCACGCTCATCCCGACGGTGAGGTAGATCGCCGGGGCTATCCCCCCCATGAACAGGGACTTGATCGACACCCCCGCGGCCACGCCGTAGACGATCATCGGGATAGAGGGCGGCATGATGGGGGCCACGATGTTCGCGCTTGCCACAAGGCCCGCGGCCTTCGCCCGGTTATACCCCGAATTGGCCATCATGGGGATGAGGATCGCCCCCAACGCCGCGGTGCTTGCCACGGCGGAACCCACGAGGCTCGCAAACATGAGGCAGGCGAGGATCGTCACGTAGCCCAGACCCCCCCGGACCCGTCCGACAAAGATGTTGCAGAAGGCGATGATCCGCCTGGTAAGCCCCCCCTTGTTCATCAATTCCCCGGCCAGCACAAAGAACGGCAGGGCCATCATGGTAACGCTGTCGGTTCCCCGCATAAGCTGGGCGGCCACGGTTTGAGGGTTGGTCGCGTTCCCCCCCATGGCCAGGGCGGTGGACACGCCGGAGAGGATCAGGGAGAAGGCAATGGGAAGCCCCAGCATGATTGAAACCACCAGGGAAGCCAGAAAAACCGTCGTGTATAACGCAACCATATCGTTCCTCCTCCTTATTCTATTTGCGCAAACAGGGGTTCTTCGCTGTCATCCCGAATGGCAATGAGTTCGGAAACCGGCATTTTCAAAATAAGCAGCCGGAACAGATTTGCCAGGGCGATAATCCCGATGGCAATGCCGGTGATAAGCCCCGAGGCATAGACGAGAAAGGTCGGGAATTTGGTGGCTACCCAGTTGTCGTTCAGATTCTGGAGCACCAGCCCCCAGCTCCCTTGGGTAAGGATGACCATGAGCCAGATGATGCCGGCCTGCACCAGGGCATAGATGATCTTTTGACAGACCGGCGGCACCCGGTTCAAAACGCTGTCGATAAGCAGGTGGCGGTTGTCCCGCATGGCCCCGATGGAACCCAGGTACACCAGGTATATAAAGCAAAGCCGGGCAATCTCCTCGGACCACGCAAAACCCCGGCTGAACAGGTACCGGAAAACCACATTCATAAAGACGAGGATTATCATCACCGCCAGAAAGAAGGCGATAAGAATTTCAACGCCCCTGAAAAGGGTATCTAGAATCTTTTTCACCGAAAACCCCCTGTAAAAAACAAAAAATGAAAAGTGAAAAATGAAAGCCTGTCCCAAAACGTATTGACTGCGCGCCGAAGCGCGCGGTTTTGGGACAGGCCCGCCGCCGCCCTTTTCTCTACCGGACGTCTTTGATCCGGTCGGTCAGGGGTTTGGCCCAGGCGTGTTCCGCGAACAGTTTGTCCGTAAGGGGCTGGATCATCTGGATGATCCGGGCCTGATCCGCCGCGGTGGCGGGGGTTACCGTTACCCCCTTGTCCTTGAGGAATTGCCGGTCGCTGTCAACGCTTTTGATATAGTCGTCCCAGGCTTTTACCGCCGTGGCCTTGGCCGCGTCTCCCAGGATCTTCTGCTGGGCGGGGGTGAGTTTGTCGTAGAAGGAGGCGCTGACGACGATCTCCAGGGTGGCGATGATATGGTTGGTCTCGTAGAGGTACTTCTGCACTTCGTAGAAGGCCTGGCTTATCACCGTAACCATGCCGTTGTCCTGGCCGTCCACCACGCCGGTCTCCAGGGAACTGAAAAGTTCCCCCAGGGGGATAACCTGGGCGCTGGCCCCGAGGTTTTCCGCGATCCCCACGTGGATCGGGTTGCCGGGCATCCGGAACTTCTGGCCCCTAAAATCGTCCACCGCCGTGAGCTTCTTGTTGCTGGTAAAGGTCCGGGCGCTGTTCGGCCCCCAGCCCAGCATATACACCGTGGGGAACTTCTGGTGGAATTCCTTGTTGATCTCCTCGGCAATCGCGCCGGTCCAGACCTTTTTCGCGTGGTCAAGGTCCCGGTACAGGAAGGGCCAGTCGGAAATCATCATGGTGGGGGAGTCCTGGTTCATGGGGGTGCCGACGATGGCCACCTCAATGCTCCCGTTCCGGACGCCGTTCCACAGGTCGGCCTCGTTCCCCAGGGTGCCGTCGTGGTACACGTCCACCGTCAGGGCGCCCCCGGAGGCCCGTTCGATCTGGGGCTTGAATACCGTGTCCAGGGCCGCGGCCATGGGGTGGGTGGCGCCCCAGTTGTCCCCGACCTTGATGGTCAGCTTCTGCTGGGCGGCGGAACCGCCCTCCGATTGGGCTCCGCCCCGGGCAAATACCGTTCCGCCGGCGATCAACAACACTGCCGCCGCCGCTAAGAACCGTTTTACGATTTGCATACTTCCTCCTAAAGTGAAAAATGAATTAAAAGTATGGTAGCATGGTAGTATTCCGCCGTCAAGTTTTTTTTAGCGTTTTTTACCGGCCATACAGCCCCTGCTCCATAGGTTCGCGGGCCGCTCACCTGCCGGTTATAACCGGATACAACGCCGTTATAACCGGATACAATGCCGTTATAACCGGATACAATGCCGTTATAACCGGATACAACAACCTTATAGTTGACTGTAACGTTTTCGTGGCCGGCCGTAACGTTTTTGTGGCAGGCCGTAACGTTTTCCTGGCCGGCTATAACGTTTTCGTGGCAGGCCATAATGTTTTCCCGGCAGGCCGTAATGTTTTCCCGGCAGGCCATAATGTTTTCCCGGCAGGCCGTAATGTTTTCGTGGCCGGCCAGAATGTTTTTGTGGCAGGCCGTAATGTTTTCCCGGCAGGCCGTAACGCAATGAAACGGAGGCTGAACCGGGCGGCCGGGCCCTGGGCTTAAAAGGGTCCCCTGGCAGTATGCCGGCGTCAATCTTTTTGGCAAAATCCGGGCGCTTGTTCCAATGGTAAAAGCTCGTTATGATAGCGATAGAAGGCATGGGACGCTTTCCTATTCTATAACATGGGTTTATGGACAGATTTTAATGGAAAAGCAACAAACAGGCGTTTCTTCCGCTCCGGTAACGTTGGACAGGAATAACCGGCAGCCCCTTTATGAACAGCTCAAACGGATACTCCTGACGGATATTCAGCGCCGGGAGAACGGGGAAATGATGCCTACGGAAAAAGAACTCTGCATACAGTATGGGATTAGCCGTCAGACGGTACGGCAGACCTTTAAACGGCTCAGCGACGAAGGGCTCCTGATCCGTACCGCCGGGCGCGGGACGGTGGTTTCCCACCCTAAAATTGCCCGGGATAACGGCTGGGCCCTGGAAAATTTTAATCTGGAAATGCGGGAACATGGTATTAGAGCGGAAACACGGGTCCTTCTGCTTGAGGTTATTCCCGGTTCGGCTTTTTTTAATAACCGGCTTGGCCTAGACCGGAAGGAGCGGCTCATCTTTCTGCGCCGCCTCCGCTTTACCAACGGCTGGCCCTATGTGATTGCCGATTCCTATTTGCCCTATGAAAGGCTGGCGGGGCTTGAAAAGGAACAAGCGGCCCTGGAACAGGAGAGTCTGCATATTCTTATAGAGAAAAATTTTCAGTATATTTTTACCGGCGCGGACCGTTCGGTGGAAGCGATTCCGGTTTCGGCACGGGAAGCGGGGGACTTGGGAATCCTGCCGGGGAGTCCCATACTGTACAGCGAAACGGTCTGGCACGTTTCCGGCGGATTTGCGGTGGAGTTTGTCATGGAATGGTACCGGGGGGATCGCAGCTGCTTTACGATGACCCTGGGAAAGAAAGGCATGGATACCGGCGGAGAAGGAAGCGGCCAAGGCAGGCGGGGGGAAATGCCCTCGGAGCCGGGAGGGCTTACCTTAGGGGAGGTTCCCGTAAAACCGCCGGCTCTGGAAGCTGAATTTCCTCAAGGCATACGTGGTGTATGACCCCGTTGCTAATCAGGGCGTCCTTGCGGGAATCAAAGGGATTCACCGGGGACCCGTCAAACCGGGTCACGGTCCCGCCTGCTTCCGTAACCAGAATAACCCCGGCGGCGATGTCCCAGGTATTTATTCCGAGAACCATATAAGCCTCCTGTTCCCCGGAGGCCACGCCGCAAAAGCCAACCACCGAACAGGCGTTGGAGCGGATTTGCCCCGCCTTGACCAGGAGCTTTCTTGAGCGTTTAATAATTTCTTCCCGATTCGCCGGGCCGTCAAAATCAACGTCTACCCGGGCGAGGGCGAGATCCGCCGTCTCCGTAACCCTGATGGGCCGGTTGTTCTTCAGGGCCCCTTTCCCGAGGGCCGAAAGGAAAATATCCCCCTGGACGGGCATAAGAATCCCTCCGGCGACGATGATCCCCCGCTCGATAAGGGCCAGACTTATCCCGAAGGCGGGAAACAAGCCCCTGAGAAAATTCTGGGTGCCGTCAATCGGATCAATGGCCCAGCAACGGTCGGGTATCTTGTCGGGATAGGCGTTGAGCCCCGACTCCTCCGCCAGGATCGAATCCCCGGGAAAGGTTTGTTGAATTTCCGCGACGAGTTGTTTCTGGACCTTGATATCCACCTCGGTAAGGAAATCATTGGCGTGGGCCTTGGAATTCACCGGCAACAGACGGCGGTTCGCGTAATTGCTCCTGACATAATCGCCGGTCTTCTCCAGGATATCTTCAATAAAATTTAACTCACCCATATTTAACTCGCCCATATTTGACTCTCGCTCATATTCTAAACCCGCCGGCATCAAAGAGATGCAGCTTTTCATAGGGTATGGATATCACGGTTCCTTCCCCCGGCGTCAGGGTACAGTCCTGTCCGGTAATCAGGTATATGCTGAAATGACCGGCCATGAGGCTGAGGACCGTCTCCGGTCCGGTGGGTAAAACCGTGTCAAGCCGGACCTCCTGGCTCCACCAGCGCCCGGCGTCATTGCCGCCGCCGACAAGCGCGTCTTCGGAACGGAACCCGATGGTATTGATCCTTTCGGGTTCCGCGATGGAACGGCGGGCCGAGACTTCCTCCCGGAGTTTATACATCCAGGGTTCAATGTCCCCTTGATTAAAAACGATCATATTCATCGGCGGGTTTCCCACGAATTTTGCCACAAAGGCCGTCGAGGGCTTCCGGTATACGTTCATGGGGGTATCGTATTGTTCCAGCCTGCCTTTACTCATGACCGCGATATCCGTTGCCAGACTCATCGCTTCAAGCTGATCGTGGGTAACAAAAACAATCGTATTGTGGAGCCTGGCGTGGAGCCGTTTCAGTTCAGAACGCATCTCAAGGCGGAGGGCGGCGTCGAGGTTTGAAAGGGGTTCATCCAACAGCAGGATCTCCGGTTCCACCGCCAGCATACGGGCCAGGGCGATCCGCTGCTGCTGTCCGCCTGAAAGCTCCGCCGGATACCGCTTCCGGTACGGCTCCATTTTGAGCTGGGCGAGGGCATCGGAGACGAGTTTCTCCCGTTTTTGGGGGCTGGTTTTCCGCATTTTAAGGCCGAAGGCGACGTTGTCCTCCACGGTCATGTGGGGCCAGAGGGCGTAGCTTTGAAATACCAGCCCCAGGTTTCTATCCTCGGGAGGAATAAAAAGGTTTTTTCCGGGGACGTCAAAATCCCGGCCTCCCGCACGGATGCTTCCCGAATCCACCCGCTCCAGTCCAGCAATCATCCTCAGGGTGGTGGTCTTACCGCAGCCGGAGGGTCCCAGAAGGCAGACAAAACTCCCGGGCTTTAATTCCAGGGAAAGGTCCTCCACCGCTAATTCTTTCCCGTCATAACTCTTATTGATATGTTCCAAACGAATTCCCGTCATGGGTTGTTTCTCCTCACTATTTGATACCGTCAGCCAAGACCTTGGGCAAAATTACTGCCCGAAAGCCTCTGGGCGATAAAGGTTAAAACAAAGGTAACCGCTACAATGATAAGGATGACTCCGTTGGACATCTGGAGCAGCGCGTTATCGGTATAGCGGATAGAAAGGGTCGTGAGAACCTCCATGCCGGGAACCGCAAGCATGATCACCAAACTCAATTCATTCATTCCCTGTATGAAGGCCAGGAGCATACCGGCGAAGATCGCCCGCCGCTGAATGGGCATGACAATGAGCCGGAACCGGGTAAACCACCGGGCACCCAGGATCATCGCCGCCTCTTCGGGCCCGTTCCCCATCTGGCTGATAGAGGCGATACTGGATCGGGCGGAGTAGGGCAGGTACATGATCCCCATAGCGAGTACCAGGAGGAGCAGGGTGCCATAGAGCGCCGGTATCGGCCCTCGGGGCGCCGCAAAAAGGAGTAGAAAGGCGGCGCTGAAGCCTATACCGGGGACCAGATAGGGAAGAAATGAGACATACCGGAGATATTTGCTGAGTACCGCCGGGTGCAGCCGTATGGCCGCATAACCGACCAGGGTTCCCAGGACCCCGCAGATGACCGCCCCCAGCCCCGCCGAAAGAACGCTATTGCCGATAACCTTCAATACCGCCGGGTCCCGAAACAGCCCGGCCACTCCTTCCCGGATGGGGGTTATTTTGGCAAACCAAAATTGGGAAGTGAAATTATCCGCCTTGAACCAGCCGGGGGTAACCATAACCGTTGAAAGGGCAAGAACCGTCAGGGGAATGACCACCGCGATAAACAGCAGCAGCCCCGTGATGACCGTCAGGGGTATCCGGGAGGCTCCCAGATTGGCCGGCCTTGACATCTGGCCTTTGCCGCTCATGGTGATAAACCGTTTTGCTTCTTTAAACATCAGGACGTCCGCGGCCACCAGCGTCGCGCCGATCAGGACCATGGCGATGGCGATCACCGACATGATCCCAGGGCTGCCCCCACGGAAACTTGAGTAGAGGGCGGTCGAGAGGGTATCAAAGTTGGCCGGCCGCCCGAGCGTATAGGGGGTGCCGAAGGTGCCGACCGTTCGGGCAAAGGTCAGCAGGATCGCCGACATGATCGCGGGTTTCATGAGGGGGAGGAGGATCAGGGCCGCGGTCTTGCGGCGGCTTGCCCCCAGTAATTGGGCCGATTCCTCAAGCTGGCTGTCGATGCGCTGAAAGGCGTTCCCAAACATGATATATGCCAGGGGGAAATAATGCAGGGAAAGGCAGATGCTTATGGGAATGAGGCCATAGGCGATAAAATCCGGGGGGGTAACGCCGAAGATCTCCATAAACCCCGGAGGCCCCGCGATTTTGCGGTTTTTGAAGAGGGTTATCCAGGCCGCGGCAAAACTCCAGGAAGGAAGCATAAAGGGAATAACCGCCAAGTTTGCGTATAGTTTTTTTAGTTTTATATCGGTCCGGGTGATGACCCAGGCCAGGAAGTAGCCCATACTGAGGGACAGAACCGTGATTATCGAGGCCGCGACGGTGGTATTGACCAGGGGTTTCCAGAAAATAATAGAGGAAACCCGGGATCGGAGGGCTCTTTGCAGGTATGACAGGGTGAAACTGCCCTCAGGCTTGCCCAGGCTGACGGCGTCCCGGGTATGAACCAGAACGGCATCAGCGAGGAGCAGCAATACCGGAGCGAGAACCAGATAGGTCAACAGGACGGCCAATATTATCCCCAGAATACGATTGGGACCGGGACCTTGTTTGAAGTTTACCGCAGACAGCGGACGATTATGGCCGATTGACATAAGCTGCCCTCCGTAACGATATCCGGCGTTTACCGGTTAATCAGATAAAGATCGATTAAATCCTGCCTGATCCGGGCGGAATTTGCCGCATCAGGGATCATCAGTTTTGTAACCCACTGATCCCATCCTCCCACGGGATTATCCGCGGGTTTTACGTCAATATTGGGGGAAAATCCTCCGATTACGCCGCTCCAGGGTTTGTGTCCCTCCTGGGTAAGCACCCATCGGACCCATAGCCGTGCCGCGTTCGGGTGGGGCGCGTTTGCCGGAATTATTACATAGGTCGGCAGGGCAAAACCGATATAAGGTTTGACATTCGGATCGAAGGCCAGACTAAGGTTCTGCTCCTTCGCGTCTCTAAAACGGGTCATGGTAAAAAACCCCACCGGCGGATTTGTCTGTCCCGGGGACCCGATGGCTTTGGCGACCTCCGTATCGTGTTGTGTGGAGAGCATATTGTTTTTGAACATCCGGACAACCCATTCCCAGCCCGCATTCTGTTCCTTCGTGTTCAGCGGTTTCCCGTAATAATCCTGGTAGGCCTTGGCAAAATCATCCGCCTTGTCTATTGCCCCTGAAAACAAATGCCACATATAGGTCTGAATATTGGGATCGCAGAGGGCTACTTTTCCTCTCCATTTTTCTTCGGTCAGTTCCCAAAGATTGGTAACCGGGGATGTTTTGTATGCATCGGGATTATAGCCGAGGACCACCGGCTGGTAAAGGTAGATCTGGGGATTTTTTGATTCGCCGCTTATCCTCGCGGCCAGATCGGGGGGCGTCCAACTGACCACCATTCCGGAGCGGATAAATTCGTCCACCAGTGCCTTGTCATCCAGGGTCAGGACATCAACCTGCACGTTGTTTGCCTCGTTTTCCCGCCTGAGGAGTTCCACGTTTTCGGAATCATCAAAACGACCGGTGGCAACCACCTTAATCCCGTAGGCGCCTTCAAAGGCCTTTGCGGAATCCGGCGCCCTGCCGGAATGCCAGCGGACGGTGAGGGTACCCTCCTGTTTTGCGGCTTCTACCAGCTTATCATAATTATAACCTGCG
>JAITBG010000218.1 GCA_031283725.1 Treponema sp. | reverse complement strand
AAGTCCAGGGAAAAATTAATCTCCCCCTGCTTCGGTATGGAGTTTCGACTTGTCGAAACTCCGAGGCAATTTGCGTCAGCAAATTGCCCGGCTTCCCGCTCCGCCCGGATAGCCGCCTCTACCCATTCCGTAACCGCCCCTTGCGTCAATTCCGCCGGGTCCATCAAGTCCAGCTTCTTCTCCACCACCGCCAACATCTTTCCCGTAACCGCCCGCTGCCTTTCCCCCTGGGCCTCAATCGTTTTCCGCAGCTCCGCCTGTTTCAGCCGTTCCATGTACCGGTCATACTCCGCCGCCCGCTCCCGCCACCGGTACGCCGAACACCAGTTCCTCCACATCCGGTAGCGCTTCTCCCGCCTCCCCTCGTCCTTCTCCCCAAGCTCCACCGCCTTACGGATATTCCGCTCCAGCCCCAAATCCCGAAACGCGCAAAACGCCGCATACGCACTCCCGCTTTCCCCTGGCAGCCGCTCCCAGCTCTCAAACGGCATTAGTTCTTTTTTCACATCCTCATACACGTCCGCTCTTTCTTTCATAACCCTCCCCCCTACAAAAAAAGCGATGGCCCCTTTGCTTTCTCCGCCCTTTCCCCTGCTTCCCCCTTAATCTCCGCCACCGCCCGGCAAGCAATCCACTCCTCTATTTCAGAAGGACGAAACCGCACCAGCCGCCCAACCTTCACAAACGGAATCCTCCGTCCCGCCACATATTTCCGTAACGTCGCCGCCTTGATACTGGTCAGCCTTCCCAATTCGATAATCTCTATCAGCGTTTCCATACCCCTCCCGTTACCTCCCGGTTTATCCAAAAGTACCACAGGGAAATTCATGCCGTGAATGTATAAATGCTCATGGTTTTAAGCGTTTTTGAAAAAAAAGGCCGTGGCAAAAACCCTTACGGTTTCACCACGGCCCATCCTCTTGTGATTAGCTTATTATACCTTGGCGGCCTCTTTCCTCGGCCTCCCACGCCCGCGCTTCATCACCGGCGCGCTTTCCGGCTCCGGCGTTTTTCCGAACCTCCCCCTCACCCTCTTGATAGCCCCCTCCTTTGCCGGTCCCTCCGGTTCCCTCCCTTCGCTTCTCGCTTCTGCCATTCCCCCTTGTGCCGCCGCTAAACCTGTTTCCGCCCTATCGCTCTCCCCCGCCTCTTGTTCCATCAGTCTTTCCTGTAACTGTATCACGTCAAGCATCCGCAGATTATCAAGATGATTATACCGCTTCCGCATCTTCCGGGACGAATGTCCCGTCACCTCCCGCGCTCGACTGTCCGGTATATCCGCCATTTCCAGCTCCGTTGAAAAGAAATGCCGCCACCCGTGCATCGAGAGATTCCTCCGCTTCCGCTCTTCCTCGTTTATCCCTATCCGGTCTAACGCCTGATACAACGCACGGTAGACATAGTTCCGGTGTATAGGCCGCTTCCCCCCGTCCCGTGAAAACAAATACCCATCCCCGTTCATCTCAATAAGCATTTTCAATTCCTCGTACATCTTCTCCGGTATGGGGATATTCTTCGGCTTGTGGGTCTTTACATCTTGATACCCAAACCGGGTGTACTGAGCGCACACGTCTATATAGTTCTCATGGACAAACTCTCCCCGCAGCCCCAACAGTTCCCCGCGCCGCATACCCGAAATAGACGCCAGCCGGTTTAACACATAAAATTGCGGCAGGTCCCATATCCGCCGCCAGTCCACCGGAAACAGCTTCTGTTCTTCCTCCGGCGTCAGAATTTCAATAACCTTTTCATCGTCTGTTGAAACCATTTCAACGTATTTGCAGGGATTGGTTTTTATCAGCCCCTTCTTTACCGCATAATTCAGCATGATTTTTAATATTTTGAATACCAGGTTTGCCGTGTTGCCTTTGTAATTCGATTTTGTTTTTTTATCGGAGGCGGTATATTCCCCCTGCCGGAAATTCGTCAGCCAGGTATCAATATCATTTTCAGTAATCGTATCAATACGCTTTTTCCCGAACACCGGAACCAGATGGTTTTTAACTGCGTACTGCCCCTGTGTCGCATAACCCTTAGAAATAGGCCGCCGCTCTTTCCTGCTTTGCAGATACGGACACGTTTCATAGTCCCACCAGCCCTTTGCGAATTCTTCAAAGGTCAACGCCTTCCCCCGTTTGACCGGCGTCAACCTCTTTTCCCTGATAAGCATTTTGCAGTATTCATTTGCCGCGGTCTTGGTACTCTGCCCCGTTGAATGACCGCAGAACCGTTTACCGTCTTCATCATAGACACGGTAATAATAGACCACCTTTCCCGAAGGAACCTGCCGCTTATACAGTGAATAACACTCCCGGATACGCATAAACCCCCCTTTGGGGGATAGAGGCTACACCCCTGGCTACATCCCCCAACCCGATAAAAATTAACCCCAATCTTCCGGTTCTCTAATTCTTTATCAGATAAGGATTTACAACATCCTGCAAACATAATGAATGTACAAATCATCATGTTTATGCTAAACAGGACTGTTTACGCTTCGCCGCAGTAGCGGCTCGGCCTCCGCAACGGCTAGGTCATTCCGCTGCGCTTCATTCCCACGCCGTTGCTCCGGCACATTTTGCCAGCCCTGGTCTTTGCTGCGCAAGCCCTTATTCGGGCTGGCAAAACGTCGCCAACAGCCGAAACGTTATGCGCAATGCCCATAAAAAGTAAAAGCCTATTGACAAAAATAATTGTATCACTTAAACTGAATCTCAACTGGTTGTGTGTCAAATTAACACACTTTTTAAACATAATTTGGAGGGATATT
>JAITBG010000199.1 GCA_031283725.1 Treponema sp. | reverse complement strand
TTCAAACTTCCGGGTCAGCCGTTTCAACTTTTAATTCAGCCGGTGGACAGAATGAGGCTGCCGGTTCAAACCGGGGATCGGCTTTCAGCGTTTCTTCCCAATAATACCGGGCTTCTTCGGCTTCGCCCGCGGGTTCTTGGGTATTAGGCCCCGCCGGGAATAAAAAACTTTCTAATACCGGAAAGATATAGTATACTGGCGCAATGACCAGCAAAGATTTCACCCATTTTGACGAACAGGGCGCCGCGGTTATGGTTGACGTTTCCGCCAAGGGGCCGAGTTTCCGGACCGCGGCGGCTAAAGGGGATATCGCGGTAAGCGCCGAAACCCTGGCGGCTATCCGGGGAGGGACCGCCGGGAAGGGGGATGTCCTGGGGGTAGCCCGTATCGCGGGGATCATGGCCGCCAAGCGTACCGCCGATATTATCCCCCTCTGCCATCCCCTCAGCTTTGACGCCTGTTCCGTCGATTTTTCCGTTATCGAGGCCCCCCCGTCCGGCAAAGCCGGGCTTCCCAGGATAGAAGCGGTCTGTTCGGTGAAGCTTTCCGGCAAGACCGGGGCGGAGATGGAAGCCCTCATGGGGGTGTCGGCGGCGCTCCTGACAATTTACGATATGTGCAAGGCCCTGGACCGGGCCATGGTTATCGGGAACATCCGGCTTTGGGAAAAGTCCGGCGGAAAGAGCGGGCGCTTTATCCGGGCGGAAGAGCCGGATCATGATTGACCGGTATGGCAGGATTATTGATTATCTCCGCGTCTCCATCACCGACCGGTGTAACCTGCGCTGTATCTACTGTATGCCCGCGGAAGGGGTGGAGTGGAAGCCCCATGATGATATGCTCTCCTTTGAGGAGATTCTGAGGCTCTGCGGGATTATGGCGGGTATGGGGATACGGAAGGTTAAGGTTACCGGCGGGGAACCCTTGGTGCGTAAGGGGGCGGCGGATTTTATCGCGAAGCTCAAGGCTATTCCGGGGATCGAACAGGTGACGCTTACCACCAACGGCCTGCTTCTGGAACAGTTTTTTGCCGAAACCGGGGGCGGCCCTATGGGCGCGCTGGTTGACGGCGTTAATATCAGCCTGGATACCCTGGATCCGGAACGGTTCGGCAGGATTACCCGCACGGTTCCCGGTACGGAACAGGAATTGTCCGGGGGACAGGGGCTGCCCGCGGTACTGCGGGCGCTGGACCGTACCAGGGATTTGGGTATCCCGGTCAAGCTGAATTGCGTGCCCCTCCGGGGCTTCAACGAAGGGGACCTCAGCGGTATAGCCGCCCTGGCCAGGGACGTGAACCGGGCGGTTCGTTTCATCGAGCTCATGCCCCTGGGTTCCGCCGGTTCCCTGGAGCCTATCCCCGGCGCGGAGCTTGCGGCCCTGCTGGAGCGGGATTACGGCAAGCCGGTTCCCTATCCCGGCAGGCTGGGTAACGGTCCCGCGGAGTATTTTTCCCTTCCGGGATTCGCGGGCAAAATCGGTTTTATCAATGCGATGACCCAGGGGTTCTGCGAACACTGTAACCGTCTGCGGCTCAGTTCCGGGGGCGTCTTAACGCCCTGCCTTTCCAGTGACGGCGGCATGGACCTGCGGCGGCTGCTTCGGGGGGGTGTTTCCGACGCGGGGCTTAGGACGGCGGTGGCGGAGTTGGTGGCTTTAAAGCCTCCCTCCCACAATTTTTCCATGATTTATGAGCGGGAACGGACAAAACACAAAAGCGGAATGTACCACATAGGAGGATAGCTGTGGGGAAGGTATTGGCGGTATGTATGAGTCCCGCCAAGGGGACGGCAAAGCGGGATGTAGGAAAGGCGGAACTGGTGGAAAACCACGGGCTCAAGGGCGACGCCCATGCCGGCAACTGGCACCGGCAGGTGAGCCTCCTTTCCCACGAGAAAATCGAGGCGTTCCGGGCCCGGGGCGCGGAGGTGGAAAACGGCGCATTTGGGGAGAATCTCGTGGTGGACGGCATCGACTTTTCGAGCCTCCCGGTGGGAACTGTTTTCAAATCCGGGGACGTCATCCTGGAAATGACCCAGATAGGGAAGGAATGTCACAACGGCTGCCAGATTTTCCGGACTATGGGGGACTGCATTATGCCCAGGGAAGGGGTTTTTGCCCGGGTTATCCAGGGGGGCGTGATCAGCGCCGGGGATGAGTTCAATGTCCGGTAAAGAAAACTCCCAACATACCTACCGGGCGGCAATCGTCACATCCAGCGACAGGAGTTTCCGGGGAGAACAGGATGACCTGAGCGGCCCGGTAATCCGGGAAATTGCCGAAGCCGAGGGCTTTCAGGTGGTAAGCTACACCCTTCTGCCGGATGAGCAGTCTCTTCTGGAGGACGAGTTAAGGCGTCTCTGCGATAATCATATCGCCGACCTGATTCTTACCACCGGCGGCACGGGCTTTTCCCCACGGGACCTGATGCCCGAGGCTACCCTGGCGGTGGCTGAACGTCTGGTCCCCGGCATAAACGAAGCTATCCGCTGGAACAGCCTCCGCATCACCCCCCGGGCCATGCTCAGCCGGGCCGTTTCCGGGATCCGCGCCGGCGCCCTGATCGTTAACCTTCCCGGCAGTCCTAAAGCGGTCCGGGAAAGCCTGGAATTCGTCATCGGTACGTTGCGCCACGGACTGGATATGCTGACCGGCCGGTGAAGTTAAGACGCTTTCCCGAAAGGGCAGATGGGATAATGACAGACAGGGCAGGCGAGGCAGAGCCCCCCGTTGCCCATGCGGGTAAAGTCCCGCCGGGTCATGCGCAGACCCGCGGCAATGCGGGGCAGGACTATGTCGAAAATCGTAGTGGCCGCGTACATCACACAGCCGGGAACTCCCAGGATCGGGCTGCCGTCGCCGTAATAGCCTAACAGGAACATAGCCCCCGGAATAACCGGAACGCCGTAGGTGACTATTTCGGCGCCGCTCCGTTTGACAGCCCCCGGGGTATTGTCATCGGGATCGACGCTCATCCCTCCGGTGCAGAGGATAAGCTCCGCCTTTTCCGCCCTGGCTTCGGCGATGGCCTGGGTAACGTTTTCTATACCGTCTTCCACGACGATATGTTTCCGTACCAGAATCCCGTAGGCGGCAAGTTTGGCAATAATAACCGGGGTGAAGGTATCGGCGATAAGCCCCTTGGCTACTTCACTGCCGGTGGTGATCACCCAGGCGCTCCTGAGGCGGTAAGGGAGTACCGACATCAGGGCTTGGTCACCCGCCGCTTTCCGGGCTTGTTTCAGGGTTTCCTCGGGGATCACCAGGGGCACCGCCTTCATACCCGCCAGCTTATCTCCGGCTTTTACCGGGCTTAGGGCGTGGCGGGCTGAGACAATCAGATCGGGAATATCGTTTATGGCGTTCAGTTTTTCCGTATCAAAGTAAAAAAGCCCTTCACGCTGGGCAAAAAATTCAATTTTTCCTTCCGAGGGCCCTGTCTGCCGGATATTCTCCCCCCGGCATATCATTGCCAGGGCTTCCGCGGCATCGTTCTCGTGGAGCATTCCGGGCAGTTTTTCCCAAACGTAAATCTGCTCCTTGCCCATGGAAAGAAGCATGGGGATATCCTCTTCCCGGAGTATATGCCCCTTGCGGAACTGGGGGCCTTTCATTTCCCCCTTTACGATACGGGTCATGTCGTGACAAAGAACCTGACCTACCGCATCCTCTACCCGCAGTTTTTTCATTCCCGAAGAAACCATAGTATGTTATTGTATTTATATATTCTTTGTATTGTCAAGAAAAACTTTCCCGGCGAGGCAAACTCTCCCGGGAACGGAGGCGAATTATGGATGATTATATAGACCGGGCGGTGACCGGGTTTGCGGAAAAGTTCCGGGGCCGCTCCGATTCGTCACGGCTGTTGCGCCGGCTTTTTGACGGCATCTGCGAAAAGCTGCTCCAGGGAAACTCTACCGATCATATAAGCGCTTCCAACGTGGTGCTGGAGGTGACGGACCATACGTCGGGTAGGTTATACCGGCGCTACCTGGAACTGGGTTATGAGGAAAATGACAACGGCATACGGCTAAGAGGGGAAAACATAGCGGGGGAAGCTGTCCACATAGTGTTTCTTTCCGATACGGCCCTGAAAAAGATGAACGATCTGCGGGGCGCCGGCCCGGATACTCCGAGGTGTAAAGACGAATAATCGCCTGCAGCGCGAACAAAGAAAAGAAAAACGTCCGGGTTCGATACACGCACATTCGGCCGGCGCTGTCCCGCTCCCTACCCGATTTACCATTAAGCAATAGAAAAAAGCGTGCCGGTAATACGATCGCAGAGCTTGTTTGCCCAGCACGTTTATCCGCCCGGCCATTTCGCCGGCACTGTGGCGCTTGAAAGCGGAGTGGCATTCCGCCGTACGAAATGGCCGTCATACAGCTTTACCAGCAGTTCCTGCCGGCTGGAAACCGACAGCTTTTCATAAATATGGGCTATGTGTTTGTACACCGTGGTCAAACTGATGAACAATTGTTCGCCGATAAGCACCGGCGCAGCGCCCTTGCACAGTAACAAGACGATTTCGTTTTCTCTGGCCGTAAGGCTGGAGATCGTACCGCCGGCGTTTGCGCCGCTGCCCGAACTGTCAAAAAAGTAATTTTTATACAGATTATTCAAATGGGGCAGAATAGTTGCCATGATGTTCATTTCCGCGCAGCCGTATTTTCCCCGGCCGACACGATCCAGAATAATGATGCATCTCAGGGAATTCCGCATATCATATAAGGGCAGGCCGAAACTGTAACGGATACCCTGGGGCTTGAGGTGCTTAGTAAAAAATTCGTTGTCCCGTGCCTCCACAGTCCAATCATGCGCAAGCTCCTCAACGCTGCCAAGTCCGCTGTATTTTTTGATCCTCCGGGAAACAGAGTACTGCCCGCCGTCTAGCGTTGAATAACGTTTTTTATATTCCTCAAAAATTTGCGGATCCACCCCCAGCAAAAACTTGTCAACGATCTCTCCCTGGTCATCCAGAAAATAAACCCGCCCCTGATCATACGGGATAAGGGCGTCCAGTTTTTTTAGTACCTGAACGCTAAAATCCCTTGGATGATTAACCTTTCCGCAGTCAAGCAAAAAATCGTTGATTTGGAGCCTTTGAACAACCGTACCCATCTGGTAACTCATACACTCCCCTTGAGACTATGAAGTCCGCTCTCCAAGCTCCATAACAAGGCCGGAGGATTAACGGAGAAAACCGCCGGAGTTGTTTTTTCCGGCGGGTATCGGTTAGGGATTTTTCTATAAATTAAATATGAGCGTGCCCGTGGGGGGGGGGGGGGGGGGGGTAATTTCAGATAATTAAAAATGGATACCGCATTCACTATAGCCATCCCGCGGGCCTTCCCTTTTTCGCCCCAAATCCGTGTCTGACCTCCCGCATGGTCAGCGTTAAAATTCTACATTCCTTTTCCGTAGAAGTCAAGAAAAAATAATCCGGTGTACGGAAAAACAGAAGGAACGGCTGAAAATTTCTCCTGGCAGGACAAAAGCAGCCTATCTTGCCAGGGGCCATTAGTGCGAGGCATGAGCCTCGACCGCCGGCCCAGGCAGGGTACATTCAGCACACGGACATACCCCCATCAACCGAAAGCGCCGCTCCATTAATCAGCCTGGATTCGTCGCCGCACAAAAACAGGCAGGCATAGGCAATTTCCACCGGCTGCCCGTAAAAGTTCACCGGCATACTTTGCACGATTTTTGACAGCGTTTGTCCCGCCTCGTGATACGCGCCCCCTGAATTCTGACCGATATTGGTGGCCATCCCGCCAGGATGGATGATATTGCAGCGGATACCCTGTTTGGCGTACTCAAACGCGATGCTTCTTGTCAGCCCCGCGAGGCCGGCTTTAGCCGCCGTATAACTGGGGCCATGATTCCCCCTGAGCGCCGCGTAGGTTCCGATATTGACGATACTGCCGCCGCCGCTTTTTATCATGACCGGAATGGCCCTGCGGCAAATACGGAACGGGGCTTTCAAATCAATATCCAGGACCCTGTCCCACCGCTGGTCATCGGTCGCTGCCAGGGGATAATTTAAATCGTTGATACCGGCGATGTTGAGAAGGCAATCCAGCCTGTCAAACCGGCTTTCAGCCTCCCCTATCATACGTTCCACATCTTCCAGCTTCGTTACGTTGGCGAGCACGGGAAAAACATTGTCCACATCATTCCATTGCGCCAGGCTGTCTTTTGAATAGTCAACAGCAATGACCTTTGCTCCTTCCGCAAGAAACAGTTTTGTTGTTTCATAGCCCATGCCGCTGCCCGCGCCGGTAACCAGGACGATTTTTCCGTTAAGTCTGCCGGTTTTATTTGTCATATCATACCCCCAAGCTGTCAGCCATGTATCAGAACGAGAAACTCCCGCCGATTTGAGGGGCTACCCCCACTTTGACGGGATCCTCCGCGCCAAGATTTATGACCCACAACTCGGCATATGCGTTCAAGCCCGGTTTAAAGGTATAGGTAAAACGGGACTTGACGTTGAGGCCGCCGTATTGCCCTGTGAGCGGATCGTATCCGCCCGTTTTAATGCCGTCTTCGTAAGTCGGGATGGCAAGGGTTACCCTGGCCTCAATAGGACCGGTGGTGTAACCGACGCGGAAGTCGATTTTTTCCAGCGCGTCTTTTGTGGGCGCTTCGCCGTTTCTGATAAAGGCAATATAGGGCCGGAAATAACCCCAGAGGCCAAGATTGGTAGTAAAGCCCAGCTTGAAGCCGGAGTCAACGCCGGTTTCCAGATCGACTTTCCGGTTTTCCTGGGTGTGAATTATGAGGATGAATTCCGTCATGGCATAAAGGGAGCCAAAACCAAAGCTCTGATCAAAACGGATGCCGGGTTCTATTTCATCCCTGATCAGATCCAGGTCTGTGTCCGCAAATTTGTCATCATAACTATCGAGGTGCAGCTTGTTATACAGCAGGAAGCTGAGCCTCGAAGCTTTGGCAACTTGCCGCCCATATATCCCCGAAACAACCCATTGGAAATTTTGCTCCAGGGGATCCTTGAAGCTGAATTTGTCCTCCAGGGATGTCGCAAAGCGAAGCGGCCCAAACATTTTTGTGTACTCAATTCCGAGGTTGAGGGAGGCCATTCCTTCGTTTTTGTCGGCATCCCCTTCCCCGGCAAAGTTATACCTTTCGGCAGCCACGTCGCCAAAATCCAACCCTTCAATATACACCCTAAGGCCGATTGGGTCCGCAAACACCGTTCCTGCCGTGACGGCAACAGCCAGTACGCATAATAAAAGCTTTTTCATTTGTCTCCTTCCTCCTTTCGCTTTCCTACATAAAGGATATGATTACCTTCTGCGCCTCGTTCGCCTTTCCGCCCATGACAAGGGCCTCGTTGATCTTGTCAATCGGGTATTCGTGGGATATGAGCGCCTCGAGATCGTATTTGCCGGACTTCATCATATTGAGAATATCAGGGGCGAGGTCAAAAATAGAGCTGATTCCGCAGCCGGTGATATTCCAGGTGTTGTATGTTAGACGCATCATTTCAATGGTGGCCGGATGGTGGTGTACTCCCACAACCCCCAAGGTCGCCCCTCTGCCCCCGATCGCCTGGAACTGATCGATAATCGGCTGTATACCGATGGCGTCAACGAACAGATTAGCTGCGCAGGCCTCTCCGCCAAAACACATCATTGAACCGAATTCCGCAATGGCCTTTGCTTTCAAATCTTCCTTTGAGGAATTACAGGTTAGAAGGCCGAATTTTTTCGCGTTTTCCAGGCGGTAATCCGACAAATCAACACTCATAACCTTGTCGCAGCCGTACCACTTGAGCATGATAGCGGCGGTCAGGCCGATGACCCCCGCGCCAAAGACAATCGCCGTCTTACCCGGGCCGGGTTTAAGATTTAGGGCGCCCCGGGTCCCGATCACGAAGGGCTCAAAAAGCACCGCCCATTTGAGGGGAATGTCCTTGTCTATCGGAATCGCGCTGAAATTGGGTTCATACTTAATAATACGGATGTATTCGGAAAACGCGCCCACGGTGGCCATACGGTTCCTATCCCTCAGAGCGTTGCCCTGGTTGGGGAACATGATATCCCCAACATTGACATTCTTGACATTCTTCCCAACTTCAACGACTTCACTGACCATCTCATGGCCGAACTCATGGTCCTTCCAGATCATGTGCGGGTCGCCGCCTTTGGAATAAGCATTGACATCCGCTCCGCAACAGCCTGCATACAGGTTTTTAACGATCACATCATCATCCCCGCACTCTGGATAGGGAAGATCCGCCACATCCACCTTGCCTATGCCCCGGTAGATAGCTGCTTTGAACGTTTTCGGTTTCATTTCAAATTTCCCCCATAAACATTATTACGCAACAACAATACGCCGTTGCTGGAAGACATATTTTATTCATGGTTTACTCTGGACTTCGTAGCTGTGCGTAAATATCTCAAACACATTGCCAAAGGGATCCTCCGCGTAGACGGCAACAAAAGGATTTCCCGCCGCGTCGGTTTTCTGCATCACGTTAATGTCGGATCTCCGCTTACCGCCTTTGGCGATCAGCCTTTCCAGGAACTCCTTGTAATCGGGAACGGTTACGGCAAAATGGAACACACCATTACGTTTATACTCCCACTCTTTGGCGGGATAGTTTCCTTCAAACTCCAGCAGTTCAATTCCCACGCGATCGCCGGTGGACATATGGGCCAGCTTAAAGCTCCCCCATGTTTCCCCGTAAAGGCTGTCGCAGAACTTGGTGGTGGAAGAACCGGGGTCCCGTTTGATAGGCCAGGGGCCCGCCAGATGGTACCAGCCAAAAACTTCTTTGTAGAATTCGATTGCCTTCCCGATGTCGGGTACGGAAATCCCAATGTGTGAAAAAGCGATAGGATACTGCATACTCTCAACCTCCTCTCTGAATATTGAATAAACCCGAACGGGCCGCATTGAGCCGGATCAGGCGGCTCGCCATGATTTAGAGTAGGGCCGGTATTGTGAGGGGTAAATACTCAATTTTAAGTATTTTTTTATAAATTTTTACTCCAATGCCAACAGATATTGGCCTATAGAGCCTTTCCTAAAACCAACAGAGTTTTGAGAAAGGCTCTATGTTTAAAAGTAGTATTAGAAAAAGGTCCGCATAGAAATTATGAAAATACGTAGTTTTGAGTATTTACCGGTCAAGTGGATCATATCAGAATGTCTTTTGCCTGCCTGACATATACATAGTCAGAATAAAAATTGAAGGAGAAAGTACCTATGAAGAAGATATGTGTTATTACAGGAGCAGCGGGCGGCCTTGGGTTTGGGTGCGCTAAAATCATGGCCGAAAAATACAAACTGCTGATCAGTGATGTCAACAAAGAAAAACTGGATCAAGCGGTATCCGAGCTGCGGGACAAAGGGTATGAGGCGGAAGGCATACTGGTAGACGTAAGCGATCGGAGCCAGGTGAAGGCAATGGCGGAAAAGGCCAAAGGCATGGGGACCATCGCCTCGGTGATCCACCTTGCCGGTCTGACGGGTCTGTACGGCGAGCCGGCGCGTATTTTCCGGGTAAATGCCATGGGCGTCATCAACATCAACGAGGAATTCTATAACGTGTTGGAAAGCGGCAGCGCCATCATGGACATCTGTTCCAGCGTCGCGTATCTGATGCCCAGGGATAGATGGCCCATTGATTTGTTCAAACTCGCCCGGAAAGAGGACAAGGAAGAATTCTTCAACAAAATGGTCTCGTTTTTCCTTGATGGAAATCCTGAAAAACCGCAGGGCATGGCCTATACCTGGTCTCGCTGCTTTATCTATTGGTATTTGATGGATTGCACCTTCAAATTTGGCCAAAAAGGCATACGGTTAGTATCGACAGCCCCCGGCGTTGTCGAAACGGAAATGTCCAAGCAGGATTTGGCAAAAAGCGGCAGTTTGGAGGCGCGGCTGAGCTATGTCGCCATGGGCAACCGCATGGGCACTATTGATGAAGCGGCTTTCCTGATTTCAACGTTGGTGGACGAACGGAATTCATATCTTACCGGGATCATCGTGCCCCTTGACGGCGGCGAAATAGCGTCTGGATTCAAAGGGCAGCGGACTCCCAGGAACGAGGCGGATTTCTGATATTTGCGATAAAAATACTTAATTCTAAGTATTTACGCGGAAACTTCGTGTATTTACCATAAAAACTATTACCGCCCGTTTACGGGCAGAAAACTTTTAATCATTAGGAGAAAGAACATGGCAAACCCTAGCGCGATTCCCTCATCTGCTATAAAAGGGAAGATTACCGTATGGCACCTTCAGAAAATGAAGGATGAAGGCAAATTAATCTCAATGGTCGGCACCGCCCACTGCGATCCCCTTTGGGTAGTGGCGTGCGAACGGGCCGGCATCGATCTTGTACGCTACACTGCCCCGGGCGAAAGTTCCGAAATGCGCGAAGAGAATATGTACTGGCATACCAGGCAGATTCGCAGAATGGCTCCGCTTATCTGTCTGAACGCCGTCATGCAGACGGCCTCCCATGCGGACAAATACACCGCCGTCAAAGTGGCGGGCAGGCTCATGTCGGACGGTGCGGACAGCGTAATGCCCATGGCCGTTACCAACGAAACCCTCAAGTACATGGCCGACAATTACATCCCGGTCTTCGGGCACGTAGGTTGTCTGTCGGGCTGGCAGACGGGGTTGTTTGGCGGCTACCGCCGGGTTGGCAAGACGGCGGAAGAGGCGATGGACATTTTCAAAATGGCCTATGAGTACCAGGAAAACGGCATGATCGGCATGACCATCGAGATGACATCCCGGGAAGTAACCGACGCCATTGCAAAGAAGCTGCGGGTGCCGGTCATTAATGTGGCCGCAGGGGGCAGCGCGGACGGATCAGAGCTGGTTATCTACGACCTGCTTGGTTTTTCGCCCGTCGCGTCGATGCCGAAGCACGGCAAGAACTACGCCGCGCACTTCGAAAATGGAATCAAGGCGTTCGAGGAATTCGACAGCGATATCAAGAACAAGGTCTACCCCGCGGAGGAAAACGGCTGGGGCATGGAATCGCAGGAACTTGATAAGTTCATAAACTTGCTTGAGAAGCACCCCGCGAAGAAATAGCGGAGGCCAAGAATGAGGGCACACGTATGGGCGCACAAGCGCTAATGTGCCCTCATCCGATCCGGAATTGTACTATTGTCCATATCGCTCATAAAAATCATGAATTAAGGAGAAAAGGTTATGGAAAATGAGAAAAAGTCAATTTCACCGCAGGATTTAACCGGAGGGAAAAAAGCCTTTTTGATTTTGTCAGTGATACTGCTCACCGTCACGGCCATGATGGCAAGTTACGGCGGTTCAATCGTTCTCCCTTCCAAACTTGCGGAGCTAAACGGTATGGACTTCTATTCGGTCAATGCCGCGCTCGCTTCAATGGGCATGATGCTGGCCCTGCCCCTGGTGGGTATGCTCTGTTCCAAATTCGGTACCAAAGCGGTTACCTTGACCGGATTGATCCTACAGGTTGCCCTTCGTTTTATTTTGATGAAGATTACGGGGGTATTGCCTTTTACCGTCATCTGGACTCTAATCGGCGTCAGCGGCGGGTTATATATTTCCGCCCCCTATGCCATTATGGGCGCCATTGTCGCGCCCCAGGAACGGGCCAAGTATTACGGAATGCTGGCCACCGCCGCCGCCATAGGATCCCTGCTTGGACCGGCCCTAACCGGCTTTGTGATTGACCGCTTTTCCACCAACCTTGCTTTAGTCGCCTATGTGATTTTCGGCATCATTCCCGTTATCGGCCTCTGTTCGTTGTACCCCAACCAAAAACGCCCAAGCGCGGGTAAATTCGACGGCGCCGGCATTGCCCTCCTGGTGCTGGCGGTTTGCGGTATTGTCCTGTGGCTGAGCCTGGGGGGCAAGCTCTTTGCCTTCGTCAGCCCCATGGGCCTCAGCTTCCTGGCCGTCGGCGTGGTCTGCGCAGTGTTATTAATTATCGTAGAAGGAAAAAGCGCCAACCCCTCCGTGCCTATCCACATGTTCAGGAAAAAACGCTTCCGGTTTACCTTTTTGATTCAGATGCTCATGGTAGCCTACCCCACCTGCGTCATGGCCTATGGAATTGTGTATGTTACGAGAATCATGGGCCAGTCTTCCCTCGTCGGTTCTACGGTATCCATGCCCCAGACCATCGTTCAGTTGATCTGCGGCGTTACCCTGGGCGCTTTCGTAAGCAAGGCGTTCAAGAAAAGGTTCCCCGTTATGGGCAAATTGGCGCTGATCCTTTATACGGCGGCTCTGGTGATATTTGCCTGCCTTAAGCCCAATTCCCCCATGTTCGTCATCTATATCGCCACCGCCATAGGAGGCGTGGGCCAGGCGATCAGCCAGTCCACCTTCGCCGCGTTCTTCCAGACGGAACTGGAGCAGGCGGAATTTCCCGCCGCCCAGGGGATGTATCAGTTCGCTTCGTCCGGTGCTTCAACCGTTATTACCGCCGTCTTCGGCGCTACGCTTAACATGGGTTTTACCCTGAATCATATTTTCCTTTTGGGAGCCTGTTTGGTCGGCGTGGCTACCGTCATCGGTTTTGCCGGTTTCCGCTTCCCCAAAGAGGAAATTGAGGCGGCTGCATAGTCTCTTATGAATAATTGACGGAACTCCGTGAGCGGTTCACGGAGTTCCGGAAGTGATTCCCGGACGTCCGGGAGTGATTAGCGGACGTATGCGAATGATTCGCATACGAATGCGAAAAGTCCGCATACGGATGCGAGAGGCCCGCATACGGATGCGGAAGGCCCGCATAGGAATGCGAACGGCCCGCATACGAATGCGAATGATCCGCATACGGATGCGGGCGATTGGCGGATGTCCCCGGATAACCGTCCAAACCCCGCCCCCGGAGGCGGAAAAACAAAGGAGTATGATATGGCGAGTGATTATATTCCCAGAAAAGACGCGGCTTTCGATACCTGGTTCAGCGTTATGTACCAGTACGTGTCCCAAACATGCGCCGGCTCGCCCCCGGCGTGGACCCACATCCCCCAGGCGGCGCTCAGTACCCTGGGGGAACTGCATACCGCGTGGAAAACGGCCTACGGGGCAACCTTCGGCCCCCACACGAAGGTGGACACGGAGGCCAAGAACGACGCGAAAAAGGCGGCGATAGTGGCTGTTAGACCATTTGTGAACCAATTTCTGCGCTACCCCCCGGTTACGGACGAGGATCGCACGGCCATGGGGATCCCGAACCATAAAAGCACCCACAGCCCCGTAGTGGTCCCCGACACCAGCCCCCGGCTCACAATCGACACCGG
>JAITBG010000215.1 GCA_031283725.1 Treponema sp. | reverse complement strand
CAGGTAATCCTGTTGACCCAGCCCTTTTCATCTCCGGCAATGCGTATGGGGCTGGTGAGAAACTGAAAAACAACGCCTTCTTCTTTGGCGTGATCCACTTCCTCAAGCCGGGCCGGAAGTTCCTTTTCCGTCCGCCGGTACACAACCGTTACCTCCGCGTCCATGGCGACATTCCCGCCTCCCACCACGGCGACCCTTCCGCCCCGGTGTATGGGGGTCGAGCTATCCAGCATATAGGCTTTCATCAGGTTTATCCGGGTAAGGAATTCATTGGCTGAATATACGCCATTCAAATTTTCTCCGGGGATGTTCATAAATTTGGGGAGCCCCGCACCGGAACCGATAAAAACTGCTTTATATCCATAGGTATTAAAGAGTTCATCAATGGTCAGTGTTTTGCCGATCACCGTATTCACCGCGATTTCCACCCCCATATTTTTTAAGCCCTGGATTTCTTGCCGGACGATGGCCTTGGGAAGGCGGAATTCGGGAATGCCGTAGGAGAGTACCCCTCCTTCAACGTGGAGGGCCTCAAAGATCGTAACGCCGTAACCTTTTTTTGCGAGGCCCCCCGCACAGGCAAGTCCCGCCGGACCGGAACCTACCACCACCACCCGGTTTCTCCTGGATCTTTCCACAGAAGTAATTTCTCCGGCCAAAACCTTGTCCTCGGAATTGTGGTAATCTGCCGCAAACCGCTCCAGCCTGCCGATGGCCACCGGTTCCCCCTTGAGGCCCCGGATACATTTTCCCTCACATTGGGTCTCCTGGGGGCATACCCGGCCGCATATTGCCGGAAGGGAATTGTACCGGGTAATAATCTGATACGCTTTTTCAAACTCTCCAACGGCGATTTCCCTGATAAAACCGGGAATGTCGATATTTACCGGGCAGTCTGAAACACAGGGTTTGTTTTTACATCCAAGGCAGCGTTTCGCTTCATCTATTGCCTGGGCTTCTGTATATCCCAAAGCAACTTCGATAAAATTTCTACTCCGTACTTTGGGATCCTGTACCGGCATCTCATTTTTTGTTAAGGCCATATTTGGCATTAGGACACCTCCTTATCGGCCTTTAATAAATGGCACGAAACCTTCGAAGATTTTTGACAGGCTTCATAGGCCCGCGCCTCAAAGGGCCGGTATATGGCAGACCTGGCTATAGCTTCGTTAAAGTCAACTTCGTGACCGTCAAAATCAGGACCATCCACACAGGCGAATTTTGTTTTTCCGCCCACGCTGAGTCTGCACCCTCCGCACATCCCCGTACCGTCTATCATGATAGGGTTCATACTGACTGTGGTTTTTATACCGTAAGGTTTTGTTACGGTGGCAACAAATTTCATCATCACCAGGGGGCCTATGGCGATAACCTCGTCGTATCGTTCCCCCTTGTCAATGAGAAGCTGCAACGCCTCAGTTACCAGTCCGTGTCTGCCATAACTTCCATCGTCAGTCATCAAAAAAAACGTGTCGCTTACCACTTTGAATTCTTCTTCCAGGATGACAAGATCCCTGGTACGGAACCCGGTAATGGCGTGAACCTCCGCCCCCTGTTGGTGGAATTTTTTTACGACCGGATAGGCAATGGCGGAACCAACGCCGCCCCCCACAATGGCTACCTTGGCTGCCTTGCAATCCGTAGCCTTCCCAAGAGGGCCTACAAAATCCTGTATCATATCCCCTTCCCCAAGACGGTTGAGCTGCCAAGTGGCTGCTCCTACTATCTGAAATATGATCGTTACGGTTCCCTTCTCGCGGTTAAAATCGGCAATGGTCAGGGGTATCCGTTCCCCATTTTCACTAGCCCGTAAAATAACGAATTGCCCCGGTTCGGCTTTAGCCGCCTCCAGGGGAGCGGATACTTCCATCAGGGTAACCGTTGAATTAAGGCTCTTTTTTCGTATGATTTTTACCATGCGGTCAACCTCCTGTAGACCCTTAAAAATCTACTTCCGTGTCCTGGAAGCAGCACAGAAGTTTTCCATTTCCGCACCGCCTGTTATCCCGGCTCATTCATACTCCACCACATTGGCCCAGCGGAACAGCAATTCCCGCTCTTCCGGCTTGCCTTTTACGAGTTGCGATGCCGATACAATCGGGATCCATTTTTCCACATACTGCCGGGCGGTATCGCTCTTTTTACAAAAAAGATTAAGGTACTTCTCTGCCGTATCCTTCTGTCCCGCTAGGGAAAAAAGCAGAAATGTCCGCGCCGCGCCAGCCGATGCGTTCCCCTGGGTGGCGTGGGACCAGTCGATGATGTAGGCCTCGTCCTTTTCCGTAATGATGATGTTGCTTGGGTTGAAGTCTCCGTGGCAAAGCTTAGTGTGTTTAGGCAGACTGTCCAGCCTGGTGTGGAGTTCATAACGGGTAGTTGCGTCCAGCCCGGACTGCCGGATCTTCTGGTGCATCTTTTCGGTATGCAGCGGGAGCCGGGGCGCGGAATAGTCGTGCATTTCAAGCTGTATGTCCACAAATCGTTCCAGGTATTCGTCAAAACGGCCGGGATTTTTTTTCATCAAATCCGCAAGCGTCGCCCCTTCGATGTACTCCATCATGAGCGCCCACCTTTCGTTGATCCGGGTAACTTCCAGCAGTTGGGGAACCTTGAGGCCCGTCTCCATGACGCAGGCCATGTTCATAGCTTCGTTGAACACGTCAGATACCGGATGTCCCCCGGCCATCAGTTTGACGACCTTGCCGTCCTCCCGGTAAATGGTTTTGTTGGGCCGTTCGGCCAGAATAATTTTTTCGATCATACCGCACTCCCCAGAACCTTTCCGGCTCCGTAATACGCGTTAAGGTACATTTGTTTGATCTCGGCGATCAGCGGATACCGGGGATTCGCGCCGGTACATTGATCGTCAAAGGCTTGTTCGCTCATCAGGTCGAGCCTGTCAAGGAAATCCTTTTCGTCTATAGCGTAGTCCTTAATCTTTTTTTTGATCCCCACGCGCTCTTTCAGCGTTTCAACGGCACCGATCAGGTTTTCAAGTTTTTCTTCGTTGGTCTTTCCCCCAAGACCGAGAGCATCGGCAATTTCAGCGTAGCGTTCCAGGGTCCGGGGATGATCGTACTGGGGGAAGGTTCCCATCTTGGGCGGCGCTTCCACCGCGTTGTAACGGATCACTTCACTTATCATGAGGGCATTGGCGATCCCGTGGGGCAGGTGATGGAAGGCTCCGAGCTTGTGGGCCATGGAATGACAGACCCCGAGGAATGCGTTGGCAAATGCCATGCCGGCTATCGTGGCGGCGTTGGCCATTTTTTCACGGGCCGCAGGATCAGCGGCGCCCTTTTCGTAGGCCGCCGGCAGCCACGCAAAGATCAGCTTTAGGGCGTGGATCGCAAGGCCGTCGGTATAGTCAGTAGCCAGCATCGATGCGTAGGCTTCCAGGGCGTGGGTCATGGCGTCTATCCCCGACGCGCTGGTAAGGCCCTTCGGCGCGTTCATCTGTAATTCGGCATCCACAATCGCCATGTCCGGCATAAGTTCGTAATCCGCCAGCGGGTACTTGACGCCGCTTGTTTCGTCGGTGATCACGGCAAAGGGCGTTACCTCGCTTCCGGTTCCCGCCGAAGTCGGCACGGCGATAAAGTACGCCTTTTCTCCCATCCGGGGGAATGTGTAGACTCGCTTGCGTATGTCGATAAAGCGCATGGCCATGTCCTGGAAATCCGCTTCGGGATGTTCGTAGAGCACCCACATGATCTTTCCCGCGTCCATCGCGGAACCGCCGCCCAGGGCGATGATCGCGTCGGGTTTGAAGGCGGCCATCAGGGTGGCGCCTTCCCTGGCGCAGGCCAGGGTCGGGTCGGGGCTTACGTTGAAAAACGTTTCGTGGACAATCCCCATTTCGTCAAGCTTGCCGGTTATCGCTTTGGTGTAACCGTTTTCGTAAAGAAACGTATCGGTAACGATAAACACCCGCTTTTTGTTCAGAACGTTTTTCAGTTCCTCCAGGGCGACCGGCAGGCAGCCCCGCTTTATATATACTTTTTCAGGCGCCCTGAACCACAGCATGTTTTCCCTCCGTTCCGCCACCGTTTTGATATTCAAGAGGTGTTTTACCCCCACGTTTTCCGCCACCGAGTTGCCGCCCCAGGAACCGCAGCCCAGGGTCAGGGAAGGGGCAAGCTTGAAGTTGTAAAGATCCCCTATGCCGCCGTGAGACGAGGGGGTATTGATCACGATGCGGCAGGTTTTCATCCGCCTTTCAAACGCGGCGAGTTTTTCTTTTCCGCTTGCCGGGTCGATGTACAGGGACGCCGTATGCCCGTAGCCGCCGTCGCGGATAAGCACCTCGGCCTTGTCCATGGCGTCGTCAAAATTTTTTGCCCGGTACATGGCAAGGACCGGAGAAAGTTTTTCATGGGCAAATTCCTCTGAAAGCTCAACGCTTTCCACTTCGCCGATGAGGATCTTTGTCGTTTCGGGAACCTTCAGCCCCGCGAGGGCGGCGATTGCCACCGCGCTTTGGCCTACGATTTTCGCGTTCAGCGCTCCGTTAACGATGATCGTCTTCCTCACTTTCTCGATTTCCCCGGGCGCAAGAAAATAGCAGCCCCGGCGGGAAAATTCTTTTTTGACGGCGTCGTAGACCGGGGCCACCGCAATCACCGATTGTTCAGACGCGCAG
>JAITBG010000202.1 GCA_031283725.1 Treponema sp. | reverse complement strand
AAAGGAGCGCATAGGCAGCCGTTATACGGTGATACATGTAGGCAGGCAATACTTCGATCGTTTCGGCATCCCGGAGCCAAAACCGGGAGACAGCGATTACGTGACATCTTTCAACACCGGCATACTCCTTTCTGCCCGGAACCGTTTCCCCAAGACAAGGACTGTTCCTACGCTGGTGGTCCTCCGACACGGGCTGATGCGCCGGACCGGCAACTGGGCAAAGGGCAAGGGGGCGGAGCTTTTATTCGGCGCTGAATTTAAGGAGCCAATTTTTGATGAAAAACGTCGCCTTGCCGGGGCGGTCCTATCCTACGGAGGCGAAGAACTGCGGATCGGAGTCCGGCTTGTTGCCGATGCTTCCGGCTTTCCCGCAGTGGTCCGTACCAGCCTTCCCGAAGATTATGGGATAGAAACCTTTAAGGTAGGACCGGAGAGCCTTTCCTTCCTTATCCTCCACTATGTAAAACTGAAAAATCCTGAAAAGGACCGGGTCAATTCGGTTACCACTTGGTGCCCCTACCACATTTGGCTGGCGCCATCAAATGATCCGGGCCCCTGGGGCGCTCTTATAGGGGTTGGGACGGGGCAGTCCTACGAAAACGCGGAACAAAGCCTGAAGGAATTTCTTGCCAAAGGCTTCCTTCCAGAATACGACCTGGACTTTATTGAAAAAAGCAATAACTGCCGCCACCGGTCCCTTCTTAATTTTACCGCCGATGGCTTTGTGGCCCTGGGGGACGCAGCCTGTATTATCAACCCCAAGACCGGCGAAGCGGTCCCGGTGGGCTGGCGGCACGGGTCCATTGCCGCTGATACGGCAGGCCAGGCCATGAAGGACGGGGCGTATCCCCTTAAGGAAAAACTTTGGGCCCTGAATCCCCGGTTTATGAAAGACCAGGGAGCTGTTTACGCTATGGAGTTCGCTTCCCGTACCGCGGCGTCCTACCACAACCCGGAAGAAATCGATTATATGTTTGAGCATTCCATTCTTTATCGGGATGAAAAAGAAGCGGCAGGTAATCTTACCCTAAAACTTTTCAAAGCTCAGTTGTCGGGAGGGTTGAGCCGGGAATCGGTGAGGAATATTAAAATTGCATTGTCTTTAGGAAAGAAAATCTATAAACATTATATGGCTTATCCAGAAAGTCCTGAATCCTTTGGGGCCTGGGTTGAAAAGGCCCGTAATCTTTGGGAAGAGGCCCAGGCTTTGCCCGGCGCCGATGTTCCTTACTAGAAGAGAAGGAGTTTCATTTTATGGAAAAAAAAGTAGACATATTGGTTGTGGGAGGCTGTACCACGGGCCTCTATTTTGCGGGACTTATGGCGGAAAAGGGTTTTAAAGTACTGGTCTGTGACAAATCCCCGGAGGAGACGCTGGGCGGCCGTTACGATGTGATCCACATAGGCCGGGGGCATTTCTCCCGGTTCGGCATTCCCGAACCAAAGCCGGGCGATCCTGATTGTGTAACCAGTTTTGACAAAAGCATACTCCGTTCCGCTTCAAACAAATGGCCTAAAACCCATACGGCGCCCATTCTAGTACTCCGCCGTATCCCATTGATGAAGTGGCTTGCGGATTGGGCCAAGGCAAAGGGAGCGGAGCTGCTTTGTGAGACTTCCTTTCAAAAGCCGGTGTTTGACTCCGAAGGCCGCCTTGCGGGGGGTATATTTCGCCAGGGAAACGGTGAATGTACGGTAAAGGCCCGGCTCACTGCCGACGCTTCGGGAATTCCCTCGGTAGTCCGCACCAGTCTGCCCGATAACTATGGAATAGAAAACAAACCTCTGGTAAACAAAGAGCTTTCCTATGTGGTGCTTCGCTATGTAAAACTCCTGGATACAAAAGACTTTGTATTGCCCTCGGTTACCACCTGGCCCCAGTATCGGATCTGGGTCGGCTCCAGTTACGATCCCAATGGAGCCATTTTGGGCACAGGGGCCCTGGGCTCCTTTGAAAACGCGGAGACTATTTTTGAAAAATTTAGCGAATCCGGTTGGCTTCCCGAATACGAATTGGATCATGTGGAAAGATGCTTGAATACCCGGCACAGGACCCCCTACAGTCTTGTGTCCGATGGCTTTATTGTTCTGGGAGACGCGGCCTGCATCACTAACCCTTGGACCGGTGAAGGGGTTCCCGATACCTGGGTACTCTGTTCCATCGCCGCGGAAGAATTTGGAAGAGCCATGCAAAACGGCGCATATCCCCGGCGGGAAGCGGTCTGGACGGTGAACAGTCGCTATATCTCGGAACAAGGCGCCCTTTTTGCCAGCCTCTTCGCATCCCGTCAGGGTTTTACGTGTTGTACCCCGGAAGAAAACGACTATATGTTTGAACAGAGTATTTTTTATGAGGATGAAAACAACAGGAGCCGGAACGATGTGGTACAACAAATCGCCCAAGGCCGGGAGGCGGGCAGACTATCTTCGGCGGTGGCGGAAAAAATAACCGGAGCTTTAAAGACAGGAAAAGATATTCATGCCCACTATGTAAACTACCCTAAAAATCCTGCCGATTTTGAATCCTGGACCCGTGAAGCGGACAGGCTCTGGGCTTCCGTCCAGTGATCCGGCAGGCTCCGGTCATAATATTTCTCCGGTGTTTAGAGGCAGCATGCGTAATTGACTAAAAATGAACTACTCTGTATAATATTACTTCACGCTATGAGATAGAGTGTAACATATCAGGAGGATATTCATGAGCGCCAGAATACGGCTCAAAAAATTCGGTACTAAGAAACGCCCCTATTACCGCATTGTAGTTATGGATAAACGGGCGCCCCGGGACGGTATAACAATCGAAGAACTGGGATACTATCATCCCATTGAAACGGAAGATAAGCAGATTGTGTTCAATGCGGATAGGGTTATGTCTTGGCTCCAAAACGGGGCTACCGTAACCGATACAGTCCGCAGGATCCTGAACAAGAAAAAAATCTCCTTATAATTTTAACCCCAGGAGTTTCTATGGAAAAGGATCTGGTTGAGTACATTGTTAAATCTCTTGTTGATGATCCGTCCTCGGTTGAGGTAACGGTGATTGAGGGGGAAAAATCTACCATCCTGGAACTGAGGGTAGCGGCGGAGGATATTGGCAAAGTTATCGGTAAACACGGCCGTATCGCCAAAGCAATAAGGACCGTTCTCCAGGCCGCCACCGCCAAAAACGGGAAGCATACGGTCTTGGAAATCTTGGATTAGGCTGAAAAACTCAATTTGACAGAACAATTTGTGGTGGCCCTGGTGGGAGCTCCCTTTGGCGTTAAGGGTTTTGTTAAGACAAAGCCACTTTCGGGGGAGATGGAACACCTGGAACAGCTTGAAACGGTCGTTCTCCGTTGGGAAAATCACGAAAACCTATTCTATATAGAAAAAACCCTCCGTACCGGCTCTTTCGTGGCAATGAAGTTCCGGGGCATTGATACGCCGGAGGCCGCCAAAACCCTCTCCGGGGCGGAAATGGTTACCGGTAGGGACCTCGCGGCGCCCCTGGGCAAGGACGAATACTACGTTGAGGATCTGCGAGGCATACCGGTCTTGGATCAGAATGGCGTGGTCCTGGGAGAAATCCGGGACGTACTTGAGGGCGGCGGCGGTCAGTTAATAGAGATAAAGCTTCTCGGGGGGGAACTTCGGCTGGCCCCCTTTCGGAAGGAATTTTTCGGCGAGGTGGATACGGAAAACCGCCGGGCGATTTTGTTGGAACAGTGGATTTTAGAATGAAGTATACGGTGCTGTCCCTCTTTCCGGAGATTATTGACATCTATTTTGCCAGCTCCATCATGGCGAAGGCGGTAAGCCGGGGAATTGTGGAATACCGCCCGGTAAATATCCGGGATTTTGCCCTGGATAAGCACCATACCTGCGACGATGCCCCCTACGGCGGCGGCGCGGGGATGCTGATGCTGCCGGAAGTCCTGGGCAAGGCCCTGGAATCGGTGATCAGCGCCGCTTCGGGACGGGTCATTTATCTAAGCCCCGGCGGCAGGCCCTTTACCCAGGATTTGGCGAAGGAACTGGTACGGGAGGAAGAACTGATCCTCCTTTGCGGCAGATACGAGGGGATAGATCAGCGGATCATCGACTCCTATGTGGACGACGAGATCTCCATCGGGGACTATGTGCTTTCCTCCGGGGAAGTGGCGGCCTTGGCGCTGATAGATGCCACATACCGGTTGGTGGACAGGGTGATAACCTCGGAGTCCCTGGAGGAGGAGAGCTTTTCCGGTGGGCTTCTGGAGTATCCCCAGTATACACGGCCGGAGATTTATGGTACACTTCAAGTTCCGGAAGTGTTGCTTTCGGGGCACCATGAAAATATACGGCGTTGGCGCTTGAGAAAACGGGTCGAAAAAACCCTTTCCCTGCGGCCGGATTTAATCCGCCGGGGAAAAGAGTCCGGCCTCTTTGACGGAGAGACCCGTAAACTTATACAAGAACTAGGGGGAGATAGAGATGAACGAGATACGGGCCATAGAAGCCTCCCAGATGAAGGATGAACTGGACAATTTCAAGGTCGGCGATACCGTTAAGGTTCATTTTAAGATCGTTGAAGGAAAGACGGAGCGTATCCAGGTATATGAAGGCCTGGTCATTGCCATGAAAAATTCCCGGGTGGGAAAAACTTTTACGGTACGGAAAAATTCCTACGGTGTCGGAGTTGAACGGATATTCCCTATCCATTCACCCCGGGTAACCCGGGTGGAATTGACCCGCGCCGGCAGGGTACGCCGCGCCAAGCTCTACTATATCCGTGAAAAAATCGGTAAGGCCGCCAAAATTCGGGAACTTATTGTTAAGAAGGGCGCCAAAGCCAATGCCGCGCAGGCAGTTCCCGTTACCTCTGCCCCGGTTGTGGAAAAAATCGCGGCTCCGGAAAGCGCCCGGAGCTAGATTCTTCCCGCTTTGACGGTATGGTCAAGGAGAATTCTCTGCTATGAAACTCGGTGGGCCGGAATTTCCCGTGGAATATCCCGCAAGACGGCTTGTGGATGCCGGAAATGTCGGAGCGTTCCGTTCCGGCTTTCTCCGTCCGGCGTTTTCAAAGGTACCCTCCGCCGAAGCTCCCCCTCCGGACAAAGTGCAGGTTGCCGTACCGGGCCTTAAAGAGCTTGCCCTTTCCCTGGGCCTTCCCCAGGACAAACTTTCATCCTTCCTTCTTTCGTTTATTAAGTTTTTTTCCCTGCCCCTGGATACTAAACTTATCTACCGGCTCCGTCAGGAAGCGGCGTCCCTAAAACCCGGATCGGAAGACGCGCTCAAATCCGGCGCCTTTGCCGCCGCAGCCGCAGTCAGTAAAGGGCTTGTCCTCAGCACGGAAGCCCTGACGAAATATGCCGCCGCCATTGCAGGGGATGAGCGGAACAGCGGCGATACGGGCGGAGCCTGGGACGGCGGCGCAATGGATCAGGACGGCGGGGCGGCAACGGGCGGTAACGGAAACCCTCAAGGGGGGACCAGGGAGGACAGGGGGGATAACAACGACGCCGGACGCCGGTTAGTGGAAGGGATCGAAGGGCGAAACCCTCTTCTGGGTATCCTAAACAAGCTTCCCGGGAAGGATGGGCGCCGTTGGATAGTCCTGCCCTTTTCGTTCAACTCCGGGGGTGTTGATTTTAGGGTATCTTTAAGAATACTATTAGCCGATACCAATACTCTCCCCTGGAAAGCGGAATGTCTGGCCGTGGATGTTACAACAGAATGTCACCGCTGGTCTTTTACACTGGAAGATGCGCTGGAAGCGTCGTCGGAGGGGGTGGTTTTTGCCCGGGCGTTTGTCGGTGTCTACCCTCCCCCGGAACGGTCGGCTGCCCTGGAAGAGTTATTACGGGAATTACTGAGAACCATGGCGAAAGAAATTACCCTGGTTGAAGAGGTGTAACGCCGGTGAAAAAAGCCTCCGCCATTGCCTACTCTCCGGATATGCCCGCTCCATGGATCATCGCCGCGGGACGGGGTAGGGAAGCGGAACAGATCATCGCCATAGCCCGGGAAGCGGGGATTACCGTGATGGAGGGGCCGGAAATGGAAGCCCTGCTTAACGCAGGAAAAACCGGAGACTATATACCCCAGTGGTGCTGGGATACGGTGGCGAAGATATTGGCATTCGTAATCGCGAAGGAAAGGCAATGAATCAAATCGCGGTACATGATTTACGGGAGGGCCTGGTATTTTCGCACCCTATCTATATTGATAAAACAAATATGTTCATACCCGCGGGAATAGCGATACGGCAGAAGGATATAGACCGGCTCCGGGACTTAGACATCAAGACGGTAGAAACCGAAGGAATGCCCCTGGGAAAAACAGAGAATTTAGCGGAAAATCAGCCCGTACCGGTGGAACAGGAAATTTCGGCAAAGAGCAATGCGGAATGGGCGGCCATACGGGATGATTCCAAAAAGATCCTCTCCCTGGCGGATGTAAAGGACCGTAGCGGTTCCTATCGCAGCTATATGGGGCTTATCATTTGGTTGGACAACGTGTTCACGGCCATTTCCGCCAAGATAACCCCGGATTTCCGCTTTATAGACGGTATTACCCAGCGGATACTTCGAACTGTTCAGGAACAGCAGGATGGTTTTATCAATTATATCCTGGGCGGTGAGGTACAGGGCCGTGTTCTTGCAAAAAGTTCTATCAATACCGCTATACTCTGCGCCCATATTGCCCGGGAAATGCGGCTCCCTAACCACCGGATTATACAAACTATCACCGGGGCGTTGCTCCACGATGTGGGAATGCTCAGGCTTCCCAAGGACCTGGTGAATAAGACCGGGGTCCTTTCAACAAAGGAGCTTCATCTCATAAAAAGCCATATCCTCTATTCGTATAAAATCGTCCATGAGGAGTTGAATTATCCCGAGGAAATGGGCGCCCTGGTACTACAGCATCATGAAAACTGGGACGGATCGGGCTACCCCCAGGGGCTGGCGGGGGAAGAAATCCACTTCGGCGCCCGGATCGTCTCCGTGGCGGACGCCTTTGAAGCCATGGTCAGCCAAAAACCCTACCGTAACTCCATGCTGGGTTACCAGGCCATGAAAAACCTCCTAGCGGATAATTCCCGGCGGTTCGGTCCGGATGAGATCAAGGCCTTTATCAATGTCATGGGGATATATCCCATTGGGTCAATTATCCTCCTGAATAACGGGTCCATGGCCCGGGTGGTGGAAGTCCGGAAAGACGCTCCGCTCCGGCCGAAGATCGTCCTGTTGGTAGACATAACAGGAAAGGTTTATAAGCAAGACCAGGGAGAGCTTATCGATTTATTAAACGAAAAAAACCTCTTCATCGTCCGGGCAATCAATCCCATGGAACTGACAAAGGATGCCATCTAAAAGCGCCAAAGGCCGGGAAGGGGAAAACAGGGCGGCGGAGGCCCTAGAACGGAAGGGCATGCAGATAATTGCCCGGAATTTTCGTTCCCAGGCCGGAGAAATCGATATTATTGCCCGGGAAAATGAGACAATCGTGTTTGTAGAGGTAAAAACTTGGACCCGCTACGGGTTTGAGGACCTTCGCTTGGGGATTAATGAAAAAAAGCAGCGTCGAATCATAGAAACAGCTAAGTATTTTCTTTTGGAACATCGAAAATATAATGAAATGGGTATCAGATTTGATGTGATTTTTATTAACTCCAAGGATATTATCCATATTGCATCAGCGTTTATGGAGCGTGTATGATAACGGTACAGCGGGGAAAGCCGCTGGCAATTCAGCCGGATAACCAGGCAGGAATCTCACGATTAGAGCTTTTAAGAGCTAAAGTAAATAGTGAGGATTATCTTTATGAGGCGATTCAGCGCATAGCGCAGATCCTGAGTAATGAGCTCCTGGGTATTCCGCATGGAGGGATGTTTCATGAGCGGCAGCGGAGGGGGAGGAAATAACCACCGGGGTTTTCGGCACGGTAAAGATAAAGAGAATTGGGCTAAGGACGGTAAAAAGAAGGGGGGCGATAATCCCCGGTTCGATAAAAACCGGGGCGTCCTGGTTGACCGGCCAAAGTGGAAAGCGCCGGTCATGTCCGACGAGCCGATCCCGGTTCCCATTTGCATCTACTGCGGAAAGCCTATCAAAGATCTTTCCGCGGCGCTCTCCGACAAGGCATCCGGAGAGGCGGTTCATTTTGACTGTGTGCTTGCCCGGCTGGCGGAAAAGGAGACTCTGGAACGGGGGGATGCGGTTACCTACATCGGCGGCGGCCGCTTCGGTGTGGTTCATTTCGATAACCCCAACGATACCCGAGGGTTCACCATCAAAAAAATAGTCGAATGGGAAGATAAGGAAAACCGGGCGGAATGGCGGAAATCCCTGGCGGATCATTTCTCCATTACTTAATTTTCATATTACCTAATTTCGAGTATACTTCCGGCCGACTGCGGCGTCCAGGGGCGATTTTCACCGCAGGGCGGCATCATTTAAAAATTTGTCCACAGATTTTCAGGTTTAATACCCCGTGACGAATCTTGGTTGTTGATTAATTCATACCGAAAACCAATTTCATCCCATTTTCCACTTTTTTCATTATTTCCCGTTTTATTTTGTATATTCATTCAATCGAGTAGGAGGCTACCCATTAACTGAGTAGCCGTCCTCTCACACCACCGTGCGTACCGTTCGGTACACGGCGGTTCAATAGGTAGGGATAAGGGCT
>JAITBG010000191.1 GCA_031283725.1 Treponema sp. | reverse complement strand
TTCGTTATGACGGAATGTCGATTGGGGAGTTCATAGGGGATGCTCTTAAGCTACACAGACACATCTATGCTTATGGATACGCTAACCCAAGCATCCAGTATAATAATTCGGAGTATTTGTCGCAGATAGGCGATAATCACACTACCCTTATTATAAGAACGGAAGAGGGGGGGATGCCAATGAAACCCGCGGGGCCTCCATCTCGTCTTATCTCTGTATCAAGTTTTAGGCTCCCATCGACATTCTGCCATAACGAAAGTGGAATAGCTAAAACTTAATGCAGAGATAGCTGCTGATGGAGGCCCCGCGGACTTCATCGGCGATATGGTCTGCGCCATAAACACGGGAAACATCGAATCCTAGTCTTACGATAGGATAAAATATCCCACTCCCGCCGTTTTGACCTGCATTCACGCTAAAAAATACTCCAGTTGTGCCATAGGAGCCAAAAGAAGCAACGTCCGTGGTATAACCTGAAATATTTCTTATCGCATCCTTTATAAATTCTCCTATCGACCCGCCGTCATAAGGCGTGTCGTTGGCCATCTTGTATATGCTGTTTACCCCGGCCGCGCGGCTGGCCACGCCCCGGTGGTCCAGTATTCGGAAATAGCCGCCATCGGAATCCCGTGTCCCATTTGAAGTACATCTATACCACCAGTTTCCAGATTCCTGGATAGCAGGCGACCATTCTATATTGAAAAGGTCTTGATATTGGCTTATCGGGAGCGCCTGGCCTTCTAAGGGAATCACACGCATGCGGATCATCTCCGCAACAGAAGGTCTATGTAAAAAGGGTATCAGGTCGCCAACAGTCCGGGTGTTAAAATTTGTCCGGACCCACTGGGTGGGCGCGATGAGCAGGGAATCATCATCGAATACAGGGCTGGCAACTTTAGCCCTGCCGTTGACATCACGGATAAAGAGGCTATTCGCCGTTGCGGCGTCGGTAGCGCCATGAACGGCAATGGTGCTATTGGCATGGGTATCGATCTCTGTTTTACGGGCGATATCGTCGTCCTCTATCGGCGCCACCACCTTCGCCCTGCCCTGGGCATCTCGCTGAATAATTTTGTCCGCCTGGGCTTGGCTGGCAATCAGATCGGCAAGCTGAAGGATGGCTGTTGAGTCAGGGCTCTTATTACATTTTTTGATCAATTCCTCCAGATTATTCAGGATTAAATTGATTGTTTCCGCGGGGATAAACGAGGGTTTTACCATAGGATCGGTAAAGCTGCCGTTAGTAAATTTGCCGTTTGCATCCACGCCAGGCCATTGTACCTGTTCGCCGAAAATTTCAATGGTTTGGTTGTCAGGAAACATGCCGCCCATAATTTACGCTCCTTCATAGTTAAAAATTGGTATTTGGTTGGCAAGCAGACTGTTCTGAATCGCCTGCTCGAAATCTTTGAATAATTGCTTTTTTTGTACGATGTACTTTATAAAGGTTTTTTCTATGTGCGGGACAAAGGGAGACCAGACAAGCCGATCCAGTCCGAAGCGCATTGTAACTTGCTGAGCGGCAAATAAGACATAAAATCTCACCCTGTCCTGGGATGCCGTTACCAGCGGTACCGAAAAAGCAGCCGGGCCGCCCAGGAATGAAGTATTACACCGGGCATGGCCGAAAAATGCCGGGCGGTAGGGAAAGGTTATGTCAAGGATGGTGAGGCCGTATATATCCGCTATTTTTTGTAGTTCAATACGGTTGGGTTTATCAGCTTTTTTTGACACAAGAAATAATCGCCGTTCCTCCAGGGTTTTGCCATAGGTTATGTCCCCAAGCAGTACCCGTTCCCAATCGGCAACCAACTCGGCGGTAGTCTCGATCCGGCTTTCATCCGACAGATCGCTCATGCGGCCGCGAAAGCGGACCAGCTCATCCAGCTTGGTTTTGACAAAGAGCGATACGTCGCTGGAGGGATCGGCAAACTGCGCGTTCCAATACGCTCCCTGGGGAAAGAGTTTCTTTATGGCGCTTTCATACCGCGCCCTGGCCGCTGCGGTTATTCCCATGTTACTTCCCCAATATACGGATATTCGAGGATCGTCGTTGTGGCGATGCCGGCCGTGCTGCCCCCTAGTTTGACCGTGACATCGGTAATCGTTACCCCGTCAATAACCGCCAGCCGCAGCGATCCCGCCGTTACCGTTGCGCCGGGCTTGGCCGCCATCTGCATATACGTTTTCATACGGCTTACCGCCAGGGTCCGGTTTTCCTGGGAATCCTCCTGAAGCGGCAAGGCAAGCGAAGGGTTGATGGGTTTGATGACCGGGGTCCGCACCTCGAACAAAACAGGGGGCGCATTATTGCTAATATAGTCCCGCACCTCAGTCAGATTGCCTACCGGGTGAACGCCGTTAATCTGATTCCCGTTTATTACCTGTATGAGTACCGCGCCAAAAACGCCGAAATTCTTAAACTCCCACGCCGCGCTTACTTCAGCGCTCGAGTCCTTGGCCCATAAAGCGAAATCATCTTTTTTGCCATACCGGGAAGGATTGCGTAGCGTGGCCAACACCCGCGCCAGATATTCTTCATCGGTCTCTGCGTCGGCGCCGCCGATGATCCCTGCACCGCTTACTACGGCCTCCGAGTCAACGCCTGCCGGGATCGCCGAAATGATGGAGATCTTTTCTCCGGGGGCAAGGTTTCCCTGCGTTCCAAAATTTTCCGCCTTTACGGTGATGCTTGCCTGGCCGTTTTCGTCCAGCCTGTAGGATTCTTCTAAGTAGTAATGTTCTCCGGAAGCTGATGCGAATACCACGCCGGAGGGAATTGGTCTGTTGGCTATTCCGGTTACCGTTGCTTCCCCGGACGCGGCGACGGCGTAAAGCGGGGGCGTTTTATTTGACCAGTGTTCCCGCAAATACTGCCCTTCGGCGGTATCGGGAAACAGTTGTTTTGAAAGAAAATCAGGGTCTCCCAAAAGCTGATGGTACATTCCCGCTTCTACCGATGCGAACACCTTGAGAAGGTTGTGCCGGGGTGTTTTGTCCAGGGGCCGGAAACGGCTGGTATAATTGGCGTATATGCGGTCGAGCAGTACCGCCAAAGAATCTCGCTTAAACGACACTCCACGCCTCCTGTACTTCCACCGTAGATTCGTCAGGCCGTGTTACGGTTACATGGTAATCGATCCGGGTTTTCCCGTTCCGTTCCGCCGCGCAGTCAACCGCAGCGGCAAGGGCGTCATCAATGAGCCATTGCAGCGATTCCCTCACCATCCGTTCCAGCTTTTCCGCGGTCTGGTCATCCGCCTTTCCTTCTTGTTTCAAAAGCCAGAGGTTGCTGCCGAAGCCGGGATCGGCAAACCAGGCGCCTTTATCCGTACCGATGCTCATGCGGACAAGCTCCGGGATGGAGTTCCATTGTTCAATCCGTACACTCACGACAGGTCCCCCGTGGCGCTTGTTGCGCCTGAACCGGTAGACAGGGAAACCTGAACGGGAATGCCGGCCTTGACCTGCGCGTTGGCCGCAATATGGTCGACAATTTCCGTACAAATCGCTTCCCATTGCAGTTTTATCGCGTCTTTCTGTTTGGGAGGAGTGTTGCTTGCGGTAATTATCGCAGCTATCTTGTCGCCTAATTCCGGCCCGGTTCCTTTCAGCGGCATCTCACGTCCCCTCGGATTTTGCGCCGGCCTGTGGGGCGCCGTTATAAGCGCAAAACGGCATCGCGCAAAGCGCGCCTTGCCCGGTTGGGGTTACGGAACCGC
>JAITBG010000171.1 GCA_031283725.1 Treponema sp. | reverse complement strand
GGTTTGCCGCCCTTTTTATTACGGTTGCGGTGGGGGCGGTTATTTTTGCCCTCCATTTTGCGGGATTATTTGATTATCCGGAATATAAAACCTACGACTTCCGGGTCCGCTTGTTTGCGGAATCCGCTGTTCCCTCGGAAGATATTATTTTGATCCTCCTGGATCAGGCAAGTATTGATTGGGCCCAGGCGGAACGGGGCTGGTCCTGGCCCTGGCCCCGGCGGGCCTATGCCGAATTCGTTGATTATATGAACCTGGCGGGGGCCGGGTCGGTAACCTTTGACGTTATTTTTTCCGAGCCTTCGGTTTACGGCCCTGAGGACGACGCCGAATTTATCCGGGCCTCTGCGGATTTCGGCCGGGTGGTTCAAACCGTTTTTTTTAGTTCCCAGACGGGGAACACCTTTTCCTGGCCCCAAAATACCAATGCCCCCCTTTTGGAACCCGAGGGTTTTGATCCCCTGCCGGATGCCTACCGCCTCGCCGGCGATTTGCCCGGCGAACAAATCGGGGCCCAGTTCCCCATTCCGGGACTTCGGGAAACTGCGGGGGCCATGGGCAATATTACGGGGATCCACGACTCCGATAACACCCTCCGCCGGGGCAGCCTCTTTTATATTTTTGACGGCAAGGCCGTACCGGGGCTTTCGGCGGCTTCCATCCTTGTCCGGGGCGGGGACAGGCGGATTGTCTATGACCGGCAAAAACAGGTCATCCGGTGGGAAGCCTATACCATCCCGGTAGACGGGGAGGGGAAAAGCCTTCTCAATTTCCGGGGGAATCTCGGCCGGTATATTCCCTACAGTGCGGGGGAAATTCTGCAAAGCGCCGAGGCCTTTAAGCAGGGAAAGCCTCCCCTCCTTCCCCCGGAGGACTTTTCCGGAAAGTATGTTTTTTTTGGTTTTTATGCCCCGGGGCTTTTTGATATTTTTAATACCCCTATCTCATCGGTGTATCCCGGAGTGGGGATGCATATTACCATGCTGGATAATATACTCAAGCAGGATTTTATCCGGGAAAGCCCCCTCTGGACGGACATTCTTTTTATCGCCCTTCCCCTTATTCTGATTATCCTCCTGACCCTTTTTGCCAACCGCATTCCCCTGGCGGTGGGGAGCGCCCTCGTTGTTTTTATCCTTATCCTCGGCCTGAATGGGGGAGCCTATTACGCTTTAAACCTGAAGATGCCCCTGGTGGCCCCCCTGGCAGGAATCCTCGCCGCCTTTCTGGCGTCGATGATCTACAATTACGCCACTGAAGGCAGCCAAAAACGGTTTATCAAATCCGCCTTTAGCCAGTATTTAAGTCCCATGGTGATAGAGCAGATCATCGCGGATCCTTCGCAGTTAAAGCTGGGGGGTGAAAAACGGGAAATGACCGCCATCTTTACGGATGTCCGCAGTTTTTCTACCATTTCAGAAGCCCTGGGAGATCCGGCAAAATTGGTAGAACTGCTCAATTTCTACCTTACCAGGATGAGTAATATCATTCTGGAAAACCACGGTACCATCGATAAATACGAAGGGGATGCCATCATCGCATTCTTCGGCGCCCCGGTCCATATGCCGGATCACGCCGCCCTGGCCTGCCGATCCGCCGTTTTGATGAAACGGGCTGAAGCGGAGATAAACAAGGAAGCCTTGGCCCAGAGCCTTATCACCCGCAAGGTAATGGAAGCTATGGTTCACAAAAAAATTCTAAAGGACGTCAACGATCTTAACCCCCTCTACACCAGGCTGGGGATCAACACCGGGGAAATGGTGGTAGGCAACATGGGCACCCCCAACAAGATGGACTACACCATTATGGGAAATGCGGTAAACCTGGCGGCCAGGCTTGAGGGGGTGAACAAGCAGTACAACACCGGCGGTATCCTGATCAGCGAGTATACTCAGGCAAAGATTGGAGACGAATTCCTTACCCGGGGCCTCAGCCGAGTCCGGGTTGTGGGGGTAGACACCCCCCTCAGGCTCTATGAAGTACTGGAGCTGCGTGAAGGCGCTCCCCAGGCTATGCTGGACATGCTGAACAACTGGAACCGCGCCTTTAGTGTCTACGAAAACCAGGGCTTCCCCGAAGCGCTGAACCTTTTTAACGCTATCTATCAGGAAAATCAGCAGGACCGGGTAGCAAAACTGTACCTTGACCGCTGCAAAAAATATACCACCGAACCCCCTGCCCCAGAAAAGTGGGATAACGGGGTGGACAACCTGACCGAGAAGTAATTATACCGGACTAAATAATTCAAGCTGTGTTACGGCGTGTTTTTCTTCATAGGCGCGCATATAGGCGAACAGTTTTTCAACGCCGTAAACAATATTGTACTTATTGCAAACCGAAAAAAATTCTTTCATCAGTGCATTGTTGTTATCACAGGTAAGCTGATAACTGTTTCCGTATTTTTTTTGATATTTCTGTTTAAGCCCTGGAAAATGCTCATCAAGTTTTTGGTAGTAATACTCCCGGTCCCCTTCCCGTAATGTCATCCCTATGCCGAAGCAGATAATGCCGTATACCTTTGCTTCAATACAATACTGCAAAAGACCCCGCAGATTTTCTGCGGTATCGTTTATAAAGGGGAGTATAGGGCTTATCCATACGATAGTTTTAATGTCCTTATCCCGCATGGTCTTTAACATTTCAAACCGCGCCTTGGTTGTGCAGACATTAGGCTCGAGGATTTTACACAAAGCTTCATCATAGGTTGTGAAGGTCGTTTCAACAATGCACTTTGCTTTTTCGTTTATTTTTATTAAAAGATCCAGGTCCCGAAGTATCAAATCGGACTTAGTCTGAATTGCCAAACCACATCCGTACTTTTCGATGATTTCCAGGCAGGATCGAATATTGGCAAGGTTCTCCGGGATAGAAATATAGGGGTCGCTCATGGCGCCGGTGCCGACCATGCACTTTTTTCGCTTCCGGCGTAATGCCTCTTCCAATAAAAGCGGGGCGTTTATCTTTATCTCCACATCCTCAAAGTCGTGCTTCATGTCATAGCACTTGCTCCGGGCATCGCAGTAGATACAGCCGTGGAGGCAGCCCCGGCTGATGTTCATCCCATTGGCTGGAGAAAGGATGCCCTTGGCTTCTTTAATGTGCATTGGTAAAAAATAGCCCCATTTTAGAAAAATGTCAGCAGAAAACGGGGCTATGGAGACTAAAAAAGAAGCCGTTCCGGTTTAAACCGGAACGGCGCCTTCCCGAGTACGTCTTCTGTATCACGTTACTTACCCGTACCTGCCGCCGCTTATGCGGCAACAGATGCCGGGTTAACGTTATTGCAGAAGCTGGAGAACAGTCTGCCCCCTCTGATTGGCCTGGGCCAACATTGCGGTTCCAGCTTGGTTAAGGATCTGGTTCTTCGTAAAGTTGACCATCTCGTTCGCCATGTTGGTATCGCGGATGCGGGATTCCGAAGCTTGCATATTTTCAGCTCCGATATCCAATCCACGGACTGCGTGTTCCAGGCGGGTCTGGTAGGCGCCGAGATCAGCTCTTTGTTTGCTGATCTTCTTCAGCGCTTCATCGAGGGTTCCAATGGCACGGTTGGCGCTGTCCGGTCCGGACAGCGAAAGAATAGAATCGTCACCGACATTGCGGACCCCAAGGCCCTTCGCCGTCATGGTGCCGATAAACACCTGTTCCCGCTGATCCATGTTGGCGCCGATATGGAACCACATGGAGGCGGTAACCACGTTTTCACCGAAGAGCCTGCCGAACCTTCCGGTGAGCAGATTCATTCCGTTGAATTGGGCGTGGGAAGCAATCCGGTCTACTTCGTCGATCAAAGCTGAAACTTCGACCTGGATATACATCCGGTCCTCGTCGGAATAAACACCGTTCGAGGATTGTACCGCCAATTCACGGAGCCGCTGAATGATGTCTTCAGATTCCTGGAGATAGCCTTCCGCAGTCTGAATGAATGAAATACCATTCTGGGCGTTGGTAGACGCCTGGTTCAAACCGCGGATTTGGCTTCGCATCTTCTCAGAAACAGCGAGTCCTGAAGCATCATCACCGGCGCGGTTGATACGCAAGCCGCTGGACAGTTTCTCCATGTTCTTATCCAGGAAAACCTGGGTGACTTTGAGGGACCTGTCGGCAAACATCGCGCTTAAGTTGTGATTAATAATCATAAAACACTCCTTTGGCATTTCCGGCGTAAACCGCCCCTGTGGCGGCTTTCTCACCGCGGCATCCATGCCGGATAGAAACGCGGATGCGTTTCTACCTTTCAGAGTTCTCCTACCGGAAAACTCTTATTAGAGAGAAATTCGTGCCATAAAGTTTCCCCAAC
>JAITBG010000142.1 GCA_031283725.1 Treponema sp. | reverse complement strand
ACCGCATCCGTAAAATAAAACGGACAGCAGTAACAAAACCATAAATATTTTATTCATATTGGACTCCTTGATTTAAAAATATGTGGCGTTCAAAAAAAAGTCAAACAGCGGACAGTAGTCCCTTGGAAACCGCTTATTAACCCACTCCCTCTGGATTCCAGTGTCAAACACTGGAATGACAAGCAGGGTGCACCGGAATGATGCGGAATGAACACAATGCCCAAAAACCGCTTGCTTTGTTCACCCTCATAAGCCATGTTTGCAGGCCGCCGAGCAACGACCCCGGCTCTATCCACGAAAATACCCGCGCAAAGGTCTTTTCATCCGGTATCCCGTGCGGCAATTCCAGAAAGGTCCTGAAAAAACTCTCCCTCGCCTTCCCGAAATCCTCCATCCCATTGAATTCATTCCATCCGGCAATGATGGTCGTAAGCCCGATTACCAGTACGTCTATCAGTTTGTGCAGAAAATGTCCACTCTGCCGCCGATCGTCCTTTATCCCGCTGAGGCATTCCTTCATCCATGCTATGTCTTCTTCCGTGATCTCCACTTGCTTTCCCCTCCTAAGGTAAGTTCCCATTATATCACAGATTTTTAAATGACGTTGCCCTGTGCCTGCATTGACCAAAAACACTTTCCGGAATAGTATCAGAAAAATGGAACGGCTTCTGTCGGAATTCTTCACCGAGGAGACAGCCCGAAAGGTGGGGCTTATAGAAGATCATGGCCGGGAGAATGAGGATCCCTCTATAACCGGGCTCGAATACGATTCCCGGAAAATTAAAGCCGGTAACATCTATTTTGCTCTTCCGGGGCTCCATACCGATGGACACCGTTTTATTCCCGATGCAATAAAAAACGGAGCCGCAGTAATCATATATCAGGATGAGATTTCCGAGTATCAGCAAGGGATACCCTATTTCCGGGTAAAAGATTCCCGGTTTGCCATGTCCCCCCTGGCGGCGGCATTCTATGATAACCCTTCAAGGAAGCTAGTCATGATCGGAGTAACCGGTACGGAGGGGAAGAGTACCACAGTTTACCTGATCTATCAGCTTCTGAAATTAACCGGGAAAAAAGCGGGGTTCCTTTCTACGGTACAATACAGTGACGGTAAGATCGAAAACTGGAACCCGGAGCATCAGACCACCCCCGAAGCCACCGCCATACACCGCTTCCTGGCGGAGATGGTCAATAACGGCGTTGAGTACGGGGTGATTGAGGCCAGTTCCCACGGCGTTTCCCCCAGAACCAACCGACTTGGAGATGTAGTTTTCGATGTGGCGGTGATGACTAACGTAACCCACGAACATCTGGAATTTCACGGTACCTGGGAGCAGTACCGGGATGATAAGGCTAATCTTTTCCGCGCCCTTGACCGGTTTGACCATATCAAAGATACCAATCCGAAAAACCCAGCTAAAAAAAAGCTGGACAAAGCATCTCCCCCCTCCTTTGGGGCAGCCAACGCCGATGATCCCAGCATTGGGTTTTTTGCCGCCGCCACCCGGCACAGAACCTACACCTATAGTACCCGCAGCAATAATGCGGACCTGTCCCTGAACCTTATATCAAGCGGAGTCCGGGGTAATTGGTACGAAGTGTTGATCCGGGAGACCGGAGAAATTGTCAATATTCGGGACCAACTTCCCGGGGCATTCAACGCAGGTAATGTCCTGGCCAGTCTCCTTGTCGTTTCGGGGCTTTTATCAATCCCCGTAAAGGACCTCGTTCCCCTGGTGTCACAGCTCAAACCGGTCCGGGGCCGGATGACGATAATCCAAAAAGGACAGCCCTTTGATGTGTTTGTAGATTATGCCCATACCCCTTCGTCATTTGAAACCATTTTCCCCCCTCTGCGGGAACGGCTGAATAAAACCGGAGGCGCCCAGGGACGGCGAATCATCAGCCTTTTCGGTTCCGCCGGGGAGCGGGATACCAAAAAACGGAGTAAGCAGGGCCGTATCGCCGCCCAGTGGTCTGACCTGATCTTCCTCACCGACGAAGATCCCCGGGGAGAAAATCCCATGGATATCCTGGAAGAGATTGCCCAGGGATGCGAAGCATACCAGGGATGCAAACGGGGGGAAAATCTCTATCTCATCCCGGATCGCCCCACGGCCATCCGCAAAGCTTTCTCCCTGGCCCGTTCCGGGGACCTGGTCCTCCTCCTGGGAAAAGGCCACGAGAATTCGATTATCTACGCGGAAAAAACCATAGCCTACGACGAAATTGCTGAAACCGAGAAAGCCCTGGCGGAACTGGGGTGGACAGGGCTATGAGTACCGTTTTACTTTTCCCCGCTGCATATTGATCCCGCCATCTCCGCAGCGCTGACCGTGTCCCAGGCATAATGATCCGCGCCTATGGTACGGCAGTATTTTTCCGTCACCGGGGCGCCCGAAATGATAATTTTAATGCGGTTCCGGATACCCGAGGTAATTGCGGCATGGACCACCAGTTTAAGCTGGCCCATGGCCGCAGGCAGATTGGCGATGCAGAGGACGATCCTTGCCTTCTCCGCTATTGCCGCTTCAATAAATTTTTCAGGAGAAACCCCGGTTCCCAGATCAATTACCCGCAGCCCTATACCTTCCATGGTAACCGCCATAAGATTTTTTTCGATGTCCTGGATATCCCCTTTAACGGTGCCAATAGTTACGGTCCCCTTGGGTTTCCCGGCGGATGAGGCGATAAAAGGCCGCAGGGTTCTGATTCCCATATTCATGGCCCTGGCGGCGACAAGCAGCTCCGGCTGGAAGATCTCTTTCCGCTTATACCGGCATGTTACCGCACACATACCGGGGATCAATCCCTGTTTGAGAATACTCTCAACGCTGTAATTTTCCTGAATAGCTTTTGCGATTAAATCAGAAGTTTCCCCTGCTTTGCCCGACTGAAGACTTTTTGAAATATCACTTAAATTAACCATATACCCCTCCTTGGGCGCGGTATTTTCCGGGACTTATACCGGTATAGCTCTTAAACATTTTCGAAAACCAACTCTGGTCCTCAAAGCCACAGGACGATGCAATTTCATTGAGTGTCAAACCGGTCTCGGTCAGCATGTGCTCCGCCTTCTCCACCCTCAGGCGGTTCAGATAGCTTGAAAGATTTTCCCCCATCTCTTCCTTAAAGATAGTACTGAAATAGGGAGCAGATAATCCGGCAGCGGAAGCAATCTCTTGTAAGCTTATTTTCCGGGTATAGTTTTCCCAGATAAACCGTTCGGCCTTCCGCAGCGCCGATGCATGGCGCACACCCCGGAAGGAGAAAAGTTGTGCGGACATACGTTCTACAATAATATGCATTACATCCGTGAGATCCTCTATGTTTTTTGCCTCCTGGATACGCCGGAGATACTGGTTATTTGTTTCCAGAATAGCATCGCCCGGCGAGGAACTCCGGCCCGTATAGGTTTCGGCGGAGGATTCGGCGGATCTTTGATACATGATCTCCGGTTCCATAGCTTCCCTGGAAAGGAGAACCACCAGCTCCATTGCCCGAAACTGGATAAACCTGAAAGGCTCGACGTCTGACTGAAAGAGAATTGACAGAAGCTCATTGAGTATCCTCTGTCCCGCCTCATTGTCCCCCCGCCGTAGCGCCGCCAAGAGTAGCCGTTCCTTATCCATGTGATAACCGGGAACCAAGGCGCCTCCCTTCATACCGGAATATGACTGCTTTTCCCCCTGTAATTTGATGCCTTCGTTGTATTCAGCTGTTCCGGTGGAAAGGTATTCAGCGCATATCAACAGCAATTCCGCCAGGGATTTTATCCGTTCGGGTTCTCCCTTGGAGAATATGGCAAGCCTATCCTTCAGATCTTCCCTTGACACAGCTCCCCGGCTCATGGCAAACATAGCGTCCACAGTTTCTTTGCATTCGATGCCGATGAATCCTGATCCGACCAGGGCCCCGATAAACCTTCCGTTTGAATAGAGGGGGCTGGTCCAAAACATAAAACCCAATTCACACATATAGATATGGGAACCCCCAAAACGATGGGCTTCTTTAATAGCGTTGATATGCATCATATTGCAGGGAGCGGATCTTAAATCGGATATCCTGGTTATCCTACTAAGTCCCCCGGAATTTTCTGCGGAATATTTACGGCAGAAATTTATACAGGTATTAGTTTTATCAAGAACATCCGGAAAAACTTCCCGGATGGGAAGAAAATCCTGATCCAGAATACAGACAACGGAACCTGTGGCTTTTGCGTAAACAGTAAGTATCTTCCATGCCTTGATTAAAAGAGCGTCCGTCTCTCTTGTAGAATTACCAATGGTTTTTGAATTAATCAAGTTTCTTTTGCTCATTTTTTATTCATTCATCCGTCGATCGATCATCCACCGACAGATTATCTGCCGATAACACTGCACCGAATCTGCGATTCTGATCCCGGTATTTACCGGGGCTCATTCCGGTGTAAATTTTAAAAATCTTTGAGAACCAGCTTTGATCCTCGAATCCACAGGAACCGACTATTTCACTCAGGGAAAGCCCGGTTTCCACAAGCAGGCTCACCGCCCGGTCCACCCGGAGACGGTTCAGGTAGCTGGAAAAATTCTCCCCCATTTCTTCTTTAAAAACTGTACTGAAATAAGGCGCGGACAATCCCGATACATCGGCGACTTCCCGAAGGCTTACCTTACGGGTATAATTCTCCCGGATATACTGTTCCGCCTTACGCAGAGACGAAGCATGGCGTACACCCTTGAAAGGGGAAATTTGTTCACCCATGCTGTCCACCATCTGGTATAGTACATCAATAATTTCCTCGATAGTCAAGGCATCCTGAATACACATGAGGTACCGGTTATTGATTTCCATAAGCGCCTTCCCGATATTGCCTGAAGTGACCGCCGCCCGGGAGATGAGAACCACCAGTTCAATGGCCCGGTATTGCATAATTTTAAAATTATCGGGGTTTGAGAAAAAGAGAAACGCTAATAGTTCATCCAAAACTTTACGGGCGCCTTCATTATCTCCCCGGCGCAGGGCAGAAAGAAGTTCCCGCTCCTTCTCCAGGGAATATCCGGAATCAGTTTCTCCCGTATTATACTGATTTTTCAGAATTTCGATCTGATCAGACAACTTGGATTGCTGCTCTGCCCGCCTTTTAAGTGTTTCGTGGTGGGTTTCGATCTTCCTGGAAATCTGCCTGGCACAGATCAGCAGCAAACGTGCCATAGCCTTTATTTCTTCTTCGGTTTTTTCAGGAATCCTCGCAAGGAGCAGAGTTGCTGACTCTTGGCTGATTTGCCCCCGGCTCTTACGGAATATTTTTTCGGCAGATTCTTGTACACTGACACCGAGGACCAGTCCGGCTATCAATGCTCCCGCCGGCCGCCCGCTAGAAGACAGGGGACAGACCCAATAAGTAAACCCTAAATCACAGGTATAGATATACACGCCCCTGGAACGTTGAGCCCGGGAAATACTGTCAATATGAATTTGGGTACAGGGGTACTCACCTTCCTTCCAGTTCCGGCCGATTTCTGTGGGAAGCTTTGCTGGAAATTTTTTGGAATACTTCCTGCAAAGAGAACAAAAGAACTCTGAAGGACAGTACGCTTCGCCGGAAAATTCAGGGATACTATGTCCGGTTTGATCCAGCACGGAGACGGTTACATCGGTAGCCTTTTCATAGAAGTGCAGAACTTCCCGAGCTTTCAGCAGTAAAGGTTCAATTTCCCTCCGAATTATAATATTTGAACTGTTATTAGGGGACATATTTTTTCTCCTGCTACTATAACTTTAATATGTCCCAAAAAACGCAATACCCCCAAACGGTGGAAATATTTTATTTTTTTTGATTTCCGGTGGAATTTTTTGACCTTATCATCAACACAAAGCAACTGTAGAAATGGATAGGGGAGGTTTTTTATTTGCCTTTACATGAAATTTTTCCGCGATGGCAGGCAGCTTTTTAGCATAAGCCGTAGACTTTTTGAGTATCTCTTCAAGCCATTCTATGGGTATCCCAGGTTTGCCATATTTAATCACTCCATTTACTAGGGTACACATATCCTTGCCCATTTCAATGAAGGGCATATTCAGAGCCTTAGGCATCGCTGTTTGGTAAGCTTCCTTGAGGGCCTGAAACGCCTCTTCCTTTCTTTTTTCATGGTACAGATATACCGCTTCCAATACTTTCATTTCTATTCTTCCGAAGAAAAATGATCTAAGGGTATAAGGCCCTGCCTGATTCTCCGGGGCCGTAAAGACGGGGGGGCAGTGCTTCTCTCCGTAAAAATACTTTGTCCTTACCAGTATTTCTAAACTAGTGAACAGGGATGGTATATTACTTTTATCAAGGCCGGTTTTTAACCAGGTGGCAATACGCTGCCTTTGGCCAATGTGGATATAAAACCAGCCGAGGGCAAGCTCACAGACGAGGCTTGGAAATTCCCCTCGATTAAGCCCTTCCTTTATCTGCTTCAAAACATCCGTAAGTTGCTCCGGCCTTCCCACGGCCAAATTGATACGTATCAGATAAAAAAGCGCGTAGATTTCAATTTCGTACTGTTTTTTTTCCCGTGCCTTCCTAATGGCCCGCAGGGCGAATATATCCGTTCGGATCAAATCCCCCTGATAAAAGGCAAATTCCGCCGAAGCAAGATCATCCATATCGTAAAACGAAACATCACCAAGTATTAAATTTTTTTCCATGCCTATAATTATCGCTTTCCGGATCACTGTTTTTCAAGATCCTCATGGAAGTAGCGATCCGCACTGCATCGGCACGGTTTACAGCACCCAGTTTATTATATATGATTTTAATAACACTTTTTACCGTATTTATGGAAATATTCCCCTCTTTCACCAGTTCTTCCCTGGTTAATCCACGGGACAGCCCCTTAAGGACCGATAACTCCCGCCGGGAGAAAAATATTGGCGGAATGGCATCTTCATACTGCCGGTCCCGGAATTTCTCCGTCACCACATACAGTTTTTTCGCGTAAGCCAAGGAAGAGTGGAGCATCCGTTCAAGCCAGTCTCGGGGGATGGAACAGCCTTTATAGTTTAGGGCGGCAATAAACAGCGGCTGGGTAATCTTCCCCTGTTCAATGAAGGGCATGTCCAGGCCGATGGGGACTACCAGGGCGTAGGATTCTTCAAGGGCGTGTATCGCTCCGGGAATATCCTTCAGAGCACAGAGGCATATAGCTTTCATAATCAGGTACCCAATTTTTCCAAACAAAAAACCGCTTAGGCCATATTTGTCTGTATATTTTTCCATCACCCACACTGCCTTCCGGTAATCCCCCAAGACATAATGATATTTGCCGCGGATCAAGACTTCCAGACCGAAGGTAAGAGAATTTAAATCGCTCTCAATAAAATCGTTTTTAAGCCAGGGGGCAATCCGGGTAGGCTGGCCGATGTGGGAATAGAACCACCCGGTATGTATATCGTAGTAGATGTACCGGTTCAGGTAATTAGGCTCTTCAAGCTGGGCCTCCAGAATTGCCAGTAGTTTTTCTATTTTTTCGGGATCCCCCTTAAAGATGTTGATCCGTATCAGATAAAAAACCGCCCTGCTTACAATCTCGTACTGGTTTTTTTCCTGTGCCTTATACAAAGCCTGGTAGGCCATCTGTTCCGCCCGTTCCCTGTCGTTACGGAAAAGGGCCAGTTCTGCCCAGGCTAAATCGTCCATACCGTAAGTAATACCTCTGTTCATTTTCGATATATAGGGCACCATCTCCGCAATAGCCTTAATATACCGTTCTATTTCCCCGTTTTCCGCGCTATTTACCCGGCACAGGTAGGAACTCAGCAGGGCAACGGGCTGAAAACCTGTATACTCACGGTCGCTGAGTTCGTAGTAGTGATAGGCCCGTTCAAAATACCGTACATAGCCGTAGTCCCGGGTATGCATGCAGGTTACAAAGCCGCTAAACCCCAGGTCGAAATAACAACTCATCAGGATGCGGTCATTACGGAGGCTGGGCGCTTCGGCTTCCAACCGGATGATGATCTCCATAAGCCCTGCGAAAGCCTCTTCAAACCGTTCCAGAGCGATGAGGACATGCATACGGGCAATGTTTGCCTGGGGGTTTTCCCTGAACAAGGATTCCGGCACCCGGTCCAGAACCTCCAGCAGAAACTTTGCGAGCCGGTTGGGCAGTAACTGCGGCAGGGAATACACTACCTTAAAAAATTTATCATAGGCTCCGGCTTTCTCAAAATAACTGAGGGCGTCCATTTTTAAATTATTCTCCGCGCACCATTCGGCAGCGATGATATAGACCTCCCGCTTCTCCTCCGCCGAAAGTTCCCCCTGCTTCTTTTGCAGGTATTTCTGAAAGAGATGGTAAACTCGCCAGGTATTCAGATAGGGATTGTAGTAGACAAATGAACCGATCCGCCTCATCTCGTCCAGGATTTCCGGGGATGCCAATTTAGAAAGGATATCCAAAGTCTTATGATCTATCAGGGAAATCTTGATCAGAAATTTTCGTAAATCTTCTGAGATAACCGAAAAAATTTCACTGTCAATGAACTTGAAAATATTGAGTTTTACCGAGGATGACACGCTACGTATATTTGGCGCTTCCGCGGATTGCAGGGCCGACTTGATCGACAGGAAAGCCAGGTGTACGGCAAAGGCCCAGCCGTCGGTGTCACGATACACAGCCTTATACACATCACTTTGTACATTCAGCCCCTGGATACGAAAATACTCCCGGGTTTCATCCAGGGTAAACCGCAGATCGTCTTCGCTTATCCGGGTCAGGTACCCCTTGGAGAGTAGGGGGATAGTATTGATCCCAGGTTCCGTCCGGGAAATAAGTATGGAGGAGATGTTGGGGAAAGGGGTGGTGATAGTATATTCAATAAAGCGCAGCACCGAGGGATCATGGATCAGATGAAAATCATCGTAGACAAAAATATATTTCCACGCCGGATCAACGTCATTGTTGGGAATCTGCAGGTATTGCTCGAGTTTCTGTTCCGTTTCGGGAAACCCTGTCTTCCGGAGTTTTTTCGCGGAATCCTTGTTTATAAATTCGACTGCCCGGCTGAAATTTTCCCAGAAATGCCAGCCCAGATTATCCTGCTCGAAAAGCTGTATCCAAACCGTAACGGCGTTATACTTGCGTACAAACGAGTAAACCGCCTGGGTTTTACCGTACCCCGCTCCGGCGGTCACCGTAACGATGGGACTTTTAACCGCTCTTTCCAGTAAATCATACACATGGGGACGTTCTAAATAAATCTGATTTTCCGAGGAAATAGGGACATTACTATAAAACAACCCATCCAGCATTGTGCTTCGTCTCAATGCCCGTAAACGAAGACCCGTAGGTCCCTCTAGGGCAAAACGCTCAAATCTACTTAATTATAAGCTTATTTCAAAATCTGATATTTTGAAATCGCCTATTAACTATAGTAGTTTTTGTTATTTTTTTAATATTATTATTTAATTGTATGGAGTATATACAATTTCATGCTAATCGTCAAGAAATTTCCTTGCAGGGTGGTAAATTCAGGAAATCCCGGCTGATAGTATATCCTAGTATTATCATGATATAACCAGTATAAAGGAACCGATGTGATAAATTTCCGATCCCTAATCCCGCATTCCTTTTTTACCGATACTGAAAATAAGAATGAATATCCCTAAGTTTATACGCCTGGTTACCGTTTTTCTCGTCCTTCTATGCAGCTTGGCTTCTCTACCGGCGTTGGATCTGCCCATAGGGCGTATACCAGATGATTCGTCCCTGCGTATTTCCCTGGTAGACTCCTGGTTTATCGAAGTTCCGTCAGTAGTACTGAACAAGCGGCGGACGCTTCAGACACTGTCCGGTGGTGGGCGGGTGGAGGTGCGGGCCGAAGCGGCGGGGGATGAGTTTATGATCATCCTAGCCAGAGAGCTGAACGGATCATTTCCCGGCTGGGCCCAAGGCTCCTGGGTACTGACCCGGCGGAGGGATGACGGCAGCCCGGTGCGGATTCGGATGTTTCCCCAGACAGATTTCAACAGTTATATTCAGTTCAGGCCCTTTTCGGCGGACAAGTGTGTGATGGATGTGGTGATCTACAATGCTTATGTGGTTAATTCCCTGCCTCTGCCTATCCCCTTTGAGCGTTTATTCGTGCTTCCTCTGGAGGAAGTCCTGAGCCTGACCAATGGCAAATTTCCCCAGCGTTACTTTGAACCTCAAGTTGATTCCTACCGGGACGTCCGGAAATTTATCAGCGAACTCCGGGAAAGAGTCCCCGGACTGAGTTTTCGGGATGACGGTGCTATAGACGAAAACGGCCGCTATGTGTTTATCAAAGATCTGTCTATCCAGCCTGGGGAGCCGGGGCTTAACTGTTCCGGCTTTGCCAAGTGGGTGGTGGACGGTATACTTAAACCGCTTACGGGGGAAAGGCTTCCTATCGGTCCTCTCAAAGCGCCTTTTGGGGAACGGGGTTCCGGTCTTACGGCGCCCTACGAGGAGCTCCGTGACCCTTTTTTCGGCCTGGACTGGACCCGGAACCTGGCGTCTATTGCCGGGAAGGTGCTTAAGGCGCCGACGTTCGCATCTCTGGAGGAAATTGAAGTCCGGAACGCCCCCTTTTCCGCGGTGATACGCCGGGAAAAACAGGGCGCGGTGATCCGCTCCTTCCCGGGTTACCTCGCCGATGCAGGTTTTGGCATTGAGGGCATCCATCCCCTGCTCTATACCCTGGCCATTGATGAGCCGGGCAAGATCTACCTGGCTTCGGTAAACGCCGAAATTGGCGTCCCTATCACGGCAGATAATCCCCGGGGGGTTCCCCGAATGCGTCAACACTTTCATGTGGCGGTACTGATCCCTTATTTTAACGAATACGGCAATTTCCGGGTGGCTATGTTTGAAAGCGCCGAAGAAACCCAATTTAAAGCTTTTAAAACCCGGTATCCAAGCGATCACTATGTCAATTTAGTTCGTATCCCCATGGAAACCTCCTTCGATCCATAGTATAAAGGTACTATGAGAGAAGATATCCGTGGGGTTGCCTTTGATTTGGATGGGACCTTCTATCCAAATTACCGGTTTTATGCATGTCTCATCCCTTTTTTATTGAAAGAATGGCGGTATCTTCTGGCTTTTAGTAAGGCGAGAACAGTCCTGCGAAAAACCTTTCTGGATGGTAATTTTTACGATCTTCAAGCCCTTCTCATGGCGGAAATCCTAAAAAAAGCCGGAGCGGAAGTTAAGGACCGGACGGAAAAGCTTATCTACCGGGGCTGGGAACCCCTGTTTAAAAAAGTAAAGATATACCCCCATGTTCGGGAGACCCTTGCGGCGTTCAAATCTGCGGGGCTTCCTCTGGGGCTCCTTTCGGATTTTCCCGCGGAATTGAAACTGGAATACCTTGGCTTGCATGGATACTGGGATGCGGTAATCTGTTCCGAACATACTAACCGCCTGAAACCGGACCCGGCGCCCTTTCTGGAACTGGCCCGGCGCATGGCTTTGGCGCCGGAACAGATACTGTATGTGGGGAACAGCGTTTCCTACGATATTGTAGGGTCAAAACGGTTGGGGATGAAAGCCGCACTGGTCAGTTCTCCTTTAAGGAAACGCCGCCGATATACGGGTAATGCGGATTTTGTCTTTTCTGACTATCGCCAATTATGCAGATTTGTGTTAAGTTGAAGTTACATGAGCAGCTTTTTTACGGTTGGAAATCTTTTAACCCTCGGCATTGTTGCCCTGGCTCTCATCCTTTTCCGTCAGTCCGATAAAAATAGCCATACCCTGGAAAAGCTGCGTAAGTACGGGGATCGGCTTAAGAACGAATTGACAGAATTCGTTACCCAGAAAGAAGCCGCTGTCCGGGATTACGGGGTAGCTCTGGATGTCCACCAAAAAGCCGCCAAAGAACTAATGAACCGGCTCCAGATAAGTGATGAAGAGTTGGCTGCCAAAATCGAGGCGGTGGCTAATCTTAATGAAAAAATAAAAACCTACGATTCCACCCTGGGGGAACTGGTCCGTATGACCCTACGGGTACAGGAGAATCTAAGCCGTATCCAGGATGAATCATCATTTGTGGAGGGTGTGGGAAAGCGGGTTATCGAAGCTAAGGAAAAGCTCGTTTCCATGGAAAAAGGCCTTGAGGATTTGGAGCTGCGCTTTGAACGGGAAAATGCCGATTCCCTGGAGAAAATTTCGGAATCCGTGATTGCAGCGGTTCGGTCCACCGTAAAAGACCTCCAGGCCGTGGCGGAAACTACCGAACGCCAGGTAGAGGATCATCGGGAACTTATAAGCAAAATAGAGCAGGATCGGGCGGCAAACCTTGCCCGGGATATTTCCCTTATTGAAAAAACTTTGAAGGAAGCTGTGGAACAGGCAGGGTTCCGGGCGGACAAAATGGAAGAAGCCGCTCTGGTTAAACTCCGGGAGCAGTCCATGGAAAGGGTACGGCGTTTCCAGATCGTGGTGGAGGAAAAACTTCGGGTCTATCAGGAAAGCAGCAAAGCCTGGCTTACGGACATACAGGGTGTGGCAAAAAATATTAAGGAAGAGTGGAAAACCGAACATGCGGAAATAGAGAGTAAACAGAGATCCCTCCAAGAAAGTTGGAAGAAAGATATTCAGGATATAGAAACCCAAATGGGGGCGCTTAAAGACATGGAGGCAGATTCCGCCGGAAGAGTTGCTGAGATGGAGGGCCGTCTGAAAGTTCTGGACGGACAGACCACCAATGCGGTTGCTCAAATGGTACAACGGCTCTCCAAAACCATTGAGGAAGAAGGCCAAAAAGCCCTGGAAGCTGCGGATATCAAACTTGATGAATACCGGGCAGCCCAGATTCGGGAATTCGAGCGCCTGGAGACCCTGTCTGAGGATGCGGTTAAGCTGGACGGAGAACTGCGCCGGTATATGCAGGAAACAGAAAACCGGGTACGTCAGGATTTCTCCCTCTTTGAACAGGACTTTGCCAATACCCGGAACGCGGCCGCCGCGGAATTTGCCGCCGACTTGGAAGTTTTCAGGGGTGATATTTCCGCAGTGGAGAGGGAATTGTCCCGGCTTAAGGAACAAGCCTACGATACGTTGTCGGATAAACTCAAGACTTTCGAGGAAGATTTTTCCGCCGACCTCTTCCGCCGGCGGGAGGAATTCGATACCCGGCTTAGCAGATGGAAAGACGTCCTGGATACGGAATTGGCGGAGTTGGCGGAGGAATTTCGGGAGGAACGCCGGAAGCAGGAGAACACCTTTAGTGATGCTTTGAAACGTCATTTTACCGATGAGGATATCCGGCTCGTTTCTGAATTGGAACATCTCAAGGCTGAAACCGGCGCTTTTGAAGAGGGAATACGGAACCAGATAGCCCAGGCAGATGAATCCCTGAATGCCCTGAAGGATCAGCTCGATAGTAACATGGCGGATGCCAGAGATACTGCGGAAGCCGCGGTCAAGGCGGAGCTTGGCCGTTTTTCAATTTCCATGGCGGAAACCCTTAAACAGCAGCAGCGGGAAATTGACAGGGATCTCAGAAAGATTTCATCCCAGGTGGAATCCCGGAGCGGAGAGTTCAGTGAACTGCTGGACGAATCCCGGCGGCACATCGAAGAATGGCAGAATATGTTTGGTGGCCAGATGAAGGACTTGGACATCTCGGTGGATGAATATCGCCGGAAAATTCGGGAACTGGATACGGAAAACGAGGAGCGGCTTGCCACGGTCCGTTCCGCCATCGAAAATCTCCGGGAAGAAACGGCGGCCCAGCGCACCGAAACCTTTGCCCATACTACCGAACAGGCCAGAATGCTGGATTCGTCTATCAAAGACGCGGACCGGCATATCAAAGAATTCCTCGCCCAAACCAAGCTCTTTGATCAGGCGGAAGAATTGAAGTCAGCCCTGGAGCGGAAGATCGAAGATCTCCGCGGGGATCTAAACGGCCTGGATCAGCGCCGCACCGAAGCCGCAGAGCTGGAAGCAAAATTTGTCAGAATCAAGCGGCTGGGAGAAGAGGTGGATGCCAAGATGGTCGTCTTCCAATCGGAGAAGCGGCGCATTGAACTTATGGAGACCGACTTTAACCGCCTGCTCCAGACATCGCAATCGGTAAAGGAAAAACTTACCGAGGTCAGCGCCTCGGACGATACCCTCCAGGCAGTACAGGTCCAGATCCGCCGGCTGGAGGATTCTCTTAACGATGTGGAAGAGCGGTACCAGCGGATAGAGAAAAAGAACCAAACCCTGGAAGAGACCAACGCCGGCATAGATGATAATTTCAAGGCTCTCCAGGAAACTGACCGGACAGTACAAAAAGTTCACAACGAAGTCCAGCGCCTTCTGGACGAACAGGAAGAAATCCGCGCATCGGTAGAAAAACTTTCGGCGGAAAATGCCAAGGCTCGGGAAACGGCGGAGAAGGCCGCCTCTCTGGATAGTCTCCTCAGTTCTGTTGAACAGCGCATGGACAAACTGCAAACCGCCCGGGAATCCCTAGCCAAGGCGGAAACCCGGTTTGAGGAGATCACTAAGAACGTCCAGGAACAGTTTAAGTTATTCTCCGCTCTGCTCAAGGACAATGAGCCGGGGAAGCGGTTTAAAGAGCGCGGGGCGCCGCCTATCGGAACCAGGGAAACGGTAATTAAACTGAAGCAGCAGGGCTGGACGGCGGAAGAAATTGCCCGTACAGTAAAACTAGCAGTGGGTGAAGTGGAACTTATTTTGGAAATGGGTTCGAAGATATAATGGACCTGTTCTCATCCATGGCGGCGTACCGAGCAGGCAAACTCCGCCACATCCATAAGCGCGGTCAGGGACTATTGGAGCTGTCTGATCATGATAATGAGCCTCCGCGGGGCAAGCCGCAGGGTATTAAACCAGACTCTCGAATAAACAAAAATATAAACATTTTACACTCGGAAGGAGGTCTTGCTTTTATCTCAAATGTTGAAATCAGCCTTTTTCTGTTGTCTAAAGCAAATAATTTGAAGATTTATGTGGCTTTTGCCGACATTTACGCCCAGACGCTTGCTTATGGTCTCTTTGCCGCCCGAATGAATGATACAAACGCAGATTGATGCGGTAAAAGGAGTTTAATCATGTCAGATGCAGCTAACCTGTTTAGGCGTATTGGGCGTTAATCCCTGAGCCAACAGTACTACCGCAGGCGGCCTTGGCAGAAGGTTTTTCCTTGACATCCTTCAATATGTAAACTAGACTTAAATATTATAACTCTTGGAGGGAAAAATGTCAGGTAAATACGAACCCGAGATTGTCCAGGAAGACTGTACCGTTTATTGCAGAACCTGCAATAAAACCATTGAGCTTAAAAAAGGCGAACCAATTCCCCTCTGTTGCGGGAAGCCTATGGAGATAATCGACTAAAAAACAAACTTACATGGTACGATAAACGATCTACGGCAGCGAAAAATGAAAATATGACCGGCGAAGCTGTACAAACCCGCTCGGGCCTCTATTTCCAGTTTCATCGGTTTTTCATAGTTTCAAAAAGAGTATGATTGTAGAATTACCAAAAGAGATGCCTACCGTTTCCG
>JAITBG010000129.1 GCA_031283725.1 Treponema sp. | reverse complement strand
TAATCAACATTGTCTCGTCCATTTCACCCGTCTCCTTGAGGTTTTGTGTAGTGACATGATCTTAATCAGAAGACGGGTGTTTTTTCTACATCAGCTTAAAAACTCGAAATTCGGCCTATTAGAATACGCTACAATGAAAAGTGTGTTTCTGGAACTCAAAAATATAACCAAGGCTTTCCCCGGAGTTTTGGCTTTGGATAACGTCAGTTTTTCAGCCCGGCGCGGAGAGGTCCATGCCATATGCGGTGAGAACGGGGCCGGAAAATCCACTCTGATGAAGATAATCAACGGCCTTTATAAAGCGGATTCAGGGGAAATACACATTGAAGGGCAACCGGTCCAAATACTGAACCCCTTGGATGCCCGGAAGCAGGGTATCGCCATGATTTACCAGGAATGCACCTACGTTCCGGAGATGACCGTGGCGGAAAGCCTTTTTTTGGGGGATCTTCCGGTCAATAAATTCCGCCAAGTGGACTGGAAGCGTATATATGGGGAAACCGAGAAGCTGCTAAAAGGCGAAGGGCTTTATGATAATCCCCGTATGGTAGACGGGTTACAAACAAAGCTTAAGTACCTGAGCATCGCCGATATTCAGATGCTTGAAATCGTTAAGGCCGTCAATAAGGATTCCTCCCTGGTGATTATGGATGAGCCGACTTCCTCCATAGCCCAGAAGGAGGTGGATGATCTGCTTAAAAAAATCCAGGATCTCAAAAACCGCGGTAAAAGTATCATTTATATCTCTCACAAAATGGATGAGCTCTTTAAAATTGCCGACCGGATTACGGTTTTCAGAGATGGCAGGGTGGTAGGTTCCGATTCGGTTGAAAATTTGACCATTGATAAGGTCATTGCTATGATGGTTGGCCGGGAATTAACCAACGACTATCCGAAATTTTCGGTTTCCCCGGGGGAACGTCTTCTGACTGTGGAACGACTTAACCGTATCGGGGTATTTTCCGATATCAGCTTTAGCCTGAACGCCGGAGAGATTGTGGGGTTTGCGGGATTAGTCGGCGCAGGACGTACCGAAGTTGTCCGGGCGATCTGCGGACTTGACCCGATAGATTCCGGAACCATAAAAGTCCGGGATAAGCGGCTTAGCATAAAAAGTGTTTCCGACAGCGTGGATAACGGAATCGCCATGTGTTCCGAGGATCGCCGCCGTTATGGGCTGGTTCTGGTGCGCAACGTTCGGGAAAACATGGGGCTCCCGAATCTGAGCAGGTATATTTTCCGCGGCCGGCTGCATAAAAGCAAAGAACTGGCGGAGGTAAACGAACAATGCAAAAACCTTCAGATAAAAACCCCTTCCATAGAAACTCCGGTGGCTAATCTCTCCGGGGGGAATCAGCAGAAGGTGGTGGTGGCGAAATGGCTTATCAAGGACCCTTCAGTGCTTATCCTGGACGAGCCCACCCGGGGTATTGATGTGGGGGCCAAGTACGAAATCTACAAAATCATGAGTAGAATTGTGCAGGATGGAAAGAAGGGCGTCGTCATGATTTCGTCGGAGATGCCTGAACTGCTGGGGATGTGCGACCGCATCTACGTCATGTCCAAAGGGAGAATTGTCGCGGAATTACAGCGGTCTCAGTTCTCCCAGGAATTGATCATGCAATACGCAACGGGCAGCATGAAAGCTGCCGTATAAAAGCAAACGGTATTAAAACGTGTATATCGGTAAAAGGATGTTATGACCATGGCTGATAATAAGGAAAGATTCTCATTATCCCGTATTTCCTCGTTTGTGAGTAAGTATAGTATTTTTGTAATACTGGTGAGCGTGTTTATCATCAGCGCCCTGTTGAACAGGAACTTTCTCTCGGCCACAAACCTTACCAATATTTTGCGCCAAAATTCGGTAGTAACCATACTGGCCTTTGGTGAAACTATACTTATTATCGCGGGACTCATCGACCTCGCCTCCGGAGCGGTTCTTGCCTTTGCCGGGGTTCTGGCCATATATGTGTTCAAACTGACCGGGTCTCTGCTAATAGCCTTCATAGTGGGTATTGTCCTAGGGGTGCTCTTCAATGTGATCAGCGGCGCTCTGGTCAGCGTGTATAAAACCCCGCCCTTTATCGCCACTCTGGCGGTTACTACCATTGCCCGTGGAGCGGTATTACTCTTTACCGCGGGACAGAATATTTACCAGATAGGTTCCTTCGTTGAATTCGGCCAGGGTTCCTTTTTTCTCATTCCCATTCCGATTATCTTCATGGTTCTTATGCTGATCCTTACTTGGTATATATTGAACCATACCCGGTTTGGACGCTCCCTCTACGCCATTGGGGGAAATGAGGAAGCCGCCAATGCATCGGGAATCAAGGTATCCCGGACAAAATTTACCTGCTATGTGATCAACGGTTTCCTGGTCGGTCTTGGGGGCATACTCTTCATGTCCCGGGTTAACGCGGGTCTTCCCAACGCGGCGGGGGGGTATGAGTTTGAGGCTCTTACCGCGGCAATCATTGGTGGAACCAGCTTTTCCGGGGGCATCGGTACTGCCATGGGAACGCTGGCGGGGGCGTTCATTGTGGGTATCCTCAACAATATTATGAACCTCCTGGGGGTTAACTCCTATATGCAGCAAATCATCAAAGGCGCTATCATAGCCCTGGCGGTGATCATGGATATCCAGGCGAAAAACAAACGTTCCAAACCGAAGGAACTAGCGGCTCACCTTGATGGGGTAAAACCGAAATCCCCGGGGAACTGATCTGGCAATTTAGGCGCGTTTACGCCTAAAAATATGTTTCTATTGTTTAGGAGGAATTTTATGAAAAGAGTTTTTGTTGCCGTGTTAGTATTGCTGGTGACTTGCTCGTCCATGGTATTTGCCGGCGGACAGTCGGCAGGCGGCGGAAGCAGCGGCGCCAAGAGGGTGGCCTACATTGCCAGGGCCCAAGGCGATTCTTTCGCCGCATGGCTTGCCAATTCCATAAGGGATGAGGTGGCTAAGTATCCCAACCTCAGAGTGGATATTATGGACGGCCAGGCCAATGATGATAGGGTTAATTCTTTTATTGAAAACTATATCAGTAACAAGTATGACATTATTATCCTCCAGTGTAATAACGGTGAGGCCCAGACCCCCTATATCCGGAGGGTCATTGACGCGAAGATCCCTATCATCCTTATCAATCCCCGGGTTCCCGGGCTTGAGGGCGTTTCCAACAGTGTAGATGCCGATCCCTATGAGCAGGGCGCAGTGAACGCCAGGCTTGCGTTAAGCCAGATTCCCCAGGGTGCAAAAGTTGTGGTAATCAACGGCCCCGCAGGTAATCTGCACTCCACCGCCCGCCGCGAATCACGGCAGAAGGAATTCTTCGACAAGCGGTCCGATGTCCAGATTGTCGGAGAGCAAATTGCCAATTGGAACAAAGACGAAGCCATGCGGTATATGGAAGACTGGGTCCAGGCCAATGACAAAATTGATGCGGTCATTTCCATGAATGACAACATGGCCGCCGGCGCCCTGGAAGTAGTTAAGGGAAACGCAAAGTACAACAACCTGTTGGTGTACGGTGTGGACGGAACCGCGGAAGCGGCGCTTCTGATCCAGGAAGGCCGCATGACATCCACTTCTTTCCAGAACGCCTATGAACTTGCCCGGACCAGTGTAAAACTGGCCAACGATATCCTTACCGGCGCTGTTACCAGCCTGGTAAATACGGGTATTGACTGCCCCCTCATCACCAAGGAAAACGTCCAGTCCCTTATTGATGCTCATAAAGCGACCGGTGCGCTTTAATCTGTTTGGATTTAATTTAAAGCCATGGCGTGAACAGCGCTATGGCTTTTTATGATTAAGGGAAAATATGCCATGAAAGCATTGGTGCTTGAAGCGGTAAAAAAATTGAGCCTGCGGGATTTTCCTCTGGAAGAGCGGTCCCTACGATGTGAAAATAGCGATAAAAGCTTGCGGAATATGCGGCAGTGATGTGCATTATTATTTGGAAGGAGCTATCGGAGATTTTATCGTTAAAGATCCGATGATCCTGGGGCATGAAGCCGCCGGTGTTATTGTAGAAAAAGGTGCCAAGGTTACCAATGTGGATGTTGGTGATTTGGTGTGTATGGAACCGGAGATTCCCAACAGCGAATCCCGGGAGTTGTTAGAAGGCAACTATCACCTTGATCCGGATATTGTATTCTGGGCTACCCCCCCCAATACACGGCTGCCTCCGGGAAACCGTGGTACACCCGGCCAAATTTTGTTTCAAACTTCCTGCGGGAATGAGCGCCGCCGAAGGGGCCATGATGGAACCCTTGGCAACTGGAATTGAGGCCGCAAAAAAAGCCCGGATAAAGCCCGGAGACGTGGCTCTGGTGGTAGGTAGCGGGACCATCGGCCTGATGTGCGCCATCTCCGCCCTGACAGGAGGCTGCAACAGGGTTTTTATTTCGGACGTTAAACAGGAGAAACTTGCTATTGCCGGTTCATATAAAAATATCATACCCATCAATACCGCCAAGGTAAACCTTGAGGAATTTGTTCGCAGGGAAACCAATGGCTTGGGTGCTTCCATTGTTTTTGAGGCTTCCGGCAGTCCCCGGGTTTATCCCGATTTTGTCAGGTGCGCCCGCCGTGGCGGGACGGTAGTAATTGTGGGTATGCTAAACGGCACGGTTTCCCTGAACATGACATGGATCCAAGTTCAAGGTCTCAGGATTGAAACCCTGTTCCGGTATACCAATACCTTTGATCGAGCGGTTGCCCTGGTCAATGCCGGCAAAATAGATATTAAGCGTCTTATCAGCAAGACTTTCAAATTTGAAGATTCCATTGCCGCCTATGAATATGCTGCCGCCGGCCATCCGGATGTGGTCAAAGTAATGATAGAACTTTCCTAAACAAGGAGAGAGAGCTAATGGCCTATTATATCGGTGTTGACTGCGGGACCCAGGGTACCAAGGTTGTGGTATACGATCCTGAGACAAGGACTTTTCTCGGTGACGGTTACGGTGGTCATGAGATTCTTTCCAACGAACGGGGCAGCCGTGAGCAGGAACCCGGCTGGTGGATTGACGCCCTGGACTGCGCCATGAAGAATGCCCTGAAAAATCTCAGTGCCGATGAACGCAGGCGGATTGCTGGGATCGGTGTTTCAGGCCAGCAGCACGGATTAGTGATTTTGGGTAAAGATAAGAAGGTTCTCCGGCGGGCAAAACTGTGGAATGATACAGAAACTGCGGATGCCAATCAACAATATATCGATGCCGCGGGGGGAGCGATGGAGGTTATTTCCACCATCGGCACCTCGATCCCCGTAGGCTATACGGTCTCAAAATTAATATGGCTTAAAAGTCATGAACCGGAGCTTTTCTGCAAAATTGCCTATGCCTTTAATCCAAAGGATTATATCAATTTTTACCTGACCGGAAACATCGCCACCGATGCGGGAAGCGCCTCCGGAACCGGATACTACGATGTGATCCACAAAATTTGGAGTGACAAAATGGTATCTCTCATCTCCGGGGATTTTAAAAAGGCGCTTCCGCCAATTATTGACGATCTTGTCCCTGTGGGGAATATCAGCAGTGAAATTGCGGACAAGTACGGCCTGAGTACTTCCTGTATTGTGGCTGCGGGAAGTGGGGATAATATGATGGCCGCGGTAGGCACCGGAAATGTGGAAGCGGGGATCGCAACTATGAATCTAGGTACCTCCGGGGTATTCAGCGTTTTCACCAGCCAACAGCCCGTGGGGTATCCGGAGATCATCCAGATACAGAATTCCATACCCAACGGCTGGATACCTACCATTTGTACCATGAACGCAACATCAACCACCACGGTGGTGCAGGAGCTTTTCACCCTGGATCTGAAAACCTTTGACGGGGAAATGAGTTCCTCTCCCGCCGGCGCCGGGGGGGTTTTTATGTTCCCCTTTTTCAACGGCGAGCGCATGCCCAGCCTGCCGTCCTCCAAGGCGTATATCAGCGGCTTAAACAGTGAAAACTTTACCCGGCCCAATATTATCCGCGCTGCGGCGGAATCGGTGGCCTTTTCTCTCCGCTGGGGGTATGATCTGCTGCGAGGAAAGGGCGTTTCCTTTCACCAACTGCGGCTTGTAGGAGGGGGTAGTAACAGTGCTCCCTGGAGGCAGATTATCGCCGATGTGTTTGACACGGAAATCGTGGGCGTCCAGGGGAAGGAAGCGGGGGCTTTTGGAGGAATTATACAGGCCATGGGCGCATGCAAGGAAGATTCCATACCGGAACTCTGCGCAAAGCACATCGTATTGAATGAAAAAAAACATGCTCTTCCGGATAAAGGGCAGGTACAGAAATACGACAATATCTATCAGCAATATCTTAAAACAAGAATAGAATTATACGGGAAATAATTTTTCTCACATGGAACCGATGGGCCTTATGATCACCAGGTGGCGTTCTTCGTCCAAGAAAGGGACCGGACAGGGGATAACTTCCCAGGAACCGATCAGATCACTGACATCCCTCATCTCCGCCGCAATCTTTTCCTGCCGACCCTTGTAGGCTGCCAGCGCACCGCCGGAAACAAGGAGCCGGAAGAGCCTTTTGAGGATGGCTGGTTCCAAAGGACGGAAGGCCCGAAAAGTAATTATACCAAAACGGAACCGTGGGGCCTTTTCCATTTCCCGCTCTTCCACTGCCGCATTGGGCAGCCCCAGCACCGACAGGGTATTTCGCAGGAATTCCGCTCGTCTGGTCTTCCGTTCGATCAAGGTAAAGAAACAGTCCGGCAGAGCTATTGCCAGGGGTATGCCCGGAAGCCCTGCCCCGGACCCCACGTCGGCTACTTGCAATGAAGTTAAGCGAACCAGACGCCGCAGTACTCCTAAAGGGGCCAGGGAATCCAGGATATGCCGTATCACCAGTTCCCGATGTTCTGTGGCGCTTACTAAACTAAGGCTGGGATTAAAGCGTTCAATCACTTCTACATATTTATTGAGCAGAGGAAGCGTCCTACCGGTATTACCGCCGCCAAGGAGCTCCTGAATATCCCCGTCTCCCCGGCACAAAAGGGCGATCCCTTCCTCCAGGACCGTAGCGCCGCCGTTACGCGTTTTCACGATCCGTACCGCGCCGTTTTTTGGCGGCCTTATGTTTGTACATGAGACTGTCTATGTGGGAAAGAAAAGCTTCTATGGATTGATCGCTGTTGGGGGTAAACACATCGTAGCCATAACTAATTTGAATTTTATAGGGACGTACATTTTTTCCATTCTGATTATCAATGGCCTGCTGTATCCGCTCCATAAGCCGGACAACATCGCTCTCTTTTTGGGTAGCTAATACAAATTCATCTCCTCCGTAACGGGCGGCAAAATCGGAATATCGGATACAACCCTTGATAATGGCCGCCATATCCCGCAGGGCGTTATCCCCTTCCAGGTGACCCAAGGTATCGTTAATTTCCTTAAAGTGATCCATGTCGATCATCACCACCGAGTAAGGCTGTCTTGCGTTCTGCCCGGAAACCTGATCGATAAACTCATTAAAGCTGTACCGGTTTCCAATCCCCGTGAGACTGTCGATCTTTGAGTCCGCCCGGACTATGAAAAAATAAGCATAGAGGAGCCCTGAGGTATAACATGACCAGAACAGGCCGGTGGTGTTAAAAATGATATCAGCAGTTGATCCCAAAACACTAAAGAAGGTAAAGAAAAAAGTCAGATATGCCTGGGATTTTTTGAAATTTTTATTAAAGAAAAAAACATCAAAGATTACCATTAATACGGGAAAATAACTAAGAACCATGCGGATAAAATATTTATCCCCACGGACAAAGACATTATCCTGGGTAATATAAAAATAAAAACCCAGAGGCAGATTAAAAAGAAGGATAATTCCGTGGATGATAAAAACAGCCCAAGCAATTTTGGTAATATTTTTTATCCGCCCGAGGTCCTTAAAGGATAGATAATCGATAAAAATGAAAAGATAGCAAAAAGAAGCGATCTGAAAAGCATAGTAGATCAGTAAATCGATATGCAATATATAATAAATCGCCCTGCCCGAATATCCGTTGAGCATGTAAAAAACGAAATCAGTCAGCATCGCAACCATAGCAGACAGAAGGACGCGAAAAAAGGCTTCCCGCTGAAAAGTATCGGTGTTGTATTTTTGGGTATAATCAGCAATGATAAGAATGCATACTAAACCTGATCCAAGAATAGCATTCAAAGCAACGGATATATGCACCTTTTTTCCCTATCCTTTCGTTACTAAATTACTTCTTTTCTTTCATCTTTTTAAGGGCTTCCGCAAAAGGATTGTACATAGTGCCATCATCGCCCTTGTCATCAAATCGGGGGTGACGGTCTCCAGAGCTTCCCGGGGGGCTGCCCTGGCCTTTACGGTTATTCCCTGTGCTGCTCCTGCTCCCGCCGGGATCTCCTTCTTTTCTGACTGCCACAACCCTCTTTTTCTCCCCGCCACCGGTTTTTTTCGCTGCGGTGGAATCATCCCGGGCGGAATCGCTCTTCCGTGAAAGGCTGATGCGGCGGCGGTCCAGATCCAGGCCGATGATACGGAATTCCAGTACTTCCCCCACTTTAACCGCATCCATAGGGTCCTTCACAAAGTGGTCACTCAACTCGGAAATATGCACCAACGCTGTTTCCTTGATGCCTAAATCTACAAAGGCTCCGAAATCAACTACATTCTTTATTTTTCCAGTAATCGTCATTCCCTCGCGGAGATCCTCGAAGGTCACCACCCCCTTCTGCATGATAGGCTTAGGAAACCCTTCCCGGGGGTCTCGGTTTGGCTTTTTCAACTCCTCCACAATATCACTGATGGTGGTGTCCCCCACATTGTACTGTTTCTTCAGCGCATTAGCTTCCGCAGCAGAAATATTACTGGAGATAGTAATAGTGTTTCTGATAACCCGCGCTATGGCGTAATTTTCCGGATGGACCCAGGTATTGTCCAGAATTTCCGGACTTTCGGGGATCTTGAGAAACCCCGCGCATTGTTCAAAACTCTTCGGTCCCATACCGGGAACCGAGATCAGCTCTTCCCGGCTGGCGATCTTTCCCTTCTCGTCCCGGTACTTGACGATCTTCTTAGCCAGGGAGCCGTTAATCCCCGACACATACCTGAGCAGGGAAACGCTGGCGGTATTGAGGTTGACCCCCACGTTGTTCACTACCGAGGAAACCACTTCATCCAGGGTTTCGGAAAGTTTCTTCTGATTCACGTCATGCTGATAGAGTCCCACCCCGATGGACTTGGGATCGATCTTCACTAATTCCGCTAAGGGGTCCTGGAGACGCCGTCCGATTGAAATGGCCCCCCGAATGGTCAGGTCCAGGTCGGGGAATTCCTCCCGGGCAATATCGCTGGCGGAGTACACCGAAGCGCCGTCCTCGTCCACCACGGTGTAGAGGACTTCCAGACCGTTCTCGGCGATCACTGAAGTGACAATTTCCTGGACCTCCTTGGAACCGGTCCCATTCCCCACGGCGATAAGCTGCACATCATAGTTCTTGATGCCGCCCAGGAGAAGGCTCTTAGCCTCTTCAACCTTGTGGTTGTAGATAACAAAATTGGCCAGGTACTTCCCGGTATCATCCAGGAAGGCGCACTTGGTACCGGTTCTGATCCCCGGGTCTATACCCAGCACCCGGGTTCCCTTGATAGGCTGCTGCATCAGGAGGTTTTTGAGGTTTTGACTGAACACGGATATTCCATGATCGTCCGCAGTATCGTTCTGATCCCCACGGATCTCCCGGATCACCGCAGGGGAAAGGAGCCGCTTAAGCCCGTCCTCAATAGCGGTTTTATGATAATCATTGTGGATATCGTATTTTCGCTGCAAAATTTCCACCGCGGTATTTTCGTCCACATCGATGGTCACCTCCAGAAACCCCTCCCGTTCACCCCGGTTTATGGCCAGCACTCGGTGGGGCTTAATCTGGGACAAGGATTCCATATAATTCCAATACATTTGGTAGGTGGAAGTTTTTTTCCTTTCATCATCCCCAACGCCCTTGACGATGATGCGCCCATCCTTTCCGTAAAAACTTTTGACCGCCGCCCGGTTTTCCGGGTCCTGGGCTGCCCGTTCAGCCAGTATATCCATGGCGCCCTGTAGGGCTTCTTCAGCGGTAGCAACCGACAGGGCGGGATTTTCGGCATCTTCCCGTATAAACTCCGCCGCCTTTTTTACCAGGGCGGCCACTTCCAGTTCCAGCATAGCTTCCGCCAAGGGTTCTAAGCCCTTTTCTATGGCGGCCATCCCCCGGGTTCGCTTTTTCCGCTTATACGGGGCGAAGATATCCTCAAGTTCCGTTAGAGTAGCCGCCTTGATGATATTTTCATAGAGAGATTTCGTGAGCTTTCCCTGGTCAAAAATCCCCCGGATAATTTCCAAGCGCCGGGTTTCCCGGTTTTTCCCACTGGAAAAAAGATGGTCCACATCCCGTACCTGGACCTCGTCCAGGCTACCGGTCTTCTCTTTCCGGTACCGGGCAATAAAGGGGACCGTGCTCCCCTCTCCTAAAAGGCCGACAACCGCCGAAACCTGCCCCAGGTTCACCCCCAATTGTTCGGCGATACCCTTCATGATACTGACTTCGTTAACCGTAAGGCCGTCGATGAATTCCTGCGTTAATTCCATATAAAAACAGTGTATCAAAGATAAAATATTTTTTCAA
>JAITBG010000066.1 GCA_031283725.1 Treponema sp. | reverse complement strand
GCGAACTCCCGGGTAAGCGGTTTTCGTTCTTTCATGGACAACCCCATAATATCCTCCGGCGGCTTTACCGCCGGATGTAGTGTAGGTTTCCATGGTCAGATTTTTACGTGAGATTCCGCCTCCCCTTCGGTCAGATTTTACGTGAGGCAACGCGGGGCATTGCTTTTTTCTACTTATTGTGGTAGAATGTATACATCTTTATGGAGGAATGATGGCAAAGCAGAAATATGTATATTTTTTTGGTGAAGGGAAAGCTGAAGGTGAAGCCGGGATGAAGGACATCCTTGGCGGCAAAGGCGCAAATCTGGCGGAAATGACCAATCTTGGAATTCCAGTTCCCCCGGGATTTACCATTTCTACCGAGGTATGCGCGGCTTTTTATGAAAATAAGAGGAAATACCCCGCGGGACTTGAACAGGATGTCCAAGCCTACCTGGTAAAACTTGAAAAGGTGATGGGGAAAAAACTGGGAGACCCTGTTGATCCCCTGCTGGTATCGGTCCGCTCCGGCGCGCCGGTATCCATGCCCGGTATGATGGATACGATCCTCAACTTAGGTATTAACGACAAGGCGGTTCTGGGGCTGGCTGTTAAAACCAAAAATCCCCGCTTTGCCTGGGATGCCTACCGACGTTTTATCCAGATGTATGGCGACGTGGTCATGGGGGTTCCCGGTGATGATTTTGAGGGAGCTATCAAAAAAATTAAGAGCGCTCGTGGGGTACAGCTTGATACAGACCTCAACGCCCAGGATCTGGAAGACTTGGTGAAGGATTATAAGAGGATCGTCAAGGATGTAACCAAAACGGATTTCCCCCAAAAGCCCTTGGATCAGCTCTGGGGCGCGATAAATGCGGTTTTCGGTTCCTGGATGAACGACCGGGCGATTAAATACCGGCAGTTCAACGATATTAAAAATATTAAGGGTACTGCGGTAAACGTGCAGTCCATGGTATTCGGCAACTTCGGCAACGATTCCGGTACCGGGGTCTGTTTCAGCCGGGACCCCTCCACGGGGATTAGGGAATTCTACGGCGAATATCTGATGAATGCTCAGGGTGAGGATGTGGTGGCTGGTATCCGGACACCGGAGAAAATTTCCGCCCTGGCGAAGGAAAACAAGCGGATCTACGACCAATTAGTGAAGATTAAGGATCGCCTGGAAAAACACTTTCGGGATATGCAGGATATGGAATTCACCGTTCAGCAGGGGAAGCTTTTCTTACTCCAGACCCGGAACGGCAAGCGGACCGGCGCCGCGGCGGTTAAAATCGCGGTGGACATGGTCACGGAAAAGCTTATCGATAAAAATACCGCCATACTCCGGGTCAGCCCGGCCTTACTGGATCAGCTTCTCCACCCGATGTTCGATATTACTGCCTTGAAGAACGCCAAGCCGATTACCAAAGGGCTTAACGCATCTCCCGGTGCGGCCTGCGGAAGGATCGTGTTTACCGCCAAGGAAGCTGAGGAATGGCATGAGCGAGGGGAGAAGATTCTCCTGGTCCGCCAGGATACCAGCCCTGAGGATATCGGAGGCATGGTGGTCTCCCAGGGTATACTTACCTCCACCGGTGGTATGACCAGCCATGCGGCGGTAGTAGCCCGTGGTATGGGAACACCCTGTGTGGCTGGCGCTAAGGGCATATCGGTTCAGGGAAAAACCGCTGTGGTGGAAAATAAGGCATTCAACGAAGGCGACTGGCTTTCTATCGACGGTTCCACCGGAGAGGTCTACGAGGGAAAACTGCCCTTGGTAAACCCGGAAATCGGCAAGGATATGAGCATCTTCCTTAAATGGTGTGATGAAATCCGTTCCGCAGCCAGGCGGGGAAGCCTCAAGGGCTTTGACGTCAGGACCAATGCGGATCAGCCCGAGGACGCTAAACGGGCCTTCGAGTTCGGCGCCCAGGGCGTGGGACTCTGCCGGACCGAGCACATGTTCTTTAAGGAAAAACTCATCCATTTCCGGGCCATGATCGTGGCGGATACTGTGGAAGACCGGAAGGAGGCTATGAAAAAGATTCTTCCTTTGCAGCAGCAGGATTTTTTCGGCATTTTCAAAGCCATGGAAGGCCGGCCGGTAACCATCAGACTTCTGGATCCGCCTCTCCATGAATTTGTGCCCCATACCCCGGAAGAAACCCTGGAACTGGCGGAACATATCGGCGTCAGTGTAGAGACACTAACCCCAAAGATCGAACGGCTCCGCGAAGCTAACCCCATGCTGGGTCACCGTGGGTGTCGTCTTGCGGTTACATACCCGGAAATCTACGATATGCAGGTTGAGGCCATAGCCCTGGCGGCGGTGGACTGTGTTAAACAAAATATTCCCGTTGACCCGGAAATTATGATCCCCATCGTGGTTACTGCCCGGGAACTGAAACTGCTCCGTCCCAGGGCTGAACAGATACTCAAGGATACATTTGGAAAAGCCGGGGTAAAACTCTCGATAAAGATCGGCACCATGATAGAGGTACCCCGGGCAGCTATCCGGGCTGGCCATATAGCTACACGCGCGGACTTTTTCAGCTTTGGTACTAACGACCTTACTCAGATGACTTTTGCCTTTAGCCGGGATGACGTGGCTTCCTTCCTGCCCGCATATCTCCAGCAGAACGTTCTTGATGTTGATCCCTTCAAGTCTGTTGATGAGGAAGGGGTGGGATTCCTCATTGATTATGCAACAAAACAAGGCCGTGCGGTCAACCCGGATCTCAAAGTCGGCATCTGCGGTGAGCACGGCGGCGATCCCCTGACCATCGACTTCTGCTACCGGGTTGGTTTGAACTATGTATCCTGTTCCCCCTTCCGGGTGCCCCTGGCCCGGCTTGCCGGCGCACAGGCGGTAATCAACAATTCTCTTACGGCTAAGGCAAAAGCGGTAGTAAAGAAGCTTAGTCCAAAGGTAAAAATCGCCGCAGCCAAAGCGAAGTCTGCGGTTTCCGACGCAAAGGCCAAGGCCTTGCCTAAGGTAAAAACCGCCGCCGTCAAAGTGAAGACCGCTGTGGCAGAAGCCAAAGCTAAAGCCGTCCCTAAGGTGAAAGCCGCCGCCGTCAAGGTGAAGACCTCTGCGGCAAAAGCCGAAGTTAAGGCCGCCCCTAAGGTAAAAGCCGCGGCCGCCAAGGTGAAAACTGCGGTCAAGGCAGTCAAGAAACCGGCAATGAAGAGAAAGTAAGAAGCATAGGGGAGGGTGGGGCAAGTTGGACCTTGCCTCAACAGGTAGACATAGCCTGGGCTTTGCGGCCTTTGTCCTCATCGTTTCGGGCTGACGGGTTGTCTTTCCAGCGTTAGGACCCTCACCGGGGATCGCGGGGCTCATATATACCGGGCTTGGACACTCCAAGGGTATTATTCTGGCATTTGCGGGTTTTGGGACCCTGCTTCCATGAGTGATAAGCGGGTCTTTCGTTGCAAGCATCCACGCCAGGATAAATGCTGCGAAAAATCCACAAACGCAATACCGCTAGGTGCTTTCCCTGATCAGCAGTTCCACGGGGAGCCGTATGTCCCGGCTGGCTGGGGCGACCCCATCAAGGAGGAGGAGCAGTTGTTCCACCGCGGCGGCGGCTTTTTGGGAAATATCCTGATGAACCGTTGTCAAGGGCGGGACCGAGAACCGGGAGTACACAGTGTCGTCGAACCCGGCGACCCCTACATCATTGGGGACGGAGATATGGTTTTTTGAAAGAAAGCCTATACCTTCAAGGGCGTAAAAATCGGACAGAAAAAACAGGGCCGATCCTTTTTTCAGGCGGGAGAGGAGGGCCTCGTATAGAATAAGCCGCCGTTTCTGTTCGGTACTGATCAGCACATAGTTGCCGCTGTCATAGGGGATGCCCCCTTCGTCCAGGGCCTTGCGGTAACCCCGCCAGCGGTCATGATCGACCCCGAAGTCCGAGTTAGCCAGGATCAGAATATCATGATAATTCCGGGTGATAAGGTGCTGGGTCATCCGGTAGCCCCCTTTAAAATCCTCAAGCCCTATGTTGACGAAGCCGCCGCTTACCTCCCCGATGACGTCGATGGATACCACTGGTTTTTCCGTGAGGCATTGCAATTTGTCGCAATCCTCCGCCCGGAAGGTTACGGCGATAATCCCGTCGATATTCCAGGCCGCCACGGTACGGAAAATATCCTCAACATTGGGAGAGACGTAGATCATCAGATAATAGTCTTGTTCCTGGAGCAGTCCTTCCGCTACCCCCAAAATCTGGCCGTAAAAGGGATCGGCGAAGATCGAATTTTCGTAGGTTTTGCTTGCATTGATCGCCATGCAGATGATTCGGGATTTGGCGTTGTTGAGATGACTCAAGCCCAATTTCTTTACATACCGGAACTGATCCAGGAGTATTTGTATTTTCGCCAGTTTTTCCGGCGATACCTTGCCCGTATTGCCGTGGATCACATTGGATACCGTAGCGGTACTGACCTCGGCGATACGGGCAATTTCCCTGATGGTTGCCATAGGGGCATCTTATAACAGATATACCCGGCATTCATAGGGGCGGAGGTTGATACCGTTCCATTTATCGTCCGCCGGATAATTACCGATGAGCAGTTCCCGCTTCTTTTCCGCCAAGTCCTCAGGAATGGCATAGTACCGTTCTTCGGCGGAGAAACTGTTTATCACCAGAAGGGTCTGCCCCTCCACTTCCCGGACATAGACCCAGAGATCTTCGGGGGATTTCAGGAGCCGGTATTTGCCGTACACGATGATCCGGTGTTTTTTCCGCAGGGCCACGAGGTTTTTATAAAAGTAAAAAATGGAATTCTCGTCAATTATCTGGGAAGCTGCGTTGACGGCGGTGTAATGGGGGTTCACCCTGATCCATGGCGTTCCGGCGGTAAAGCCCGCGTTGGCAGTAGCGTCCCATTGGAAGGGGAACCGGGCGTTGTCCCGGCCCATGCGGTTGATACAGTCCATCATTTCATCGTGGGTATAGACCTGTTCCTGTTCCACCAGGGTTTTATAGGCGTTAAGGGCTTCGATGTCATGATAATCGGAAATCGAATCAAGCCGGGCATTAGTCATGCCTAGTTCCTGGCCCTGGTATATGAAGGGCGTTCCCTGCTGCATATAAAGGCAGCAGGCCAGCATTTTCGCTGATTTTTCCCATAGGAGGGGCGTGGAGTCGTCCCCGAACCGGGAAACCGAGCGGCTCTGATCGTGGTTTTCCCAATAGAGGCTGTTCCAGCCTGAACTGTAAAGTCCGTCCTGCCAGACGCTCATAATCCGTTTTATGTCCTCAATACGGAAACGTTGCCGGGTATATTTGCCGTAGGTACCGTGTTCGGTCTTTACATGATCGAACTGGACTACCATATTAAGTTCGGTGCCCGCGGCGTTGGTGTAGCGTTTTGCCTCTTCCATGGTTACCACCGGCGTTTCCCCCACGGTCATGATGTCGTATTTAGAGAGGACCTCGCGGTTCATCTCCTCAAGAAATTCGTGAACCCTGGGACCGTTACAGCAGAAGGGGGCCGGTTCGCCGTAGGCGCCGTACTGGCCCGTTACTTCGCCGTCCGGGTATTCCGGGGTTTTGGAAATGAGGTTGATCACGTCCATGCGGAACCCGTCCACTCCCTTGTCCAGCCAGAATTTCATAAGATCATAGACTTCTTCCCGAACTTTGGGATTTTCCCAGTTGAGGTCCGCCTGTTTGCGGGAAAAGATATGGAGGTAGTACATATCCGTGGGGGGATCGTATTCCCAGGCGGAACCGTAAAACCAGCTGGCCCAGTTGTTGGGCGGGTTGTTTCCCCTGCCTTCCCGCCAAATATAATAATCCCGGTAGGGATTGTTTCGGGACATTCTGCTTTCCCTGAACCAGAGATGTTCGTCGGAACTGTGATTGACTACCATATCCATGAGGATTTTAAGTCCCAGTTTATGGGCTTCCTCTAGGAGCTCGTCAAAATCCGCCATGGTTCCGAATTCCTTCATGATAGCCCGGTAATCGCGGATGTCGTAGCCGTTATCGTCATTGGGGGAATCGTAGATCGGGGAAAGCCACAGCACATCCACCCCCAGTTCTTTAAGGTAGTCGAGTCTCGTCGTGATGCCCCGGAGATCTCCGATACCGTCACCGTTGCTGTCCATAAAACTGCGGGGATATATCTGGTACACCACCGCTTCTTTCCACCATTGTTTGTCTTGTGTGTTCATAGTATCTCCTCAATCTTCACCCTTAATCTACAATAGATTTGTTCAATAACCCGTTTGGTTATCTCACAAGTCTTGCAAGTTCTCGCCTTGGGGCTGCAACATTGCTGTTTTTAGCGGAAATTGTTCAGAAACTGAAGTTTCTGAACAACTCTAATATTAATTACCCTGCAATATTACCCTTTTACCGCCCCTTCGGTTACCCCTTTAATGATCAGTTTTTGACAAATGAGATAGAAGACAATGATGGGGATCATGCAGAGGATCAGCGCCGCAGTGGCAAGATCCCAGCGCCGGGAAAACTGCCCGAAGAAAAGATACGTTTTTAAGGGAAGGGTCTGCCAACCCTGTTTGTTGATCATCAATTGGGGAAGCAGAAAGTCATTCCATATCCACATGACGTTGATGATGGTCACCGTGACCATGATGGTTTTCAAGAGGGGCAACACGATCAAGAAAAACATCTGGAAGGGATTACAGCCGTCGATGAGGGCCGCCTCTTCCAGTTCCAGGGGAATATTTTTAATAAAGCCGTGAAAGAGGATGACGGACATACTGCTGCCGAAGCCCAGGTACATGAGAATCATCCCGGGCCGGTTCTGAAGCCCCATCCTGCCCATCAAATCCACTAGTGGCAGCATGACGCACTGAAAGGGTATAAGCTGGGCGGCGGCAAAGAGCATAAAGAAAAATTTGCTTTTTCGCGTTTTATAACGGACCAGAACCCAGGCGGCCATGGAGGTAAAAAGGAGGACGATCAGGGTGGATGCGATGGTGATGACCAGGGAATTGCCGATGGATACAAAAAAATCAAGCTTATCAATGGCTTCACGGTAATTTACCAGGTTGAGTTTGACGGGAAAGTCCATGATGCCCAGGTATATTTCCCGCAGTCCCTTGAAAGAATTGATGAGCAGGATATAGACGGGGAAAAGGTACGCCAAGGCGATAAGACAGGCCGTGCCCAGGGCCGCCTTGAGGAGCAGATTTTTTGGCTTTTTGCTTTTGCTTTGTTTTTTTGTCATTGTTCTAGCTCCTTGCTTTTGCTGATTTTGAGTTGAATCAGGGAAACCGCGGTGATCACGATGAGAAACACCACCGCCTTGCTCTGGGCCAAGCCGAAGCGCCCTTCAATAAAGGCGGTTTGGTAGATGTTGAGGGAGAGCATTTGGGTGCTGTCCGAGGGGCCGCCGTTGGTCAGGGCCACGTTCATGTCGTAGAGTTTGAAGGCGTGGGAAATGGACAAGAATAACCCGATGGTAAAGGCGGGGGCCATAAGGGGCAGGATGATATGCCGCAGCTTTTGCAGGGGATTTACGCCGTCCACTTCCGCCGCTTCCAGAAGAGAATCGGGAATATTCTGTAATTGGGCGATATAGATGATCATCATATACCCTGAAAGCTGCCAAGTGATCACGATAAGGAGGCCAAAAAATCCCGTAACCTGATTGGAGAGCCAGCCGGCCATCCAGAAAATGCCGAATTTTTTACTTAAGGAATCAAAAACCTGGACAAAGATAAACTGCCAGGCAAACCCCAAAAGTATCCCGCCGATAAGGTTGGGCATAAAAAGATGCTCCGCAGTATATTGGCGCCCCTGAATTTTTGGGTTACCAACAGGGCCAGAAGAAACCCCACCAGGTTGATGGTGATAACCGCGGAAAAAGTAAAAAGGCTGGTAAAGGCAAAGGAGCGCAAAAACTGTTGATCCCGCAGCAGCCCCATGTAGTTGGCTAACCCCACAAAGCTGATCCTGGAACCCACGCCGTCCCAATCGGTAACGGAAAAATAGAACCCCCGGAGAGCCGGTATAATTTGCACGACGGTGAAGGCCAAAAGGGCGGGGGCGAGGAAAACCCAGAACACCCATGCCGGTCTTTTCATAATTCACGCTCCTTTGGGGGCGATTTCAGAACCCTGCGGGGGTTTGAAAGCATCCCCGCCTCATTTAGAGGTCAAATCGGTCCAGTCCGCCTTGATCGCCTTCACGGTTTGATCCCAGGTCATGTTACCCGCCAGGTAACTTTGCATCTCCGAGGCGGCCTTGGATTCAAAGCCGCTGGGAAAACCGGAGAATGGGAAGGTGATGATTTTTTCCTCCCTGATATACCGCTGAACCGCGGCGCCCAGGGGATCCGCCACTTCCAGACCCTCATAGTTAGTGAAGACAGGGATAAAGCCGAATTCTTCTACAATAATCTTCTTGCCTTCTTCGGACTGGTACAACCAATTAAGGAATTCCTTGGTCGCCTTTTGTTCCTCATCGGAGGATTTCAAGTTTATGCACCAGTAGGTCGGCACTCCGGCGCCGATACGATCCTCCACCACGCCGGCGAGGGGCATGGGAAGCATATCCAGTTTTGTCAGGACATCGGGGGCCACATTGCGTAGTTCCGGGGAAATCCAGTTGCCCTGCTGAATCATAGCCACCCGCTCTATGCCCAGGCTACCGCCTACCTGGGTGGAATAATCCACCGCGTTGAGGAGTCCCCGGTTGCTGCCGCTGGAGGTATAGGAGGTCAGGAGGTCCAGCAGTTTTTTCTGGCTCTCCGCATAGGTAAAGTTGATAGTTTTGGCGTTGGCCGCCCCGGTGGCGCTTCCCAGTTCCACGCCCAGGCCTATGCCCAAACAGTGGATCGCCAATACCCATGGTTCCTTGGCGGCGTATTCCATGGGGGCATCCAGGACCGGATACTGATTTTTCAGGGCTCCGGAATCGATAACTTCTTTTAAACGCCGCACCCCTTTTTCGATGGAGTCGTAAGAGTTCATTTGAGAAGCGTCTATCCCCGCGGCGGTGAGTATTTCCTTGTTATAAATGATGCCGAATCCCTCGACCACTACCGGCATTGCCACGACCTTGCCGTCCAGCCGGGCATCGTCAAGCAGCCCCTGAGCCACGTAAGGCACCCAGGGTTCGCCGGAAAGGTCCTCCAGGTATTCCGCATATTGACGGAAATCCACCGGCCCATTTAGCACAAAGAGTTCCGGCGCGTCGGCACCCATCATTTTAGCCCGCAGGGAAGAGGAATAGCTGTTTCCCTGGATAAATTCGGCGCTTATGTTAACCTGGGGGTTCTGCTTCATATAGGTTTCCGCGGCGGCAAGAAACTGCCGGGAAATTTCCGCCTTGTTGGAAATGACGTTGATGTTGATCTTTGTACCGGTTGTTTTCTCACAGCTGGCCACCATGAGGGTCATGATCCCTGCCGCCAGCGGCAGCAAGAGGGATGCCGTCAATCCTCGTGTAAAAAATCCGTTGTTTCCCATTTAAACTCCTTTATTTCGTATGTTTACAACATAACCTAAAATAGTTATGTTGTAAACATATTATGATTCAGGATATCTGTCAAGCTTCTTTTCAACTTTTTGTCAAAAAATCCCGATTAACAGGCCTGCTTTCGGAGATTGTAAGGTATGAATACTCATATCATTTTATGAGCGAAGTACAATAAACTCCTGGGAGCAGTCGGCCGGGCAGGGGTCCCCTACGTATTCTTCCAGGGGCACCCCGTACCGGAACCTCAGGGACATGGCAATGGCGAAGCTGTTGTGGAGGCTTCGGAAAGGTGGTAACGCACAGTGTCACCAAATTTCCGTAGTGTCCATAGTTCAGACTACACTACATATAGCGGTAGTGAATAAAGGGGGAGGGCACAGGTGCCCCAGTCTCCCCCCCACGCTTCAAAGCCTCCGGCTTTCCCGCTACCCCCCTCTGCGGGGGATAACCCTCCAGACTGTGTCAAAACCCATTGTCTTTTGTGGTTATAGTGTTGTTTGCTTTTTATGTGGTGTTACACCGCTATATATAGTAGCATCATCTCGATTCTCTGAGTTTTGACACGGTCTGCCCGCAACGCCCCCAAAGAGTAATAGGCCGAAATTCGAGTTTTAAGCCATTAGAGACGCTTCGTGATACACCAACTGAAAGCGTTCTTTCAATATATCTCATACCGTCTCTAGGCGGTTCCTGCCTTTGAGCAATTGCTTTTGTTCCCTGCTCATTACCCGTTTCACTTATACCGTCTGGTTTAATACCACGGTTTCAATCTGTTT
>JAITBG010000228.1 GCA_031283725.1 Treponema sp. | reverse complement strand
CGGGGATCATTCCGTGGATGGGGGTGTTTACCGGACGTATCTTTCCGTCAGGATAGCGCAGGATCAGGGCGGTGGAACCGCCGCCGTCAAAGTTCAGGCCGTCGTCGGCCCCCAACCGTGTCAGGATTACGCCGATTTCTTCCTCAGTAGCGCCCACGCTTCCAAGACGTCTTCCGTCAATGGTCAGAAGGTAGAGGGTTTTACCGTTCTCGGAAAGTCCCGCGGCGCTCCGTGGGTGCCGTGCCTTCCGGGACGGTAACCGCTCAGGAATAACCCCGCCCCACAGCACCGCGGAAAATCCCCCCACCGCATTGCGGATGCTTCCCAACGCTTCGGCGTCCAGACCTGCCTGGTTTACAATGGCGGCGGAACCGTCATTGTAAAAGACCAGGGCATCAAAATGGGGGTGAGGCGGGGCGATTAGGATGCCGTCCGCCAGGGTAATCCCCGAAATGGTTCGGTCTTCTCCGACCATCGCCGAAACCGGATCAAAGGGGTTGGTATTGATCCCCGCAATACAGCCGTAGTTCCGGACGAAGCCGGATACGGTTGTGCTGGGGATGATCCCTGAGTTTTCACCCCTTGGGCCTTCGCCCTCTTGATCAGCGCCGTTCACCACGAATTCCAGATCCGGATTGCCCAGATCCACCCGGATCGCCCAAAGTTCCAGCCGGGGTTTCCCGATACGCCCATCAAAGTAATCAATTCCCGGAGCAAAGGCTTCCCATTGGGGTGTCAGTTCCCCCGGTACGGCGGCTCGCAGGGGAAAGCTGTCCGGCGGTGTGGCCAGGGGAGAAATCGACGCGCATGAAAGGGGAAGCGAAATAAAAAACAATACTAAAAAGAATAAAGGCGGTTGCAAAATGGCAATTTTTGCAACCGCTTCTTCAGGTTTGAAAGGAAAGGCGGACTTTAAGCTGCTTTTCCCAAGAGCCGGTAGAAAAACCGTGGGGTTTTGGAACCGGCTCAAGGAACCAGGAGTTTTGCCGTAACCGGTTTTTCTCACCCCTAATTCCTCCTTTCTAAATACACCGTGAGCGCGTTAATATTCCGATTTGCCCTTCCGGGACTTTTTAAGCAACTTCCGCTGAATAGCCTTTTTTTTCCGATTGAGGATGGTAGAGGGTTTTTCGTAGTATTCCCGCTTTTTATATTCCCGAATGATGCCTTCTTTTTCCACCATACGTTTGAACCGCTTGATGGCCTTTTCCAACATCTCGTTATCATCTACGATGATATGCGCCAACTAAATCACCTCCTTCCCGGCCGGTAAAGATTGGACTTTTAGTCCGATACGATTCGTTTATTTTACTGAGAATGGCTTCTTTGTCAAGGATGGTCCGGGTAACGAAGGCGTCGGGGTCGGCGTTTTCACCGGAAACCCGGATTTCCCAGTGCAGGTGGGGACCGGTAGCAAGCCCGGTGGAGCCGGATTCCCCCAAACGATAAGCGGAACCGACCACCGTGCCTTCGGTAACCTGAATGGTATCCAGATGATAATATAGGGAATAAACCCCCGGCAGGTGTTCAAGGACGATCGAATTACCCGTGGCGATTCGAAACCGGGCCAGGACCACCTTCCCGGCGGCGCAGGACCGTACTTCCGTGCCCGTGGGAACGCCGTAGTCAACCCCGGCGTGGATAGCGGTGTCGGTTTTCCCGGTAATGTAACGAAATACCCGGCGATCCCCAAAGAAACTGGTCCTACGGGTGGATGTTACCGGCGGGATAAAAGGGCCTGCCGTATAGATTTCTGTTCCCGTGGAATTGATAATACCCTGAAGATACTTGGCTTCCGCGGTTTTTTGAGGATCCGGCACGGTACGAATATCGGTGTTCCGCCGGTCCAACGCAATTTCCTCGGCAACAAATTCCCGATCCGCCATGGTAAGGGGGATTTGGCCTATGGTCACCCCGTCCTTTTCTACCCGTATGAGGGCCTCCCCGGGCAGCGCGGTGGAGGGAACCGCAATTACCGCCGCCAATAGTTCCGGCGCATCCCCACCCAGGCTGAAAACCGCCGCCCCGGCCAGCCGTTCCCCCCGGCTGTTAAGCAGCGCCGCCTGGAAGTTTTTTGCCGCCCCGTCTCCATTCTGTACAAACGCCACGGTAATTGGTTCCCCCAGCCGGACCTCCTCCGGGATAACGACTATATGCGGGGATATGGCCGCTTCGGTTTCCGCGGCAACAGGCTCAATTCCGGCGATTAAGGCCGGGGTTTCTGTTTTTTCGGACTTCGCTTCCCAGGAAGATTCTTTGCCGGCGGTAGAACAAACGGAAAGAAGAAACAGCAAAATGAGGATGGATAGTTTCGTTTTAAGTCCGGCGGCAATGCTCATTACAGGTATTTAATCATGAGAAAAGGAAATAAGAAAAGAGGGGAATTGGTAAAAAAGCGCATTCCGCCCCGCGCCGGGCCGTGCTCAATGTCCGGTACAGGCTTAACATCCCTCAGGGGGTGTCCCGTGTGTCCCTCCTGAACTTAACGGCCTGTCGCCAGACGGACGGCTTCCTTCCAGCCCCCGATGCGTTCCTTGCGTTCAGCTTCCTGCATCGACGGCTCAAAACGGATACGGGCGGCTTCTCCAAATATGGCGGGAGTATAGAACCCCAAGGCAATTCCCGCCATACACCCTGCTCCTAAGGCCGAAAGTTCCTCATAACCGGGGACCGACAGCGGAATGTTCAGAATATTGCTCTGAAACTGCATCAGGTATCGGTCCCTGGTTGGGCCGCCGTCAACCCGCAGTTCTTTGAGGGCCACCCCTGATTCTTCAGCCATAACCCGGATAACATCGGCGATTTGATAGGCGATGCTGTCTTCGGCGGCCCGGACGATTTCCGCCTTACCGGTTGTACGGGACATACCGCAGAGTATGGCTTTCGCTTCGTTTACCCAGTAGGGCGCCCCAAGGCCCGAAAAAGCCGGTACGAGATAGGTTCTGTCCGCCGGATTAGCTTGAGCAGCCAGGGCGCCGGCTTCCCGGGAAGTGCTTATCAGCCCGACATCGTCAACAAGCCATTTAATCACCGCACCGGTATAATTGATGTTCCCTTCCAAAACGTAATTGACCTTACCGCTTATGCCCCAGGCCAATGACGTAACTACGTTTTTACAAAATACCGATTTGTCCCCTATGTTGACCATCACCGAAGAACCGGTTCCGTACGTCGCCTTGCCCATGCCCTTTTCCAGACAGCCCTGCCCGAACAGCGCTCCGTGAGAATCGCCCATGACACCCCGAACCGGTACCGGCTTCGGCAGGAAACCTTCAAAATCGGCGCTGCCAAAATCTCCGTTACTGTCACAGACTTCCGGCAGAATCTCCGTGTCGATGCCAAAAAGGCCGCAGATATTTCTGTCCCAGGTAAGGTTATTGATGTTAAAAAGCTGAGTCCGGGAGGCATTGGAATAATCGGTTTTATAATTTCCCGTGAGCTTGAAAACCAGCCAACTGTCAATGGTTCCCGCGCAAAGGTTTTTGTTTCCCTTGTTTTTGGTGTGTTCCAAAATCCACGCGATTTTGGCAGCTGAAAAATAGGGGCTCAGCCTGAGGCCCGTTGCGGCCCGCACTTCATCGACGTAATCCGAAAGGTTGTCGCAAATGGGAGCGCCCCTGGTACACTGCCACACAACAGCATCGTTAACAGGCAGACCGGAACGTTTGTCCCACACCAGGGCAGTCTCCCGCTGGTTGCTGATCCCCACACCCAGAACGGCGTGTTTGTCTATCCCCGCTTTTTTGACCGCTTCACGGACCGCGGCCAGGGTTGCGCGGTATATTTCCATCGGGTCATGGGAAATCCAGCCCTGGGGGGAAATTTTTTGCTCATGGGCTTTATCCGCCCGGGCGATAATGGCGGCGCGGGAATCAAGAATCAACGCCTTGGTTCCCGAAGTACTCTGATCGATGGCAAGGATGAAGCCGGATTCCATTATTCTCCCCTGAGAAACGCCTTGATGTCCTCGTCGTTATTATCATACAGATCCGGTTTTATCCCCAAGTATTTACAGGCTTCGTAGAGCACCGGTACAAAATCACCGTGGACCGCCACGCAGTGATGGATATAGGGACCTTCCACGATTTTCGCTTCGAGGCGTTTCCAGTTTTTTACTTCGATCCAGAGGTAGGTGCCCAGGGTATAGGGGCCGTCAATGCCCCTGGCGTTTCCCAAAAGCAGACTGTATTCACTGTTGTCGCCGTCAAAACGCAGAAGGGTAAGATCGCCGTGCTTCGCCTCCGCGGAAACGGAGCCGGGATAATCAAACACCAGGGGCTTCGCCAGAACGGGCTTTGATTTTGCCGCCGCCAAAGGCCAGGGGCCGCAGTGCTGGAGAAGTTCGCCGTTGTCGTTATCCGGGTGGCGTACCGTCCAGTCGGCAAACATGATGGGCGCTTCACCCATAGTAGCTGCCTGGGCAAGCAGGGATGTAACGGCGCCGTGAATATCGGTCTCACACACCACCGGTATTCCATCGCCGGTAAGCAGGGAATTGGCCGCACAGGGCATGATCCCGATTTCGGACTGTAGGGCGTTCCAACATTGTATGGCAACCGCTCCGCAGCCATACTGGTTCGTCAGTTCTTTCATGGCAGTTTTAAGGGCCGCCACTTTTCCAATCACCAGTTCCTCGACCTTTAGTTCCATATTCGTTTTTATAAAGGCCGCGGTTTTCCTGGCCTCTTCGGAATCCTTTACGGAGTCCATTTTCTGCACCAGTTCGGTCATCGGAATAGGGGCTATGCGAATATCGAATTTTTCAAGAAGTTCACCCTCGTTACACATGGTGGTAAGAAAATCATAGGGCCTGGTGGAGATTTGCAGTATCCTGATACGCCGGAACGTTTTCACCACGTTGCATACCGCGAGGAATACGCCGATTCCCCGCTTAAACTCCGGGTCCTCCAAACGGCAGTTGGTCATATAGGTAAACGGCGTACGGAAACGGCGCAACACTTTGCCGGTAGCAAAAAGCCCGCACTGACTGTCCCGGAGGCGGGTCCCTTTTTCATCGGGACGCTCGTCACGGGGCCCCCAAAGCAGCACCGGCAGGTTCAGTTCACGGGCCAGGGCGGCCACCGCATACTCGGTTCCGAAATTACAGTGGGGAACGAAAAGACCGTCCACACCGGCGGCCTTGAACTTCGCGGCAACCGCCGGAATCTCTTGCTCATCGTAGAGGAGCCCTTCTTTGTTGATGTCGTCAATATCGACAATCTCCACGCCCAGTTCCGCGAGCCTGTTTTTGGTCAGGCTCCGGTATTTAACCGCGTCGGGGGCGCTGAAGATGCTCCGCCTTGTGGGAGCGTAACCCAGCTTAATTTTATCCATGTATTGATACCTCTTTCGGGAAAGGATACCATAAAGAAAAGAATTTGTCAATAAAAAACGATAAAACTAAACAAATTTACTTTTGATATATGCTGTTTTCATTTCTTTTATTTTCGGATGAATGGCGGTACTTTTGGCTCATGCCAAGGGTATTTCGCTTAAAGGGATCCGGGGCATTGTCCTTTGCCTGCGTGATGATATGAATGGTTTCATCGGACATGGCATTCGAGGGAACGGTGAATGTGAGGGAATCGCCTGTTTCCTCGTGTTATTTCCGGTAGTGTCGTACAAAGAGTTCTTTAATCAAAAGAATGTTCTATTGCTTGACTAATATACTCTGAACGATTTTTTGCCACCATATCTATTTTTGCTAACAATCCCTCATTAATAAAAATATTTATTCTTTTTGCTTTCGTGACTACAGGAAGTTTGTTAATTGGAACTACAATAAAATCATTGTCGGTTTTCCACTCTTCCCACTCTTCCCAGGTATTTTCAATTTGTTCCATAGTTCTAGGTTCAGGAATAGGTATATCATTCTTCCCCAAAAAATTAATATGAGAAGCCAAGCCTTCATGAGCCATTCTATATGCCTCTTCATAATTGTTCCCGGCAGTAACAAATCCAGGGAAATCCGGAAATACAACGCTGTATCCATTCTTTCCGTTCTTTCCATTGACATATTCAAAAAAAGCGATATAAGCTTTCATAACAAACCCCTTAAATTAAGTTTTTTAGTCATCCCGGTAAAAAACACCGGGATGACCATATTATTTCATTATCTATCTGCGCCTTGGTGCGCTCGAACCAAGGGTTCGTTGTGGTTAAAAATTCTTCAATGTTTTGGTAAATTCCAGCCTCTGAAAAGTTGAATGACGTTGCCCTGGCAGATTTACACCGCAGGGCCGCGCTCCTGGCTCATACCAAAGGTATTTCGCTCAACGAGCTTGTTGAAGACGCGCTTCGCCATTCTGTGAACCTTCTTTGACAACAATAGTTTCCCTGCAAAATAAAAGGGCGGCAAACACGTGGAGCGAGACACGGTTGCCGCCCTTAGGTTACATGCGGTAGTTTTTAAAAACCACGTACCAGCCAATTATTCCACGGTAATAACCACCCGCTGCCATGATGTAAGGTTCGGACTGCCGCTGTCTTTAGCTTCGGCAATAATGTGGATGGTGTCTCCGCTATTGGCATCTTGGGGAACGGTGAAAGTATTGGTCTTGGAAGCACCCGCAACCCCTGCAACATTAGCGTAGGAGTCAGCTTCCTGATATTCCCACCAATTAAGCCAGACTCCGTCGCCGTCACGATCATAAATTTCGGCGGTTAGCGTTACCGCGGCTCCCTTTGCGGCGGTAAAATTAAGGGTTCCGTCATTGGTGATGTTGTTGGTTATTCTGATTGCGGGCTCATGATTACACGCGCCGGGACCCTTGATGGTCCATTGCAGGCGGGCGGCAAAGCCATCCATTATCGAGTTAAACCAGCGGGAATATACTGAATCGCTCCTTGTGCCGTCCGCGGTTAAAGGATCCCCTGCGGCAACTAAACGCCACATATTGTTTGCCCCATAGGTCGTTCCGGCGGTATTTTTCTCATGGCGGCCGCCCCAGCCGCCGTAATTAGGACCTTCCCAGTTGCGGAGGCCGTTGTCTACCAGTAAGGCCCAATTGCCCGAATCCCCCTCGGAGAGCCAGGAACCGGCCGCATACGGACCAAGCCATACCGTATAGCCCAGACTTTGCAGCCAAATTTTTTCGTCGGCAAGCTGGGATTCATTCGTTTCCTGGCAGAGCCAGAAGTAATCCTCTACGTCGCCGGGAGCCATTTGCTTGCCGTTACCCCAAAGCCGGTAAGCCTGCCCCATAGGGCCGACGCTGGAAACGTTTTTCTGCATCCAGGCTGGTTGGAGGTAAAACAACTGATCCGCCCGAACACCCGCCATCCGAAAAGATACATCCCCCCAGTTAAACGACCCGCCGCGGGCCATATAGCCCCAGCTAGCGCTGCTTTCTTCCCGGTACTCAATATCCGGGGAATAGTTTAAAATAGACTTGAATACTGTGGCGTTGTTGTCATTTGACACAACATCGCCTACAGTTTGCTTGTCCTGAAAACCGTATGCGGTGACTACCAGCTTTTTGGCGATTTTTGCTTTAGTAGCTTCATCTTGCGGCAGATGGCTAACGGCGGCGGCAAGCGTACTCATGCCGCCCCAGCAGCCCACAAAGACCTTTTCGGGTTTGTCATCCATTAGGATATCATAGATAAGCTGGGCTCCTTCGGTAAATTCGGAATAATCGCCCGGGATGTCCATATTGCCCTTCTTGGTGATGGAACGCAGGTAGGAAGGAGAGGGATAGTTTGAATCGTGCCGGACCAAATTGGGATAGACTTCCTCATAGAGATTGATTGCCTGATCAATATGCAATTCATCACCTTCAGCAGGCCAGCGTCCGGGAAGCAGTGTCCCGCCCTTGTATTGCGTACCCCGCCAGTGCATTGAAGATTGATAGATCAAACCGGCCAGATTGATATTATTACTGTATAGTAACATGTGCTCCATGGAATTAAAGTCGTCCAGTTCCGGATCGGTTAAGAAAATAGCGCGTGGTAATGATCCCAGGTCTGATTGGAATTGGAATGATGAATCTTCATTATCATCATCACCGCCCATATTACACCCCGCCAACCCTACCATTGCCGTAACAAGAATC
>JAITBG010000209.1 GCA_031283725.1 Treponema sp. | reverse complement strand
TCGGGATACGCCAGTACCGCTATATCCGCCTTTTTGCCCGGCTCTATACTGCCAATGGCATCGGCTTTCTTTAAGGCCCCGGCGCCGTTAAGGGTCAGGGAACACAGGGCTTCTTCTATGGTCATACCCATATGAATGACAGCCAAGGAAAAAATGAGGGGTATGGAATTGGTAAAACAACTGCCGGGGTTATAATCGCTTGCCAGGGCAACGGCGCAGCCTGCGTCTATAAGTTTTCGTGCCGGCGCATAGGGTTTGTTCAGGCAAAAGGCGGTGCAGGGCAAAAGTGTCGCCGCAGTATCGCTTTCGGCCAGCATACGGATACCTTCGCCGGATACGGCCAGCAGGTGATCCGCGCTGGCGCATCCGATCTTTGCCGCCAGTTCTCCGCCTCCCAGAGGGATAATCTCATCCGCGTGGATCTTTGTGTCAAACCCCAGGTCTTTACAAGCCTGTAGATATCGTTCAGATTCTTGGATAGTAAAAACCCCTTCTTCACAAAATATATCCGAAAAACGGGCCAGTTTTTCTTCCTGGACAAGGGGCAAAACATCCTTCAGCATAAAATCAATATAGGCGCCGCTCCCTCCGGGATAGTCCCTTGGAACTGCGTGGGCGCCCATATAGGTTGCCTCTACATCTAAAACATGTTCGCTGTTTAAGCGCTTTAAAATCTCAAGCTGCTTCAGTTCACAATCCCTGTCAAGACCATACCCGCTCTTGCCTTCTACGGTGGTAACCCCCATGGAAAGCATATCATCAAGTCGTTTAAAACCATCCTTAAACAGAGTTTCTGCGGAAGTCTTTCTGGTGGCGTCCACGGTACTCTGTATGCCGCCCCCCATCTTCATGATGTCCAGGTATTGGGCGCCGGAAAGGCGCATGATAAATTCTTCCGGCCTGTATCCGCCAAAGACAAAATGAGTATGGGAGTCCACAAAACCGGGGATGACAGCCTTTCCGGTCAAGTCAATACTTTCCATCTTTCCGGAATTGTATTTTTTTTGAAGCGCCTCCGTAGAGCCCACATCCTTGATAATATCCCCTTCTATGTATACAGCAGCGTCAGGTATAATTTCCAGCTTGCCCATTTCCCGGCCGTGTTTTAAGGCCTTTCCAATGGGCGTTACAAGCTGGGCTGCGTGATACAACAGAAGGGGCGGTTGATCCGGGCCGGTGTTCATAGGGTCCAACTCCTTTAAAAAACTTACGGGGTAACAGTCTGAACGATCTGCACCACATCGGGAAAATGAAGCAGCATCGCTACCGGTATGGTGATAATAATTGACAGTATCACAGGAATTTTATATAACTCCTGTTTGACTCCATACCGTTTTGAATTCCGGCATAGTAAACGCTCTTTACGCAAAGTGTTCATGGACTTTTTCCGCAACCAGCGCTTCATCAGCAAGGTAGGGGAGGGTAATCTGGCTCTCGCCGGAATATTTTTTGTTATATTCCTTAACGGTTTCAATGGAGTTGGGGTTACGGGCCCAGCTCCGCCTTGCAACGCCTCCCATTACATCCCAGAGCATACTGGATTTTATGACCGCATCGATACGGGCGCTGCCGTCCAGCACCAGACCGAAGCCACCGTTGATGGCCTTGCCTATACCGACGCCGCCGCCGTTATGCAGGGCCACAAGGCTCATGCCCCGGGCGGAATTGCCCACATAACACTGGATCGCCATGTCCGCCATTACGTTGGAACCATCCTTTATATTAGCGGTTTCCCGAAAGGGGGAATCCGTTCCGCTTACATCATGATGATCCCGCCCAAGCATAATTGGGCCTGTTTCGCCATTACGCACCATTTCATTGAATTTGAGGGCTATCTTTATTCTGCCGTCGGCGTCCTGATACAGGATACGCGCCTGGGTTCCCACCACCAGTTTATTTTTTTCCGCGTCCCTGATCCAGTTATAGTTGTCCAAGTCCTGGTATCTTCTGTTTTTGTCGATACAATCCATGGCGGCATGATCAGTTTTGCGCAGATCCTCGCTTTTTCCGCTCAGGCATACCCAGCGGAAGGGGCCATACCCGTAGTCGAAGAGCAAGGGGCCCATGATGTCTTCCACATAGGAGGGGAATATAAATCCGTCCCTATCATCGACGCCATTTTTTGACACCTCCTTTACTCCCGCATCGTAAACAGCTTTAAGGAAGGAGTTTCCGTAATCGAAAAAGTACGCGCCCCTTTGGACACAAGTTTTAATAAGTCCGTAATGTTTCCGCAGCGAGGCATTGACCTTTTCAACAAACAGATCCCGCTTGTCAACCCGGGCGAGCATGGCGGTTCTTTCCTCAAAGCTCATTCCCTGGGGGCAGTATCCGCCTTCGTATGGGGCATGACAGGAAGTCTGATCGCTCAACAATTCAATCTTAATATTACTGTCCACCGCATATTGAAGCAGATCCACAATGTTTCCGTGATACGCTATTGAATAAGGCTCTCTCTTTTTTAAATACTCATCCGCTTTGGTAAAAACATCCGAGAGTTTAGACGAGGAATAAGAAACCCAGCCCTGGTCAAGGCGGGTTTTGATACGGCTTTCGTCCACCTCGGCGACTATTCCTACCGCCCCCGCAATTTCCGCGGCCTTGGGTTGGGCCCCGCTCATGCCGCCCAGCCCGGAGCTGATGAAGAGGTGACCCCGGAGATCGCTGTCCTTGGGGATGCCCAGTTCAAGCCTTCCGGCGTTGAGCAGGGTGTTGTAGGTTCCGTGCACAATGCCCTGTGGACCTATGTACATCCATCCTCCGGCGGTCATTTGCCCATAATTTGCGACGCCCATTTCCTCCGCTATCTCCCAGTCCGCCGGATTATCGAAGAGGCCGATCATCATGGCGTTGGTAATAGTTACCCTGGGCGCTTCGGTGCGTGACTTAAAGAGCCCCACCGGATGTCCGGAGGCGACAACCAGGGTTTGATTTTCCGTCAGATTTTCCAAATATTTCATTATCAGCCGATACTGCATCCAGTTGTGGCAAACGCTTCCGGTCTCGCCGTAGGTAACCAGTTCATAGGGGTAGAGGGCAACCTCAAAATCAAGGTTGTTGTCGATCATTACCTGAAAGGCTTTGCCCTCGAGACATTTACCCGGGTATTCTTCTATGGGCTTTCCGTAAATTCTGCCTGCGGGTCTGAACCGATACGCATAAATTCTGCCGTAGGTATACAGTTCTTCCAGGAATTCGGGAATAAGCTCCTGGTGATATTTCGGCGGTATATAGCGCAGGGCGTTTTTTAGCGCCGTCTTTGTCTGATTTTCGGTAAGCCTGAAACCCCTTGATGGAGCCCGGCGCACATTTTTTTCAAACTCCGGTTTTTGGGGAAGTTTTTCCCCTTGTTCCAACAGTGTAATTTGCATACATTCACTCATAGTAGTTTTTCCTCCCTAATTATTATATATACGCTATGCCTCTTGCGGCAAGTTTAACTTTCCCCTGGATAGCGATTTTCCCGAAAGATTTTTCAGAAAAATCCGCATCGACCTTAATTCTGCCGCCGGGCTGTTCTATGGTTACGCTGACGGGGGATTTATTTTTCCAGGCAAGATACGCGCCCATGGCGGCGGTGCCTGTTCCGCAGCCCCGTTCCCATGTCAGGCTTTTAGAGCCTTCGACATATACCAGAGGGTCCATGGTATAACCGGTCTCGGTTTTTTTAAACAACATTATGCCAAGAGCATCCGCTTTCATTTCCTCGTTCCATAGTATAATCGCACGTTCAGCAATACTGCGCCATGGTTTTTGCACATCCGTTTTCGTGTCAAGAAGCAGGTGGGTAATGCCCTGGGTTCGGACCGCGGTTGTTTCAAAGGCATCTCCTTCGAACTGAAAAATGCGTTTTTCAATACCGGTCACCGGGGGCATCCCCACAGTTGTTAATGCAGCCTTTTCTTCATCAATACAGGGACAAACTTCACAACAAAGAATCCCCTCCGCACCGGATACTTCCAGGGATATTGTTGTTTTTTGGCCGCCCATAACGCCGTCATCAAAGGCGATAAGGGCCGCCATAGACATGGTAGCGTTTCCGCAGAATTCGCCGCCCATCATGTGGAGCCGGGACCGGGAAAGCGCCGATGTGGGTTTTTCGATGTATCCCACCTGTTCGGCGAACAGGGAGCCGTAGGCCATAAGCCTGGCGGCGGTTTCGCCGTATTTTTCACGGGGCAAAGGACTTTCCACCAGAATAGTCATATTCTCCGTGGGGTTCATTTTCGCAAATTTAATTTCCATCCTCTGCCCCCTTACAATTAGAAAATCATTGCCCCAATTGTTCCGAATATTATCAATGGTATATTATAATGCAGGAATGTCGGAACGCAAGTATCCCAGATATGGTTATGCTGGCCGTCGGCGTTAAGACCTGAGGTTGGGCCCAGTGTTGAATCTGAGGCGGGGGAACCCGCATCTCCCAGGGCTCCCGCGACGCCCACGAGAATTGCGGTGGCGGGCACTGAGAAACCAAGGCTAAGACAAAGGGGCACGTAAATAGCCGCCACAATAGGTATAGTACCGAAGGATGATCCTATGCCCATGGTGATAATAAGGCCGATGAAGAGCATCATGACCGCCGCAATAGGTTTGCTTCCGCCGACTATGCCTACCGAAGCCTCTACGATTGCGTTTACGCCGCCTGACTCACGGATCACATTGGCGTAACCCGACGCGATAAGCATAACAAAGGCGATGAAACCCATCATCTGTATTCCGCCCGCCATGGTGCTGTCGATGCTTTTGAAGGGGATCGTGCCAAAAACGGCCATGATGATAAGGCCGGTCAGCGCGCCCAGAGGCAGGGACCCTGTCAAAAGCTGAATAGCAAAAGCGCCTATCGCGCCAAGAGTGGCCCCAAAGTGCTTTCTGGTAAAGCGGTCGGTTACAATATCGGTATTTTCGCTGGGGTTGCCTATCAACAGGGGTTTATTCTCATATTCACGGGGCTTTCGATAGGAGATGAAAATTGCAATAAGCAATCCTAAAATCATCCCCGCCCCGGGAATAAGCATATATGTCCATATCTTAGCGCTATCAACCGTCATGCCGTTATCGCTGAGGCTTTTTGCGATGATACTATGGAAAATCAAACCGAACCCCGCGGGTATCATTATATAGGGCGCCTTTAGACCAAATGTCAGGGAACAGGCCGCGCCGCGGCGGTCAAGTTTCATTTCGTTCATCATGGAAAGAAGGGGTGGAATCAGAATAGGTATGAAGGCGATATGGACGGGAATGATGTTCTGAGAACAGCTTGCCACAAGGGCAAGCACAATGAGGAACAGGGTTCCTTTTTTCCCAACAACTTTCTGAATCGATCTTGAAAGCATGGTGGCAAGACCGGTTTCGGCAATACCGACGGCCAATGCGCCGAGCAGTATGTAGCTTAAGGCGGTTTCTGCCTGTCCGCCCATGCCGCCTATCAGTAAGCCCATGGTTTCCCCAAGGCCGAAGCCGGCCAAAAGCCCCGCGGCAACAGCGGATACCATGATGGAAAGAAGGATGTTCACCTTAAAAAGGCACAACAAACACATTAACACTACGGAAAGCAAAACAGGGTTAGTAAGCATAGTTTTTCTCCTCTGAGATATACGGCATTGACGTGCCGTATGTCTTTTTGTTTTTTAAGTCCGCTTCCAACTGGGGAGCAGATCACTTTCGACTGCGTCAGCAAATACTCCTTTCTCTATCAGATTTGCCGCTTTTTCTATATCCGGTGCAAAAAAACGGTCTTTGTCATAGTTCGGGACTTCCTTCCTCAACGCCGCATGATATTTTTCAAGCCGCGGCGTGGTTTTTAATCCTTTTTTAAATTCGATGCCCTGGACGGCGGCTAGATACTCTATCGCAAGGATGTTTTTCAGATTATCCGCCATTTCCCAAAGCCTACGTCCCGCATTTGGCGCCATGGAAACTTGGTCCTCCTGATTGGCTGAAGTAGGCAGACTGTCAACACAGGAGGGAAAAGAAAGGGTTTTATTCTGGCTTGCCAAGGCCGCCGCAGTAACATGGGCTATCATAAAGCCCGAGTTGACCCCGGCGTTTTCAACTAGGAAAGGCGGGAGGCGGGACATGTGGGGATCCACCATGGTTGCTATACGGCGTTCCGAAATGGCGCCCATCTCCGCAAACGCTAGGGCAAGGTTATCCGCCGCCATTGCCACCGGTTCGGCGTGAAAATTACCCCCGGAAATAACATCGCCGTTATCGATAAAAACCAGAGGATTGTCGGAAGCCGCGTTTGCCTCAATTTCAAGGACCGATGCGGCATTCCGGATCTGGGTAAGGCATGCACCCATAACTTGAGGCTGGCACCGCAGGCAGTAGGGGTCCTGGACCCGGTCGCAGTTGATATGGGCGTCGCCTATTTCACTGTGGGGGCCAAGGAGCTGTCTGTATGCGGCTGCGGCATCGATCTGTCCCTGCTGGCCCCGGGCGCGGTGTATCCGCTCGTCAAACATAGTCCTGGCGGCGGAAACCCCCTCAATGGTTAAACAACCGCAGGTAATTGCGGCCGCAAAAAGATCCTCCGCAAGGAAAAGGCCCTTTAACGCAAAGGCTGTTGAAACCTGGGTTCCGTTTAAAAGCCCAAGCCCTTCTTTTGGGCCTAATTCTGTGGGAGAAAGCCCGGCGGCTTTCAGGGCTTCCTTGCCGCTCAGGGTTTGTCCTTTGTAATGGGCAAAACCTTCACCCATGAGTACCAGGGTCATGTGTGCAAGAGGCGCCAGATCCCCGGAAGCTCCAACGGAGCCTTTCCGCGGAATGACCGGATAAATCTCCGCGTTAAGCATGTCCACAAGCCGGCGCACTACCTCAAGCCGGACACCGGAACATCCCCTGGAAAGCCCTTTTATCTTGAGCAACATGATAAGCCGTGTAAGATCGTCTTCAATAGGTTCACCGACCCCCGCCGCATGAGAAAGTACCAGGGATTTTTGTAAAAGCGAAAGATCCGCCGGCTCTATCCTTTTATTGGCAAGGTGGCCGAAACCCGTATTTATGCCATAAACAACCTTGCCTTTGTTTATGACATCACTCACAACATCCGAGCTTTTGTTGATATCCTCTTCAATATGCTTATCGAGGATCACCTCAATAGGCTGCTTCAATACCGCCCTTAGTTCAGGGAGCGTAAGCGAAGATGAACCGACTGTGATTTTTGACATGTTATTACCTCCGAAATTCAGATTTTTATGAAAAATTCCAAAAAAACCTCAATGTTTTTGAATTTCAAAGTATAAAACATGATATAGATTATGTCAACAAAAAATATATATTAAATTCTTGTTGATATTTTAATATAATATTTGTATACTTAACTTGTTTAATATATTATATATCAATATACTCTTTTGTATTATATATTTTATAAAGAGGATGGTCATGGAGAAAAAAAAGCTGATCCTGGGCGTTATCGGCGCCGATGTCCACGCGGTAGGGAATAAGATACTGTATCACGCTTTTACTGCCGCCGGTTTTGATGTTACTAATTTGGGGGTTATGGTTTCCCAGGAAGAATATATTGAGGCCGCCCAGGAAACCGCCGCGGATGCCATTCTGGTGTCTTCTCTTTACGGACACGGCGAGCTGGACTGCCGGGGTTTCCGGGAAAAATGCGACGAAGCGGGCTTAAAGGGTATTCTCCTCTATGTGGGAGGCAATATCGTGGTGGGAAAACAGGACTTTACGGAAGTGGAAAAACGGTTTAAGGCCATGGGGTTTGACCGGGTGTTCGGCCCCGGCACCAGCCCTGAAGCGGGCATAAAAGCCCTGCGGGAAGATTTGTATATAGACGCCGCAGAGTAGGTCGCCGGATTTTGGGGAAACGGGATATGGAAGCGGTTTTGATGATCGATTTCGGGAGCACAAACACCAAGGTAACGGCGGTTGATCCGGGGAGGGGAGACCTGCTCGGAACCGCCACGGCCTATACCACTGTGGATACCGGCGTGGGAACAGGCTTGGCGGAGGCCCTGGAAATACTGCAAAAAAAGACCGGTCCGTTGCATATCGTAAAACGCCTTGCCTGTAGCAGCGCCGCCGGGGGTTTAAGAATGATCACCAGCGGCCTGGTACCGGCGCTCACCGCAGAGGCTGCGCGGCTGGCTTCCCTGGGAGCCGGGGCAAAGATTGTCCGGGTATTTTCCTACGAATTGACGGAAGATGATATTTGCGAAATCCAGACTTTGAAGCCCGATATTTTTCTATTAACCGGCGGGGTAGACGGAGGCAACAGGGACTGTATACTACACAACGCCAGGATGCTGGCGGCTATGTCGGATACGGAACCCTTTCCCATCATTATAGCGGGAAACCGGGGGGCCTCGGCGGAATGTAAGAAGATCCTCGCCGCGGGCGCAGTGGACAGGGAGCTTCTTTGCTGCCCCAATGTAATGCCCGCATTGAACAAACTTAATATAGAACCGGTTCAGGAAGAGATACGCCGTCTTTTTTTGCGGCGTATCATCCAGGCCAAGGGACTGAGCCTGGAACAAGAGCTGATTTCCGGTATATTGATGCCCACCCCCTCTGCGGTAAAAGCGGCCTTGGAGCTTTTATCCATGGGGACTAATAAAGAGACGGGCCTGGGGGAATTGGTGGCGGTAGATCTTGGAGGAGCCACCACGGATGTATATTCGGTGGCCAAGGGCCTTCCCCAAAGGAGCGTGGAGGTGGTTATGAAGGGCCTCCCGGAACCGGAATCCAAACGTACCGTGGAAGGGGACATAGGGATGCGTTACAGTTCCGCCGGAGTGCTGGATGCGGCGGGCGCTGAAAAATTAGCTTTTCTCTCCGGCCTTTCCGCGGAAAAAGTGAAGTCGGGGGTTGAATACCTGGGAGCCCACCCGGAAGCTCTGCCTGTATTAGAGGAAGACGCCGCTCTGGACTTTGCCCTGGCATCGGCGGCAATAGAGATCGCGGTTACCCGTCATGCGGGAACCGTTGAGGAAGCCTACACTCCTGTAGGCCGTGTCTTTGTCCAAACAGGCAAGGATCTTACCGGAGTTAAGCGGCTCATCCTTACCGGCGGGGCTATTATTCACAATGCCCGGGCCGATTATTTAGCCGCCACGGCGCTTTTCAACAGCGAAAATCCCGCATCCCTGCGTCCCAGGGATGCGGAAATTTACATCGATAAATCGTATATACTCGCGGCCATGGGACTCCTTGCGGAGACCTGGCCCGACATGGCGCTCTCAATCATGAGAAAGGAGATTCAAGCACATGGAAATAGAAAACAAGAAAATCAGCGATGATGACTTCCGCCGGATACGGGGGGAAGTGCTCCAACAATGGCCCACCGGCAAAGATGTGGATTGGGAAGAAAGTTTTGCCTATCATCAAAAACTGCCGGAACATAAGATCTTTTCAAAGAAGCTCATTAAGGCCAAGGAGGCGGGCACTACCCTGATCCAGCCTCGGGCCGGTGTAGCCCTTATTCCGGAACACATCAAACTGCTTACCTATCTCCAGGACAAGGGTGAGGCGGATTTGCTTCCCACCACTATAGACAGTTATACCCGGCAAAACCGGTTTCAAAAAGCCGAGGAGGGAATCCAGGAATCGATTAAACAGAACAAGTCCATGCTTAACGGTTTCCCCGCGGTGAATCACGGGGTGAGCGGGTGCCGTCAGATCATAGATGCCCTGGACACCCCGGTTCAGGTGCGCCATGGCACTCCCGACGCCCGGCTCCTTACGGAGATTGCCTATGCCGGGGGCTTTACCAGTTACGAGGGCGGGGGTATTTCTTATAATATTCCCTACGCCAAAAATGCGGATCTGGAAAAGACCATCCGTGACTGGCAATACGTAGACCGGCTTACGGGTATTTACGAAGAAGCGGGGATATCCGTTAACCGGGAACCCTTCGGGCCCCTTACGGGTACCCTGGTACCCCCTTGTATTTCCCATGCGGTGGCGGTTATCGAAAGCCTCCTCGCGGCGGAACAGGGGGTTAGAAACATTACCGTAGGGTATGGCCAATGCGGCAATCTTTTACAGGATGTGGCAGCCCTCCAGACCCTTCAGACCCTCACGGACGAATACTTGCGGGTCAGAGGTCACGGGGACGTTACGGTTACTACGGTGCTCCATCAATGGATGGGGGGCTTTCCTCAGGATGAAGCCAAGGCCTTTGCGGTCATATCCTGGGGCAGCACTGTTGCCGCCCTTGCCCACGCAACCAAGGTTATTGTAAAAACTCCCCACGAGGCCATAGGGGTCCCCACCATGGAAGCTAATGCCCAGGGGTTGCGCTGTACCAAACAAATTATTACCATGCTGGGGGAACAGACGGTGGACACCAATTCCCTGATGGACGAGAAGGTGATCATATCCAGCGAAACCCGCTGCATTGTAGATAAGGTCTTCGAGTTGGGCGGAGGGGATATCGCCAAAGGCGCCGTCCGGGCGTTTCAGGCGGGGATCCTGGATATACCCTTTGCGCCGAGCCGGTATAACGCAGGAAAAGTGCTGCCCGCCAGGGACAATGAAGGGGCCATACGCCTTTTCGATCCCGGCGCCCTGCCGCTGACCAGCGAGCTTCTGGAATTCCACCGGAATAAAATAGCCGCCAGGGCCAAATTTGAAAAGCGGGACATTTCTTTTCAGATGGTGATCGATGATGTCTATGCCATTAGCAAGGGAAGACTTGTGGGGCGGCCAAATTAAGAAGGAGTATAGAGTATGAAGATTGTAAAGGCGATTTGCGCGCCTGGAAAGACGGGGTTCTTTTTTGATGATCAGCGGGCTATTAAACAGGGAGCGAAGGCAGACGGGGCAAGTTACGCCGGGACGCCGGTGACGGCGGGTTTCAGCGCGGTACGCCAGGCCGGAGAGGCCATTTCGGTAATGCTTGTCCTGGAGGACGGGCAGATTGCCTTTGGAGATTGCGCGGCGGTGCAGTACTCCGGCGCCGGCGGGAGGGACCCCCTCTTTCTGGCGAAAGATTTTATACCGGTTATAGAAAAACAAATTTTCCCCTGGCTCGTTGGGAAAGATATAGGAGAGTTCACCTCTTTTGCCAGAGAATTGGAAGAGATGAAAGCGGACAACCGGAGTTTTCATACGGCCATACGGTACGGGGTATCCCAGGCCATACTGGACGCAGCGGCAAAGTCAAACCGCAAACTCATGTGCCAGATGGTGGCCGGGGAATACGGTCTAACGGTCCGCCCCGAACCTATCCCTATTTTTACCCAGAGCGGGGATGCCCGGTATGACAATGTGGATAAGATGATCATTAAAGGTGCCCAGGTATTACCCCACGGGCTCATCAACAATGTTAAAACGAAACTGGGAGAGCGGGGGGAACTGCTTCTCGAATACGTTAAATGGCTGCGGGACAGGATTCAGCGGCTTGTTCCGGACGGCAGCTATGCGCCGGTGCTGCACCTGGATGTATACGGTACCATAGGGCAGGCCTTTGGAAATGATAACTATCAAAAAATGGGTGATTACCTTGCAAGCCTGAGCGAGGCGGCCAGACCATTCCGTTTGCGTATCGAAGGACCCATGGACATGGAAGAACGGGAAAAGCAAATGTCGGCCCTGGCGGCGCTTACAAAAGCTGTGGATGAGCGGAATATTCCGGTGGAGATTGTAGCGGATGAATGGTGCAATACCCTGGAAGATATACGTTACTTTGCGGATCACAGGGCGGGTCACATGGTGCAGATCAAAACCCCTGATCTTGGCGGGATAGGTAATATTGTGGAATCCGTACTCTACTGTAAGGAGCGGGGTATAGGGGCGTACCAGGGCGGTACCTGCAACGAAACCGACCGTTCCGCCCAGGTCTGCGTCCATCTGGCCATGGCGACCCGGCCAGACCAGATCCTCGCCAAACCCGGCATGGGGGTTGATGAGGGATATATGATAGTTCACAACGAGATGCAGCGCATCATAGCGTTGCTAAAGGAGTAATTAATGTCGTATCAAGAAGAATTCCGGGTTTTATCGGCTACGGCTATCCTGGGCTATGGCTTTCCGTTAGCGTCATTTGAAGCGGGAATGGCGCGTAAACCCCATCTTATCGCGGTAGACGCAGGGTCCACCGATCCCGGGCCCTACTACCTCGGGGCGGGTATTTCTTTTACCGACCGCGGCGCGGTAAAGCGAGATCTGGAGATTATGATCAAGGCGGGGATAACCAACAGTATTCCTGTGGTGATTGGTACCGCCGGAGGTTCCGGCGGGGAACCCCACCTGGCATGGTGCCGGGAAATAATCGAAGAGATCGCCCGGGAGCAGAAACTTCATTTCACCATGGCAGTGATCCACGCTGAACTGGACAAGGGGTTTATAAAAGAAGAGTTCAAAGCGGGGAGGGTACAGCCGCTGGTTCCTGCTCCGGCCCTCACCGAGGCGGAGATCGACGCCACTACCCGCGTTGTGGCTCAGATGGGACTTGAGCCTTTCTTTGCGGCCTTGGAGCGGAAACCCGGTGTGATTCTCGCGGGGAGGACCTACGACCCCGTCTGTTTTGCCGCCCTGCCTATTTTGCGGGGCTACGACCGGGCGCTCTCCATTCATTTGGGGAAGATATTGGAATGTGCTTCCATCTGCGCCACCCCCGGAAGCGGTTCGGACTGCATGTTCGGTTATATCGGGGAAGATTATTTCCGGGTGGAGCCTCTCAATCCTATTCGTAAATGTACCACCCTTTCTGTGGCCGCCCATACGCTGTACGAAAAAACCAACCCCTATATACTCCCCGGTCCCGGCGGTTATCTGGATCTCCGTGAATGCCGCTTTGACCAGGAGACGGACTCCATAGTACGGGTGTCGGGCACCCGCTTCGTAGCGGATACGGTAAAAACAGTAAAATTGGAGGGGGCAAAACCCATAGGCTTCCGCACTGTTTCTATCGCCGGCGCCCGGGACCCGATTATGATTTCCAAAATTGACGCTATCATACAGGGAGTGGAGGAACGGGTGGCGGATAATTTTTCCGGTAAGCTGGGAAAGTACCAGCTTCGGTTTAACATCTATGGCCGGGACGGGGTCATGGGAAATCTGGAGCCGACGCCGGACATCTCGAAGGTACATGAACTGGGGATTATCATTGAGGCCATTGCGGAAACCCAGCGGCAGGCGGACACCATCTGCGCCTTTGCCCGGTCTACTATGCTTCATTATGGTTACGAAGGGAGAAGATCCACCGCGGGGAACCTGGCTTTTCCCTATTCCCCCAGCGATTTCCATGCCGGAGAGGTCTATGTGTTCAGCATGTATCACCTGCTCCAAAGTTCCGACCCGGCGGCCCTTTTCCCCATTGAATACTTGACCATATAAGAGGAGCAGAATAATATGAAAGTGAAACTAACAGAAATAACCGATATCATCAGAAGCAAGAATTCTGGGCCCTATGAGCTGACCATGGATCTTATGTTTTCAAACTTCGACTGGTACAAAAAAGTTTGCGCCGCCAAGGCTATTAACGAAAAAGTAGTCTGCGGCCTTTACAAAATATCCCCGGAGGATATTATCAACATCATCGAGTTTGATCCCGCAAAGGCAATAAAGGTAACCATCAAACGGCCCATCTGTTCCGGAGACCCCGGGGAAAAAGATGTCTACGGCGCACAGCAGCACGCGCCTTTTTTGGATCTGGATCTGGAACTATAGACTGCGTATGCGGTTTTTAAGTTAGGGCATTTTGTTGGAGGGTTTTATGAAATTTGAGATGATTGATGGTCTGTTAACCATCACCCTGGATCTCATCAGTAGTTCTGTCTTTGCGGTCGCTCTGCTGATGTTTGGCTACTTTATCAGGCGGAAGGTAAATTTTTTCGAAAAATATTGCTTTCCTGCCCCGGTCATCGGCGGGTTTGCCTTTGCCCTGCTGGCCTTGGTGTTTCATATTACCGGGGCGGCTTCCTTCAAACTTGATACAACGCTTCAGACGCCTTTTATGCTGGCGTTCTTCACAACCGTAGGGCTTGGGGGCAGCTTCGCGTTGCTTAAGGCGGGCGGCAAAGCATTGATTATCTATTTGGTAGCATGCTGGGTATTGGCGATATTACAGAATGGATTTGGAGTCGGCCTGGCATCCATACTTGGTTTACATCCCTTGATGGGCGTCATGGCCGGGGCGGTTTCCCTGGAAGGCGGGCATGGAGCGGCGGCGACCTTCGGCCCGGAGGCGGAAGCAATGGGCGCCTACGGAGCCGCTGCGGTGGCTATTGCTTCGGCGACCTTTGGACTCATCGCCGGCAATCTGACCGGCGGCCCGATTGCGCGGCGCTTGATTACAAAAAACAAGCTGGAAATCAAGGTATCAAAAGTGGATGGACTGTCAAGTTATATGGATAAAATAACCCAGCAAGAAACGGAAGAGAAAGTTACTTCCAAGGGGTTTCTTTTTTCAATGTTGATCATCGGCCTCTTGATGTTGCTTGGCGTAGCCGCTTCTGACTGGATAAGGGCGCTTAAAATACCAAACTTTTTTATCCCCGGTTACGTTGGCGCCATGTTTGGCGCAATACTTTTGCGTAATGTTAATGATAAATTCCAGTTCATCAAATTAAACACAAAAATTATCAATCTTATTTCAGAAGTCTCCATTGGTATGTTTTTAAGTTTCGCGATGATGAGTCTGCGTATCTGGGATCTGGCCAGCCTTGCTGTCCCTCTTTTGATCATTCTGTTCCTGCAGGTAGCCCTGCTTATCGTTCTTACCTATTTTGTACTTTTCCGCCTGTTAGGCCGGGATTATGATGCCGCGGTAATGTGTGCGGGTATGCTGGGTCATGGCTTGGGAGCTACCCCAAACGCGGTGGCCAACATGGGCGCTGTTTGTGAACATTATGGACTGAGGAGTAATAAGGCATTCACCATCGTGCCTCTTTGCGGGGCGGTACTGATCGATTTGGTGGCACTGCCATGTATAAGTTTGTTCTTAGGTATTTTTGGCGGATAATGAGCGGAAAAAACGATTGATATTAATATTACAGGAGTATAGAAATGGCGAAGATTGTAGAATTTATACCGAATTTTAGTGAAGGACGCAGGCAGGACGTAATAGACCTGCTGGTGAAGGAAGCCCGCGGTGTCCCATCGGTGATGCTGCTGGATTATTCCTCCGATACCAGTCATAACCGCAGTGTTTTTACCATGGTGGGCGATCCCGGCGGTATTGAGGAAGCGGCGTTCAGGCTTTGTAAACTGGCCGGTGAAAAAATTGATATGCGGGAACATAGCGGCGAACACCCCCGAATGGGCGCGAGCGACGTATTCCCCTTCGTGCCGGTAAAGGAAGTAACCGTGGCGGAGTGTGTTGAATTGTCCAAGCGGGTTGCCGAACGGATCTGGAAGGAATTGAAAATCCCCAGCTTCCTCTATGAAAGCTCCGCATCACGTCCCGACCGGCAAAATCTCGCGGCGGTCCGCAAGGGCCAGTTTGAGGGGATGCCGGAAAAATTGTTGAAGGAAGAGTGGGCCCCCGATTACGGGGAGCGGAAAATACACCCCACCGCGGGAATCATGGCTATCGGCGCGCGGCCGCCGCTTATCGCGTACAACGTAAACCTCAGCACATCGGATATCAAGATTGCCAACGCCATCGCGAAAACCATCAGGGGATCAAGCGGCGGTTACCAATACTGCAAGGCCATCGGCGTTATGCTGGAGGAACGGAATATCGCCCAGGTTTCCATAAACATGGTAAACTTTGAGGGGACCCCTATTTACCGGGTATTCGAAGCCATACGCGCTGAGGCGAAGCGCTGGGGAGTTACCATAATCGGTAGTGAGATTATCGGCCTGACTCCGGTAAAAGCCCTGGCGGACTGCGCGGAGTACTATCTGCAAATAGAAAACTTCGATTACAAAAAGCAAGTTCTTGAAAATCATCTGCTCTAGGGGGTTTTATGCTTGTGGATTTGACGGTACATGAATTTATCCGTGAACTGAAATCCGACTCTCCGGCCCCCGGAGGGGGCAGCGCCTCCGCTCTTGCGGGGGCGCTTTCCGCCGGGTTGGGAATCATGGTTGCCAACCTGACCTCGGGCAACAGCCAGTATACGAAAGTTGAAGGGCGGATACAGGAACTGCGCTCTGAGCTGGAGACTATCCTGAAGGATATGGAACGGTTTATTGACGAGGACACCGGGGCTTTCAACGAAGTGATGGCCGCTTTTAAGCTCCCCAAGGAAGGGGAGGAGGAAAAAGCAATCCGCCGGGACGCCATTCAGACAAGTATGAAAAAGGCCGCGGAACTGCCACTGCTTGTGGCTGATTCCTGTGTGCAAACATTAACCGCCGCGGTAGAGTTACTGCGGATCGGTAACAGCAACGCCGCCAGCGACGCCGCGGTCGCGGGCCGTTTTGCCTACGCTGCGCTTTGGGGAGCGGTTTATAATGTGCGCATCAACCTGGGGTCCATTAAGGATTCTGAATTTAACCGGAATAAACGCGCTCTGATTGCGGAGCTGCTGGCGAAAGGGGAGAGGCTTAACGCCGAATTGGGCCGCCTGGCGGACGAAAAAATGCCATGAATGTTTCGATGATCAGTGAGACTTCAGTCCCCCTGTCTTCTTGGGCGGGGGGTACGAGCCGGGAGTATTATATCTATCCTCCCGCCGCGTCCTATGGGGAAAAAAATTTTCTTGTACGCCTCAGTTCCGCCGCATCCCATGATGATACCCCCAGCCGCTATACGGATCTGCCCGGCATTACCCGCTATCTCATCATCTTAGAAGGAACCGCGAAGATCTCCCATGAGGGGCATCATAGTCTAATAATGAACCCCTACGATCCGGTTGATGTCTTTGACGGAGCCTGGAAAACGGTAAGCCAGGGCAAGGTTACTGATTTTAACCTGATGCTCGGCCGGGGCGCGGAGGGCAGGATGGAGCTTATTGAGCACGACATGGATATTCCTCTGAACCATCCGAACCGCGTATCCCATGAATGGCTGGGTTTTTTCTGCGCTGCGGGTATGGCGGTAATAAATATGGCGGAAAAATCTTTCAATTTACAAAAGGGCGATCTCCTGCTTCTGGAAAATTTTTCAGCGGAACTTTCTTCCCTCAGGATTTCTATACTTGACGGCAAACTCATTCGCCTGGATGCCTGTCTCTCCATTTCCTAATGTAAAGGCGGGCAAATGGAGGGTCATCCCTAGCGCTTATGTGCATATATCGGACCTCCGGTCCGCGCCCTCCTTGCCTTAGGCCGGCGGTTCGATTCCCTCCGTTTGAGCAAGCATCGGAGGTACAATAACCGCAGAATTACGGCCACACCTCGCAAATCTGGGGAAGTCTCCGCAAGACAAGCACTCAATTCGTCCCGGCGTTTCAGATTAGTTTATGTCTGGCATCGCGAGCCCATTGAAGCATTTTAGTACCGTCCTTTTCTGTTATCCAGCCGTCGGCTATTTGCTTTTGTGTATATCCGGTAAATTTTTCGAGATAGGTGTCAAAGGAACTATATAACTGTTCCATTTTTTCCCAGGAAAAATACGTAATCTTTCCGCTAATCCCTTCTGGGTCTGCCGGATTACTGCCCATATAACTCGCAATGGGAACGTCAAGAAATGGGGACCGCAGACCACCCAGAACATTACCGTACTCATCTCTCAGCAATTTTGACCCGTCCTGGGAACATTTAAACGGTTCCACTTCTTGAGGGGCGATTCCCTGAGCAGCCCACAGGTGCAGTTTTTCCAATAAACCGACGATATAAAATTCCGTAGGAATATCATTTAAATCGCCAATTTCCTGATAACTGTAAGTTGATATAAAACGTTGCGTTTTTTTCAGTTCTTCTAAAGAGGAAAGCTGGGGACAACGTATGTCCGTGTGCGGGGTGCCCGCTATATCATAATGCCGGCGTTTATTACCTGCCATATCATTATTGACGATAGGATTTTTCAGAATATCAGCCTGAAAATATTTTTTGAACAATAAAACATCTCCCTCGCTGGTTATAGAAATAAAGGGAGTCGCTGTAGGGCGAATTACGCCGCTATAAAAACGTAACGGTTCAATAGGATCATCCTGGCATATTTTTCGCCGTAATTGAGCGCCCACAATATTCATGTACCCGTCAAAGGGTTTATTCCTCCGGAGATCTGTAAGGAAGGAATCGAAATAATGAATATAGGTATTCAGATACGCGCCGCTTTGACTCTGACCGGTTAAATAAATATATTCTACCGGATATTCCGGAAATATGCTGTTTTTTGATCGTAATAAGGAACCCAATTGTCCAAGCATATCCCAAAAAAGCCCCTCCTCGGTTCCCGAAATAGACGCGTATCTCAGTACCGTAGGCAGGGGTGTTTTTTCACCATTAGACCAGTCCAGGCTTTGATATCGTTCATAGTCATAGTTTTTTAAGCTCATGACACAGACAGGTTTACTGGTTATGCCAACATAGCCGTGTCCGTTTTCCATACACCAGTAGTAGTTTCTGTGCCAGAGGTCTTCAATGTCATAACCCTGCGTAGCATTGAGAATATCCACATACACCCTGCCGGAAAAGGCGCTCGCATCCCGCGGTCGTCTGATCAGTATCCGATTTTTATAAGGGATACCCGTTTTCTTTATATACGGGAAATCATTGCTGTCCGCGCCATAACTATTGGCTTTTCCGGAGAGAAAAAATTCCGCCTCCTCATAGTTGTAATCCGCGCTATTCATTGGGGCCCGGCTGTATTGCATAGCGCAAAAAGGATGAGAAGCCTCCGTAACCGGAATAGGCCCCTCTATATCGGGGATGGAACAAATCGCATCCTGTATAATATTACGTATTTCCATAGCCTGATCTCCTTTGTGCACGTGTACGGTAACTCTGTTGTACCATGGGATATTGAAAAAGTCAACAAAATAATGGAAAATCTTTGGCAGGAGAGTTCTTGATGATAACAAGCAAAAAACTGGCGGAAATGGCCGGTGTTTCCCGCGGGACCGTTGACAGAGCGCTCAATAACAGGGGAAACGTAAATGTGACCACCAGGCAAAAGATACTAGAGATAGCCCAATTACTCAATTATAAGCCAAATCGGGCGGGAAAAGCCCTTGTTAGCCAGCAAAAAAAGATAAAAATAGGATGCATCATCATTGATGCTCGTAATCCGTTTTATGACGACCTATATAGGGGCATCATGCTGAAGGCTGAAGAATACGCTTCCTTCGGCATTGAAGTTTTGGTTGAGCGGGTTAGCGTCAATGGGAAGGCTCAATGTGTGTGCATAGACAGGTTCCTTGCGATGGGTATAAACGCCTTGATGATTCAGCCGGTAAACGAGGCTATTGTAACCGAAAAATTGCGGAATTTGACTCAAAAAGGTATCTCCGTCGTTACAACCAACACTAATTCGGCAGGATTTGAACCTTTTTGTTACATAGGGAACGATTTTTTTACCTGCGGGAAGATCGCAGCCAATCTCCTGGACCTGTTTACTAACGGGGTGTGCAATATCGGGATTGTAACAGGTTTCCGAAAGGCTCAATCCCATGTAGAGAGGATTACCGGTTTTGAGGAGTATATCCATGATCATGAGGGTATGAGAGTTGTTTCTATCGTAGAAAATCAGGATGACGAGGTCGAATCTTTTTCGGTAACAAAACGGCTTCTAGAAGATCATCCAAAAATTAACGCCCTTTTTCTTGTTGCGGGCGGCATATATGGGGCGGGAAAGGCTTTAAAAGCGTTCCCTGACCGGTATATAAAGGCAATCAGTTTTGATGAATCACCTACCACAAAGGAACTTGTTCTGGATGGGACAATTTTGGCGACAATCTGCCAACAGCCGGTACGGCAAGGATGTTTATCCCTTGAGGTACTGTTTGATTACCTGATAGACAATAAACGGCCTTCTAGCAGTAAGATATATACGGATATTCACATCAAATTAAGGTCAAATATAAACTTGCAGCCAGGATACCAATGACCCTCCGATGGGTTGTACGTACGTCCAAATTTTCACTATTTTCGTAAATTTTTCTTGCATTTATTGATAGGTCGTGATAGTATTACATAATGTTCACGTGAACGTAAAAATTATTTGTATTTTAAGGAGAGTTCTATCATGAAAAAGAAGTCTTTGACAGCGGTATTGGCCTGTATTACCCTGGCGGCGGTTCTTATGTCCGGTTGCAGCAAGAAGGAGGCAGCCCCATTCGGCGCAAATCCGGCAAAGAAGAGAGTGATGTTTGTCAGTATAGTGACCGGTGGTGTTGCCTGGGGATCGGCTCAGAAGGGCTTTGAGGATGCCCTGAAGAAATTGGACTGGGAGGGGCAGTATGTTTCTCCTATGCAGGCGAATAATACCGCGGATGTAGTTAATTTGCTGGAAACGGCAGTGACTAACAACGCTGATGCCATTTTAGGGGTTATTTTGGACGCGGAGCAGGTGGTGGACGTATTTACCCGGGCAAGGGAGAAAAAAATAGCCATTATAACCTGCAATACCTATACGACTCCTCAATTACAGGATTCCTGGATAGGAACAGACCCCGTGGGGATGGGGAAAGCCCAAGCCCAAGCGGTACTGGATAATTTTTCAGGCGATAATATCACCCTGGCGTATATACAGACCCTATTAACGGTTCCCACACAGAATCAGCAATACGCTGCGATGAAAGAAGTTATTTTAGAGAAGTACCCGAACGCAGTGTTTGTTCAGGATCAGTGCGACTCCAACGCGCAAATCGCGGCGGATAAATGCGCGGCTTTGAAAAAATCCTACCCTGATCTAAACGTCATCGTTTGTGCTGATGGATACGGTGCGTCCGGGGTTGCCAATTTTATCGACAGCGAAAACTACAAAGATGAAATCGCCGGCATTGGGATTGACGATTCCACCGAAATGCTGGGTTTTGTAAAACGTGGAGTTATGAGGTGTACCATAGCCCAAGATTTTTATACCATGGGGTATCAGGGGGTAATGATGGCTCAACAGGTACTTGAAGGTAAAAAATTGCCTTTTGATAATGATTCGGGAACAATTACGATAACGGCCGATAAGGTGGACGCGCATTTGGCTCTTCTAAAGGAACGGGGTTTAGTCAATCAAAACTAAGCGTAAGCGTCTTTAATTTTTTGATAAAAGAAGGCTCAATGAAAGGCAAAAACATTGTTAAGTTGTTTTTAAGCAAGAACGAGATTGGAACCTTATTGCCGCTTATCATCATGGCGATTGTGGTAGGATCAATAAATAAAAATTTCTTCTCTCTTGGTAATGTTATTGATATTTTGAGGACTATGAGTTTTACCTTTATTGTTGCGGCCCCATTGACATTTTTGCTGGTTGCCGCCGATATGGATTTATCTATCGGCGCTGTAACCAGTTTGGGGGGCGTTGTAGTGGCATTTGCGCTCAAGGCCGGATTGCCGGCTTCCGTAGCAATCCTTATCGCTCTGGGGGCTGGTGCCGCCGCGGGGTTTATCAAGGCTTTTATCATTGTATATGGGGCTTTACCAGCTTTTATCGTAACGCTCGGATTGCAGTATGTTTTTAATGGAATCATCTCCATTACTACCCAGGGTATGCCCATTTCCGGTTTTCCCGATTCATTTAAGGTCCTGGGGCAGGCCCGGTTATTTGGCATGGTTCATTATACTATTCTGTTTGCGGTTGCGCTGGGGGTAGTCTTTTATGTTGTATTAACAAAAACCAAATTCGGACGATCTGTTTTTGCCGTTGGGGGAAATGTGGAAACTGCGTATTTGGCGGGAATTTGCGTAAAACGGGTCCAAATAACCATACATGTTATGGTGTCCGTTTTTGCAGCCCTTGCGGGGATACTTATGACATCGCGGTTTGCCATCGCTCAGGCAAACGCCGGAAGCGGCACGGAATTGACTATTATGGCGGCGGTTATCATTGGGGGTACCAGCCTTTTCGGAGGCGTTGGTACGGTAGTTGGGTCGGCTATCGGCTGTATCCTGTTGGTGGTAATCAGCAACGGTTTAATACTGATGCGTATTCCCAGTTTCTGGCAAAACCTCATATATGGGTTGATCCTGTTAATTTCCATTGCTATCGACAAGTACCGGCAAAAAATCAATCAAGCCGGTCTGTAACGCAGAAAGGTTTACTATGGCTGAATATTTACTTGAAATGCGCAATGTGATAAAAAAATTTTCGGGAGTCCCCGCCCTTCGCAATGTTAATATACAGTTAAAGAAGGGCGAAATCTTAGGGATCTGCGGTGAAAACGGCGCCGGAAAATCAACATTGATGAAAATACTAAGCGGAAGCTATGTATATGGAGAGTATGATGGGGAAATCATCTTTGACGGAGAGCCTGTCCAAATAACTTCTGTCCGGGTTGCCGAACAGTTGGGGATTGAGATGGTATATCAGGAAATAAACATGATTCTTGACCTCGACATCGCCGAAAACCTGAATATAGGCAATTTGCCGGGGAAAGGTGTGTTCGTAGATTACAAAACCCTTTACGAAGAAACTCAGAAAATTTTGAAGTATATTCAAATTGATGCCAGTCCAAAATCAAAAACCAGGAGCTTAAACAGCGGGCAGATGCAGATGGTGTCGCTCATGAGGGCCTATATAAAAAACCCCCAAATATTGGTGCTTGATGAACCCACCTCGGCGTTGACCGACTGGGAAGTCGATCTCCTGATGTCGATACTGGAAGAACTGCGGCAAAAGGGCGTTTCTTGTATTTATATTTCACATAAACTTGAGGAAGTATACCGTATATGTAACCGGGTTCTGGTCTTGCGTGACGGTGAAACTATTTCATGTAATGATATTGGAAATATTAGTCAAGATAAACTAATTGAAGATATGGTTGGCCGGAAGGTAGAGAATTTGTATCCAAAAACTACGGCGGTAATTGGGGATGAAGTGTTACGGGTAGAACATCTGTCTATACAGCATCCCGCTATTAAGGGTAAAAACATCATAAGCGACATAGCCTTTAACCTGAAAAAAGGAGAGATTCTTGGAATCGGCGGTCTAGTTGGTTCGGGAAGAAGCGAGATTTTAGGCGCCCTCTTTGGTCAGATTGTCCGGGGAGTTAAGAAAGATGTGTTTTTTGGCGGCAAAAAAGTAAGTATCAACAAACCACGGGATGCCATAGATATTGGCATTGGTTTTGTAACTGAGGAGCGTAAGCGGAACGGAATAATATGGATGCTGTCCATTAGAGATAATATGCTTGTTGCCAATTTGAAAGACCTGCCGGGGAAATTTTTTGTCGATGAGAAAAAAGAACAGGCTATGGCGGAAAAGGCTTTTACCCGATTTCGGATAAAAGCGCCGGGAATATGGACAAAGGTCATTAATCTTTCCGGTGGAAACCAGCAGAAAGTTATTCTCGCAAAGTGGCTTCTCAAAAACCTCAAAATCCTGTTTGTGGACGAACCGACCAAGGGGATCGATGTTGGGTCAAAGGCGGAAATATATAAACTTTTGGGTGAATTAGCCCTTGACGGTATGTCCATAGTAATGGTCTCTTCCGATATGCCTGAATTAATTTCCATGAGTGACCGGTGTATTGTAATAAGCAATGGAAAAATAACCGGTGAATTTAATAAAGGCGAAATAACCAGCGAATCAGTTATGGCCGCCGCGATACGATAAAACGGCTGGTGTAGGTTGACTAAACGTCGAGGTGTAAAATACTCCTCCCTGCGGGATGCCTGTCTGATAG
>JAITBG010000204.1 GCA_031283725.1 Treponema sp. | reverse complement strand
TCCGAGGGCTTCATCATCATCGATGGGGGTGAGGTATTGGCCAACGATGACCGGAATATTCCGTCCGGCGATTTCATCCAGTACTTTATAGCCCTCCAGGCACTGGTTGAGGATAATGTCTACGGTAAATTCGTCTTTGATTCTGATGGCGGTGAGGATGTCCTCTCCCCGGTAAGCGGTTATTTTTAAGGGAATCCGCCGGTCCAAAACCTGCAGCATGGCTTCCGATTGGGGGTCGTAACTTTTTTCATCAATTTTATCCTGGGCCTTTTTGTTTCCGTATTCTTCGGCGTCTCTGACGGCCCGGCGCACAATAGCCGCGATACCCATTCGGGAACGGGGAAATTCCCCCCGGTCATTTAAGCGTTTTACATAGTTCCCCAGGGTAACGTTAAGATCGGTAAAGGGGTCCAGGGTTATGGAGTCCACCGCTTTTTGTTTTACCTTAATGGCGGCGCTTTGGGCTCCGATGACGCTCCGCTCGTCGGAACCGATCACCGCCGTTGTGATACCCCCCCGGGCCGCTTCCCGAAAGGTTTCGTCCAGGGGATGCAGCCCGTCAAGGGTTGAAAGACCGGCGATATTGTTTTCGCTCTCCTCGTTGACTTCGTTCCTTTCCCAGCGCATCCCCGATGTCCGGAGGCCCAGTTTGCTTGAAGCGTCGATAAGACCCGGTATGACTGTATACGGAAACGCGTCGAAAATTTCCCCCGGGTCCTCCCCGCCACCGCTCGAACCGTTTTCCGGCCCGGCGGGGGTCACCCGGATAATTTTGCCGCCCCCAATGAGGATGTCTCCCCGCCGGAGATCCGTTTTCCCCGCCTCCGGTTCCATAGTATAAATGAGGGCGTTTTTAATGAGCATCGCTTCCTCCTTTTAAGTCTGTCAGATCCGAAGACCCTGGTACGATTTCTCCGCGTATCATGGTCATGATAACAGGGGTTCTGATTTCTAGGGGGTCGCCGCCAGCGATAAAAAGATCCGCCTCCTTCCCTTCGGTGAGGCTGCCTATCTTTTCCTCCATGCCTATGGCTTTGGCGGGATTAATCGTCAGCATCTGAATTGCCGCGGCATGGGGAAGTCCCGCCTTAACCAGTTCTCCTGCGGTGATAGGTAAAAAGCGGCTGTCGGTAATATTATGATCCGAGGAGATGGAAACCAGGAGCCCCCGTTTTTCATAGGTTATTGCCGCATAAGGATCGGCGTTCCGCAGTTCCGCCTTGGTCTTAAACATAAAGAGGGGTCCCACAAAGACAGGCGCCCCCGCTTCCGCCAACTCGTCGATAATCAGATACCCCTCGGTGCAGTGGTCCAGGGTAAAGGGAAGCTGATATTTTTTGGCGATTCTGATGGCGGTAAGAATGTCATCCGCCCGGTGGGCGTAGATTTTGAGGGGCACCTTTTTTTCCAGCACCGGCAGGGCCATTTCATAATCAAAGTTGTATTCTCCTCCGGCGGAGCGTTTTTCCCGGTAGCGGAAGGCCCGTTCAAAAAAAGCGGAGATAACCCCCGCGGTTCCCATGCGGCTCATGGGCAGGCGTTTTAAGGGGGCCGGGGGCGTAGGTTTTAATAATCGCCGCCTGGCCGCATACGGCGTTTCCGCTTCCGGGGGTGATGAGGGCGGTGGTTACACCGGCCCGGGCGTTTTCCAGCAGGCAGGGATCGTCATAGTGGAAGGCGTCCACCACCCGCATACTCTGGGTTGAAGGGTTGGAACATTCATTACAGTCGTTGCTGTCGGGAAACTGGAATAACACGCCGATATGACTGTGCCCGTCGATAAAACCGGGAAAGATGGTATTCTCCCCGGCGTCAATGACCTCTTCCCCCGGTTTGCTCTTGATATGGGGCACGATGGAGCTGATAAGCCTCCCCTCAATACGCAGGTCCCGGCGTTCCTGAATCCCGGTAAAAACATCATAGACAAAACCGTTGATTATCACCCTGCTGTTCTTATAGAAGATTTCTCCATAATCTGACTCTCCTCAAAAATTAATCAGCTTCCCAGCACACAGGCCAGCAGATGGCCGCTGCCAGTATCCCTAAGGGACGGTTCTTCCGCAGTACAGACCGAAGCGGCCTGGGGACAACGGGTTGAAAAGGGACAGCCCCTGGGTATATTGAAGGGACTGGGAACCTCTCCTTCCAGGGGGCGGTCCGGTTTTTTTTCAAAGGGGCTGTCCGGGGGGATTGCGTCAAAAAGAGCCTGGGTGTAAGGGTGGAGGGGATTACGGTAGATTTCATCGGATGCACCGAGCTCAATGATTTTCCCCAGGTACATGATGGCGATCCGGTCGCTCATGTATTTAACTACGCTCAGATCATGGGAAATAAAAAGATAGGTGAGGCCGAATTGTCCCTGAAGTTCCTTGATAAGGTTGAGAATCTGGGCCTGGACCGAAACATCCAGGGCCGAAACCGGTTCATCACAGATGATGGCCCGGGGGTTGAGGGCCAGGGTCCGGGCAATGTTGATCCGCTGCCGCTGTCCGCCGGAAAATTCATGCGGAAAGCGGCCGGCGTGGAATTTGTTTAATCCCACCATATCCAGGAGTTCCCGTACCCGGGCTTTCCGCTCGCTTTTACTGCCGAGGCCGTGAATGATCATCGGTTCCTCAATGATGCTTGCCGCGGTCTGCCGGGGGTCCAGGGAAGAATAGGGGTCCTGGAAGATAATCTGAATCTCCTTGTAGAGGGCCTTTCGCTCCCGACGGGATTTTCCCAGGATTGATTCCCCCCGGTAACACAGATCCCCGTTGGTGGCGCTATGGATGCCCATGATCACCTTGCCCAGAGTTGACTTGCCGCATCCTGATTCGCCGATGAGCCCCAGGGTTTCTCCTTCATAGAGGGAAAAAGAAATTCCCCGCAGGGCCGCCAGGGGCCGGGATCGTTCAAAGAACCGGGTGTTTTTTATCATAAAGGTTTTAGAAAGTCCTTCCGCCCGGAGTATTTCCGTCCTGTTCATGAACATCCCTCCTCAGTCTTTGGAAAGGGCTCAAAGCGGCGCCGGACTTCACCGTTCTGTATACCGCCCTCTAAATGACAGGCCGCCCAATGGCCCGGCTCAAACTCCCGGAGGATCGGCGCGGCCTCCCGGCAGCGGCCCTCCGCATAGGGGCACCGGGCCGCGAAGTTGCAGCCCTTTCCGGTAAGCCGTAAATCCGGGGGCGTCCCAGGGATGATGGCGAGTTTTTGATCCAGGGGGGCGCTGAGTTTGGGTATTGATATAAAAAGCCCCCAACTATAGGGATGGCGGGGGTTTTCGTAAAGTTGTTGGGTAGAAGCGTATTCAACAGTTTTCCCCGCATACATCACCATCACCTGATCGCAGATTTTCCAGACCAAACCCAGGTTATGGGTGATCAAGAGAATCGCGGTGTGTATCTTTTTCTGTAAATCCTGGAGCAGTGACAGCACTTGGGCCTGAACGGTAACATCCAGGGCCGAGGTAGGTTCATCGGCGATAATCAAGGAGGGGTTACAGATCAGGGCCATGGCGATCATCACCCGCTGCCGCATACCTCCGGAAAACTCATGAGGATAGGCGTTAAGCCGCCGTTCCGCATCGGGGATTCCCACAATGGAAAGGGCTTCAATAGCCTTTGCCCGGGACTCGCTCCGGGATGTGAGGCTATGGGTCTCAAGCAGTTCCCGAATCTGGTAGCCGATGGTGAAGACCGGATCCAGGGAGGTCATGGGGTCCTGAAAGATCATGGCAATTTCTTTTCCCCGGAGGGCGAACAGTTCTGCCCGGGATAGCTGGGTAATATCCCGGCCTTTAAAAAGAATGGCGCCTCCCTCAATCCGGGCCGCCAGGGGCAGGAGGCGGATGATGCTGGAGGCGGTAATACTTTTGCCCGACCCCGATTCACCCACGATGCCGACGGCCTTGCCCCGTTCGACATGAAAGCTCACCCCATCCACAGCCTTCGCTACCCCGGAAGCAAGAAAAAAATAGGTTTTTAGGTCCTTTACTTCAAGTATCTTTTCGTCCACCTGGCTCTCTCCGTTATTCGAAAGTCTGGTTTAATACCCCGGAGCTTTGCTCTACGGAAACTCATTCGCAATGGGGCCGATCCTCAAGAACCCGCTACGCGGGGGAACTTCAGCTCGGGGAGGTTCATTTTTTCATCTTGGGATCCAGCATGTCCCGAATGCCGTCCCCCAGA
>JAITBG010000154.1 GCA_031283725.1 Treponema sp. | reverse complement strand
TTTCCCCCTCAAAAACAACGGCCCGTACCTGCCGGCTTATCTCCAAAAGTTCCGGTACAAAATCGCCGAACCCGTGGGTATAGGTGGGGTTAACTTCCAGCAGGGTTCCCCGCTCCCGCCTACCCGTGCGGGTGAGCACCTCCGCCTCCGTCCCGATTTTCGTGTCGGCCTCGATGTTTCCCTTGACCCACATCTCCAGGGGGACCTTTTTGGTGTCCTCAGGAACCTGGGGCGCCCGCTCGGAAGGTTCCATAATATTCCGGTGTATCAACACCCAGGACCCTTTGGCGATCATGAGATCACCCTCGCTTCTTCGCAGACCATGTCCCGCATATCACCCATGATGGCCCTGGGTACGGGCAGTGTGATCATGGTGTGGAGGCCGGGCCGGGCGTTGATGATGTGGGGGATCATGTTGACCGCCATGGCGATGGTGCCGATGCCGCCGGAAACTTCCGGGGAATTCACCATGTTGATGTCCGGTTTCCCCTTGATAATCACGTAGTCGCCGGTCTTGACACCCGCCTGTTCAGGCTCTATCTGTTGGGGATGGTCCATCTCGATTTTCAGCTCCCCGCCAACATAGCCGAAACCCTTCATGGAGCAGCCCGCCGCGTTCCCCGCTTTGGCGAAGCCGTGGGGGGACTTCCGGTCCACTTCGGTAACGATGGGTTCCATACTCTGTTCGATTTTGGAGACCTTCCAGCCCAGGGCGTCGGCGATCATGGTGATGGATTCGTGGAAACCGATATGCCCGGAAAGGTGTCCCGCGTTGACCCCTTCCCGAAATTCTTCCGGCGTAATGCCGATGCCCTGCTCGCTCATGACCGCCGGGCCGAAGGGGGACAGGCTGTTTACCCGGCGGGACACGATATGATCCACCTGTTGGCAGCAGCCCGTCATGATGATCACCAAAAGATCCATGATGAGCCCCGGATTTATGCCCGTACCGACCACGGAGACGCCGTTTGCCTTGGCAATTTCATCGAGCTGTTTTGCCAGTTCCGGCTGCTGGGCCTGGGGATAGGCCATCTCTTCGGCGATGGTTACGCAGTTTATCTTTTTTTCCAGAATATTTTCCATAATAATTCAACTCCTTAAATAAGTTCCGCCACGGGAACATAGGGAATACCGAATGCTTCGGCAACCCCGGCAAAGGTACAATGGCCTTTGTAGGTGTTGACGCCGTTTGCCAGATGCCGGTCTTTGGCGGTAACCGATTCAAGCCCCTGATTCGCTATTTTGAGACCCGGCGCAAGGGTCGCGTTGGTCAAGGCCAGAGTCGAGGTCCGGGCAACCGCGCCGGGCATATTGGCTACGCAGTAATGCACAATGCCGTTTTCGATAAAAACGGGGTTTTCGTGGGTCGTGGCGCGGGTGGTTTCAAAGCATCCCCCCTGATCCACCGCCACATCGACCAGCACGCTTCCTTTTTTCATCAGAGCAAGATCGGGCCTGGTAATCAAGCAGGGCGCCTTCTTTCCGGGGATCAAAACCGCCCCGACTACCACGTCCGCCTCCGCGATGGAAATTCTGATGTTTTCCGGAGTGCTGTACAGGGTTTGAACCCTGCTGCCGAACAGGTCGTCCAGGACGGCGAGGCGCCGCAGGTTAACGTCCATGATGGTAACTTCCGCGCCCAGGCCCGCCGCTATCTTGCATGCCTCGGTCCCTACGGTTCCGCCTCCCAGGATAACCACCTTGCCCTTTTCCACCCCCGACACGCCCGCCAGCAGCATCCCCCGGCCGCCGTAGGTAGTTTCCAGATACTTGGCCCCCTGGGCGACGGCCATTCTCCCGGCGATTTGGCTCATGGGGGTCAGACAGGGAAGCCCATTGTACTCGTCGGTAATGGTTTCATAGGCGACACCCTTGGTCTTCGCCTTGAGCAGCGCCTCCGTCAGGGGCTTATCCGCAGCCAGGTGCAGATAGGTGTAAAGGATCATGTCTTCCCGCAGGAAAGGATACTCCGGGGCAATCGGCTCCTTAACCTTTACGATCATCTGGGAAGCGTCCCAAACAGCTTTCGCCGAATCAAAAATTTCTCCTCCGGCTTTCCGATACTCGTCGTCGGAAAAACCTGAGCCTTCCCCTGCGTGGGCTTCCACAAGCACCCGGTGCCCCGCCGCATTATAAGCGGCTACGCCGTTCGGCGTCAGGCCAACACGGGATTCCTGGGGTTTGATTTCTTTTACAAGACCGATAATCATGTCAAACTCCTTGTTGGTGAAGACGGTTTCTTATTGGTAACCCATAAAACCGCCTACAAATTGGTATGTCTTCTGTTGTAAGTTAGAATTTGATTATGATTTTAACATGATTGGATAATTTATGGACGCGGTAGAAAAAAAATACATAAAAAGAATAAAAAACTATCCCTTGGCCTTTATTTTTATAAGATTTCCGCCGGTTTAATTTCAGTTTTTTAAGCGAACCGTAAAGGATGCGGGGTACGGTCAATCCAGTTTAACGGAAAGTTCTTCTTTTATGGTCTTCAAAACCGTCATGGTGTTGGTATTGACCACGTTTTCAATGGCCCGCATTTTTTTAAGGATTTCTTCCATATATTTTGAGGATTTAGTAATTATTTTCAGCAAATATTCATATTGGCCGGCTATGCGGTGGCATTCCAGGATATCCTTGGTTTCCCCGATAAATTTTTCAAACGCTTCGTCGTGGAGGCTGGTATGCCCGTTCAACTGTACCAGGCAATAGCAAGTAAACCCTCTTTCAAATTTTTCAGGATTAAGAATCGCGGAAAAAGAGGTAAAATAACCCTGATCCTGCAATTTCAAAAGCCGGGTACGGACTGCGGGGAGCGAAAGGTTTACCATCCCGCTCAGTTCGGTCAAAGATATGCGGGCATTCTTTTGAAGAGCTGCTATGATTTTTCTATCAAAATTATCCAT
>JAITBG010000123.1 GCA_031283725.1 Treponema sp. | reverse complement strand
GGAATCCCCTTGGCCTGTTTCTATAATTTGTATGACATGAAGAGCCGGAATTTTTTGCAGATTCTTATTATTCTTTGTTCTATGTCCGCTCCTTTTATCGGGGCCTATGCATGGATACTGCTTTTGGGCCGAGCCGGGATGATAACAAAATTTTTTGCTAACTATCTTCATATTACCTTGCCGACAATTTATGGTTTTAAAGGTATTGTACTGATTCTCTCCACAAGGTTGTATCCCTTGGTTTTTTTATACGTATCGGGGGTGCTCAGATCTATTGACAATTCCCTCCTGGAAGCATCCGCCAATCTTGGGTGTTCGGGGCTAAAACGAATATTTAAGGTAATTCTTCCCCTTTGCATGCCCTCTATACTGGCGGCGGCGCTTTTGGTTTTTATGCGTACCATTGCCGATTTCGGTACTCCCATGCTGATCGGAGAGGGTTATAGGACTTTCCCGGTGGAAATTTACAATCAGTATGTCGGAGAAACCGGTACCAATTATAATTTTGCTGCGGCAATTAGTGTTGTGGCAATTTTGATTACTGCGTTTATATTTTACCTTCAAAAATTTCTTGCGAACCGCTATCGTTTTTCTATAAATTCCCTGCATACGCTGGAACGGAAAAAACCAAGGGGATTTGTAGGTTTTTTTATCTATTTTTATGCCTATTTGCTGGTGTTTATCTCCATGCTGCCACAAATCTATCTTATATATACCTCCTTTAGAAAAACTTCGGCATCCGGTTCGGTATTCCGTCCGGGCTTTTCGCTGGATAGTTACCGCATAGGGCTTAACCGGATGGGATCGGCGGTATTAAATACTCTTTTGATTGGTGGTGTATCGGTTTTTGTAGTAATTCTGTTAGCCATTATTGTAGCTTACCTTGTGGTACGCAGAAAAAGTCTAATTAATGGAATGATAGACACCTTCTCCATGATTCCGTACATAATCCCCGGTTCGGTAGTAGGTATCGCCCTGATATTATCTTTTAACCGGGCACCCTTAATTCTTACCGGAACTATTGCTATTATGATGATCTCCATGGTTATACGCAGAATACCCTACACCATACGGAGCAGTGTTGCCATTTTACAGCAAATTCCTGTTTCCGTAGAAGAAGCCGCCATCAGCCTGGGAAGTTCAAGGTTAAGGACATTTTTCAAAATTACCACTCCCATGATGGCCAATGGCATTATTTCGGGTGGCGTTTTAAGCTGGATTACTATTATTACCGAGTTATCAACTTCAGTTATTTTGTATACTTCCCATTCGGTAACCCTTACTTTATCGATATTTATTTTTGTTTCCCGGGGAACGGAAGGGCCGGCAGCGGCAATGTCTGCAATTCTAACCCTGTTTACGGTTATTTCGCTGGTACTGTTTTTTAAAATATCCAAGACAAAAGAACCGATACTATGAAAATATTGCATTGTTCCTTATACTATGATACATTTGGGGCAAAGCCGTTAAGGTGTATTTTTTTATAGAATACTGCCTAAGGAGGAAATTTATGGGCAAGATCAAAATTGGAATTGTCGGGGCCGGGGGTATGGCTTTTTATCATTATGAGGGCTTTACCAAAGCCGGCGCCGATGTAATCGCCATGGCGGATTCGGATATCAGCCGCGCTAAGGCCTTTGCGGAAAAGCGGGGGATAAGCGGGGTTTATTCGAGCCTTGCGGAAATGGTTGATGCCTGTCCTAAGCTGGATGCCGTTTCGGTAATTACTCCCAATAAATTTCATAAACCCCTGGTTGTTGAAGCCCTGGGTTTAGGTAAACATGTGTACTGTGAAAAACCGCCGGCCCTAAACGCCGATGAAATGACGGAAATGCTTGCCGCCTCAAGGCAGGCAAAAAAACAGCTCATGTTTGATTTTAACAACCGGGCTCGTCCGGAATCTCAGGCTATCATTAAGTATATCAAAAAGGGGAGGGTGGGGACTATTAATTCTGCCCAGGCTACATGGATTCGGCGTGCGGGAATTCCGGGTTTCGGCGGTTGGTTTACCACCAAGGCCCTCTCGGGGGGCGGCCCGGTTATCGATCTGCCGCACATGCTGGACCTGGCACTGTATTTTATGGGTTACCCCGAACCGGACTATCTCCTGGGTACCGCTTTTTACGATTTCATGGATAATAGGGCTTTTAAGGGACCCTGGGGTATCCCTGATGCGGCTAAAGGTATTACCGATGTGGAATCGTCCTGCCATGCCATGGTTACTTTCAAAACAGGGCAGAGCCTGATGATCCGCAACTCCTGGGCGGAGTTTAATGAACGTGAAGTGGTGTCCGTTACCTTCCAGGGAACAAAAGCCGGAGGCAAGGTAGAGCGGCTTTATGGAATAGACGGTGTTGATGAGACCAGCCTCGATACCTGCCGTCTCTTTACCGAAGAATTCGGTAACCATGTTGACTTGGATATAAAAACCGAGAAGGATGAGCATATGGGCAGGGTGCTCAACGCCGCTAATTTTGTGCAGTCCCTTTCCGGTAAAACCGAAGCTTTTAATAAACCGGAAGAGGCGCTGGTGCTGATGAAGATAATTGACGCGATATACAAATCGGCTTTAACAAAAAAGCCTGTACAGATAAAGTAGCTTTATTAAAAGGAGACAGTTATGGGAAGAATAATTACCCTTGCTTCGGGACAATTTGGGGATCTTTCTCTGGAAGAATTGTGCGCTCTGGCAAAGAAAATGGGATACGATGGCCTGGAGTTGGCAACCCACGCGCACTTTGATGTTTCAAAGGCTTTGACGGACGATGGTTATATTCCCAGGGTACGGGAAACTTTAACGACATACGGCTTGAAATGCAATGCCATAAGCGCTCACCTGACTGGTCAGTGTGTGGGGGATCTCTGGGATGAGCGGCTGGACAATTTTGCTCCAAGCCGGCTTGCGGGGAAACCTAGGGAGATACGGGACTGGGCCGTTGCGGAGATGAAGAACACTGCCCTGGCGGCGAAAAAATTCGGCGTAAAGGTGGTGAACGGATTTACCGGTTCCCCTATCTGGGCCCGGTGGTATTCCTATCCCCAAACATCGGAGGAAATGATTGAAGCGGGGTTTCAGAAGATCTACGATCTCTGGACGTCTATTTTTGATGTTTTTGACGAATGCAGAGTAAAATTTGCCCTGGAAGTACATCCCTCGGAAATCGCCTTCGATTATTACACCACCAAGCGGCTGCTGGAAAAATTTAAGTACCGGAAAACTCTGGGGCTTAATTTTGATCCCAGCCATCTGGTATGGCAAGGGGTGAGCGAAACAGCATTTCTGCGGGAATTTGCCAATCGAATTTACCATGTCCATATGAAGGATGTTAAGCTTTTTAAAAATGAACTTGGGGGCGTCCTTGGTTCCTTTCTGCCCTTTGGGGATACCAGGCGGGCCTGGAACTTTGTTTCCCTGGGACACGGTAATGTGGATTTTGACGGCATTATCCGGGAGCTAAACGCCGCAAATTACACCGGCCCCCTTTCGGTGGAATGGGAGGACACGGGCATGAACCGGGAGACAGGCGCCGCCGAAAGCTGCGAATTTGTCCGGCGGATCAATTTTTCCGCCTCCGCCGCAGCCTTTGACAGCGCCCTTAAGCGTGATTAGGAGCTGAGTTTAAAGCCAGCCCCGGTATAGCCGGGAAGCCACCGCGTCAATATATTCCCAGAAGTCCAGGGCTTTCACCGGGGTGGGAACCGCCAGGCGGGCAAGGTCGGCGGTCATTTCCCCGTTCTCTATTGCGGCGACGGCTGCCTGCTCCAGCTTTTTTGCGAAGCCCCCTAGTTCCGGCGTGTTATCAAGTTCCGCCCTTTTGGCCAAAGCGCCGGTCCAGGCAAATATCAGGGCCACAGGATTTGTGCTGGTCTTCTCACCTTTCTGCCAGCGGTAGTAATGTTGCTGTACCGTCCCGTGGGCTGCCTCGTATTCCACCGGTCCCTTGGGGGAAACCAGAACGCTGGTCATCATGGCAAGACTCCCGGAGGCGCTGGCAATCATATCACTCATCACATCCCCGTCGTAGTTTTTACACGCCCAGAGGAACCCCCCTTCACCTTTGACCACCCGGGCTACCGCATCGTCGATAAGGGTATAGAAGTAAGTGATACCTGCGGCGGCGCATTTGCCTTTAAATTCAGTTTCGTATATTTGATTGAATAGCTCCTTGAATCGGCCATCGTAGATCTTAGAGATTGTATCCTTGGCGGAAAACCAGACGGGGAGCTTTTCATCAATGGCGTAGAGGAAGCAGCTGCGGGCAAAGCTCTTAATCGATTCATCCAGGTTGTGCATTCCCAGAACCACCCCGCTGCCCGTCATTTCCGTCACGGGAATTCGTTTTTCGAAACCATCGGTATCGGTATACACTAACTCAACTTTGCCGGCACTAGGTATTAGCAATTCCGCGCTTTTATAAATATCGCCGTAGGCATGGCGGGCAATAACAATAGGCTTCTTCCAGGTAGAAACACTGGGTTTAATACAGGATACCACGATAGGCTTGCGGAACACCGTCCCATCTAGGATTGACCGGATGGTTGCATTAGGACTGGGGTACAGGGCTTTCAGGTGGTACTCGGTTTTACGCGCTTCATTGGCGGTAATGGTGGCGCACTTCACCCCCACCCCCAACCGGCTGATGGCGCGGGCTGATTCGGCGGTAACCGCATCCTCCGTGGCTTCCCGGTTCGTCAGGCTAAGATCGTAGTATTCGGCCTTTAAATCTACATAGGGCAGGATCAGTTTTTCCTTAACCAGAGCCCAGAGCACCCGGGTCATCTCGTCTCCGTCGATCTCGACGATGGGGTTTTTCATAGGTATCCGTGCTGCCATGCTGTTCCTCCAGAGTTTATTGTGGGTTCATTGTAACAGGTTTTAGTAAAATCGTAAATTGGACTTGTTCGACAACACTGGAGGTTTCCGGACAACTCTAATATACTATATCCTTGGAAATTCCCGCCGTTATACGCTATACTTACTTCTATGGGTACCTGCATCACCATCGAAACCGTCCTTGGCGACATCACCAAGCTCTCGGTTGATGCCATTGTCAACGCCGCGAACTCAAGCCTCTTAGGCGGGGGTGGAGTGGACGGCGCCATACACCGCGCTGCGGGACCGGAGCTTTTGGCGGAGTGCCGCCGTATCGCCGAAAAACGCCGGAATGTTCCCGGCGGCCCCTGCCCCGCAGGGGATGCGGTGATTTCAAGCGCCTATAAGCTGCCCTGTAAGAAGGTCATCCACACCGTAGGCCCGGTCTGGTACGGGGGTTCCCGCAACGAACCGGCTTTACTGGCTTCTTGCTACCGGAACAGCCTCCTTCTGGCGGAAGAAGTGGGGCTTCATTCCATAGCCTTCCCCAATATCAGTACCGGGGTCTACGGCTACCCTAAGGAGTTGGCCGCCAAGATTGCTCAGTCCGCCGTAAAAAACACCATCCATGAAACGCCCGGCATCACCCGGGTCATCTTTGTGTGCTTTGACCAGGAAAATTTTCGCTTGTATAATACCTTATAAAACGAGTATTTCTTCCAACTTTTTCCTGTACGCCAAAGGAAGAGCTACGGTTTTAAGCCGGGACTTTTCTCCCGCAACTAAGGTGATATCTTTCTTTGGGCAGTCCAATGTCTTAGACAGGAAGGCCCGTAGTTCCGTATTGGCCTTGCCGTCTTCCGGCGCCGCGGCGATTTTTATCCGTAACCGGTTTTCACTTGGGCCTGAGATTTGTGATCTTGAGGAGCCCGGTATGGCCTTTATGTCCAGAAGTATCTGTGTTCCGGAGATACAAAAACAGCTTGCCATTATCAACTTCCAAACTGTCTGGGGAGCCATCGGGGTTTGCCGATGCGCCAGGTAAAGGAATAGTTTTCCGCCGGGTCAGGAACAGCCCCCGGGGGAAATGCGTCGGCAAGGGGTTTAACGCGCAGGTTAGCAACCATGGCCGCCCTGAAAAATGAGGGGCGTACGGGCGGTATGACGGGGATTTTTTCCAGGACTCCCTCATCACCGGGGGCAACCAGGGCAGTACAGAGGATCAAACTGGGAAAGGGGTACAATACACCGGAATAGGGGAGCGGGGGAGGCGGCAGATCCAAGACCGGGCCGAAGAAACCGTGGAAACCCGGGCAGTGGGCTAAAGCCGGAAGACCAAGCGTGATTCTGCCGCCTGTGGCGTTATTTTGGAGAGCGGTGTTCCGTAGCTCCGAGGCCAGGGTTTTGAGCTCCGCCGGGGTAAAAGGCCGTTTAAGGCGGGCCAGGGGAGCGGCTTGTGGGAACGACCAGACGCCGTTTATGCCGGCGGCAAAGAGAAAACGGCTTTGCATGCGGAGGGGGCCGGTCACAGCGGCGTGGGGAATGAGAATTAAGAAATGGATGGAATTATACGTTTTCATAATTGCGTTCCCATGCTATACTTATTATACAAGGAAAAACAATGAAATATAAGACTAAGCTTCTGGTGGACCGGTTCGTGCAAGTACTTTCAAGCTGGACCGGAGTTGAATGTGTTTCCCTCAACGAGGCTGCCCAGCCGGACACCCTGGATCCGTACTTTGCCCTTATCCTGGATGTGTTTTATTCGGGGATCATACCGGAGCCGGAGGAGCGGTGCGGCCTTTACGGTGATGATGTGATGGTTTTTGAAACCGCAAATCAGGGTAATAAGGACCGGTTCCTTATTGGGGATATACCGGTGCGGATTGAATATAAGGCCACCGGGAAGATCAATGAATTAATTGATATTGCGGACAAAAGACGGGATCAACTGTGGCTGATCAAGGATTCCGGTACCTATGGATATTACCGGTTGAACTATGGGGAAATACTTTTCTGTAGGACCGATTGGATAAAGAAGATACGGGAACGGCTGCTTAACCTGGATATTTCTTTCTGGCAGACCATGCGGGATGCCAATCAGTCCAAGATGGAACATTATTTAAGCGACCTCGGGGCCGCCCTGATCCAGGGGGATGATTTTCATTACCTAATCTCTTCCGCGGGCTTTATTAAAGCCGCCTGTTTGACCCTTTTCTGTATTAACCGGCGTTTTGAACCCTCCCACCGGGCCTATTATAAGCATATCCACGGGCTTTCGGTTCTGCCTGAATCGTTCCTTACCCAGTTCGAGACCTTTCTTTATAGCGGGGGGGATCTGACCATGGAAAGGAAATATTCTCTTGCTCAGCTTATGGCCCGGGGAATTATCGCCCTTTAACGGAACACGTCCGATGCTAGTCGCCCCAGCTTTCTATATTGTAGGACCGCCGTTTGTTCTTATGCTGCTCAAAGCTCTGTATTCCGGCGTAAAAACGCCGCTCGGTTTCCAATGTGGAAGGAGGGCCGTGCCCGGGGAGGATAACATAATTCCCCGGAAGGGGGAATATTTTTGTCCGCAGGGCATTCATCTGCACTTCGGCGCCATAGGAACTGGCGGTGGTTCCCAGCATCCCCGCGTTAAGGGTATCCCCGGTAAAAAGCAGATGATCAATTTTGAACACCGCGGAATCCGATGAATGGCCGGGTATGGAAATTACTTCAATGTGAAAAGAACCTACGTTAAAAGTATCTCCATCTTTTACCATGGTTGTCTTATGCTCCAAAATCAGATGATTCACCGCGTATATTTCCACATCGTAGATCCGTTTGAGGGTTCGCAGCCCATGGACATGGTTCAGGTGATCGTGGGTTATCAGCACGCCCATGAGCTTATAGTTATTCTGCTCGATAAGGTCGAGGATCGTCTTGTCCATATTTCCCGGATCGATGATGATCGCTTCAGGATTACCGGAATCGGTACCTAGGATATAGCAATTACTGAAACCAAAACTACAGTAATGAAAAAAGACTTTCACTTACCCATTTTCTCCGTACTCAAAGATGGCTTCCGCTGTGTTAGATGACTTAAAGGAAATCCCTTCCCGCTTGGCCTTAATAAAACAGGTTTTTTTTACATTGCAATTGATGAAATCGGAGCAGTCCATTTCAGCATTGATAAAACGGCTGTTATACAGATTTGAATTATTAAAACGGCATTCCGTAATACCGGCGCCGCCAAAATTAATATGAATCAATTCTGAACCTTCAAAGGTACAGTTCGAAATGGATGCCCAGCCAAAACTTAAAAACTGTAAATCGCTTTTTGAAAAATCGCAGTCATAAAACCGGCTAAAGTCGAAAAAGCTCATCCGCATCACACTGTTCACAAATGAACACTTCGAGAAAGAAGCCTCGATGAAGTTGCACCCGTAAAACTGATGATGGGAAAAATCGATGTTTTCAAAATCAAGTCCCGGGGCGTTAAGGTTTTTGATAGCACCCTGTTGGGTAATATATTCCACGATACGCTGGGCTTCCCTTTTTGGATTTACCGCGTGGGCAGCGCAAACCGGAGAACCGGTGATGGCGTTTCGACCGCAGCCGGCGGCGCAGGGGGTCAAAGCATACATACCCTTATTATAGCACAAGGGGGGAAGCACAGGAAGTCCTTAAAGGCTTGTCAGATTCGTTTCCCAGGATTATGATTAGGCTATGTGTTGGTATTGTGGATTTCCCATTGTGGATGCCGACCCTATTAGCCGTTCCTTGCGCAGTGCCGAATGCGGTAAGGACCTCCGGGTATGCCGGCATTGCCGGTTTTATCTGCCCGGGGCTCGGGGGGATTGTTCGGAACCTAACGCCGAGCCGCCCCAGGAGAAGGATCGGGGGAATTTTTGCGATTGGTTTTCTCTCAATGGCCGGTTTCGTGGAGAGACGGCGGGTGAAAAGGGAGCTCAAAAGAAGGCGGATTCCGCAAAATCCGCTTTTGACAGTCTTTTTAGTAATTAATGACCATGGATAATAGACCTGTACTTTTTTTAGATTCCGGTATCGGAGGACTTCCCTATTGTTATCATTTTCATCAGGGTAACCCTAAGGAAGCCCTGGTGTATCTTGCGGATCGGGAGTACTTTCCCTACGGCTCCAAGGAACGCCCTGAGCTGATCCGTCGCCTGACCGGGCTTCTGAATCGGCTCCGGGGGAGCTATGACCCTAAGCTTGTGGTTCTGGCCTGTAATACCGCTTCGGTATCCGCCCTGCAAGCCCTCCGGAAAAGCTTTCCCGATCTGCCCCTGGTGGGAACCGTTCCGGCGGTGAAGCCTGCGGTCCTGGCGAGTAAAAAGCGGCATATCGGGGTATTGGGGACCAGCAGGACCATCAATGATCCCTATATTGCGGAGCTGACCGCTAAATTCGGTTCGGACTGTGCGCTTACCACCATCGCCGCGCCGGATTTGGTAGAATTTGTGGAACACCGGTACGCCGTATCGGACGCACAGGAGCGCCATCTGGCGGTACTTCCTTACATCGAACAGTTCCGCTGCGCCGGTGCGGATGCCATCGTTCTGGGTTGTACCCATTTTCTTTTCCTCCAGGATACATTTAAAGATGCCGCAGGGGATCTGAGCATCCATGATTCCCTGGAGGGGGTTTCTCACCGGGCGGCGGCTTTGCTGGATCAGAGAGATCTCTGTTCAGGCGCTGTTTTTCCGGACCGGGAAAATATACTTTTGGTAACCGGAAACAGCTTTCCGGAACCGGTATGGCAGGAGCGGGCCCGGGCCTTTGGGCTTAGCCTCTGTTCTGAACAGAATTACTGATCATGATTGGGATGGTTCTCCGGGGTTCCCGGAATATCTTTACGGTAAAAAGCGAAGATGAGGACGGGGCTGAGTTTGCGTGCAGAATTAAGGGAAAGATACTCAAAGGGGTTGAAGGGTTTTACAACCCCCTGGCCCCGGGGGACCGGGTATGTTTTGAACTCGGTTCTGTCCGGAACGAAACCGGGCTTATCCTGGGCCTTGAGGAGCGAAGGAACTTTCTTACCCGGTTTAACCAGAAGGGGCAGGCGCCCCAGCTTTTAGCGGCTAACGTAGATATGATCCTCTGTGTTACAACTCCGGCATCGCCTCCTTTCCGCCCCCGTTTTTTGGACAGGGCTTTGGTACAGGGAGAGATCGCCAATGTCACCACCGTTATTGTCTGTAACAAATATGATCTTTCGGTGGATGATCCCGATGTGGAAGAACGGCTTGAGGATTTCAACCGCATCGGTTACAAGGTTCTGCGGATCTCCGCAAAAACCGGTGAGGGAATGGAACGTTTCCGTAAACTGGTAAAGAACCGCAGTTCAGTTCTTCTGGGGCAAAGTGGGGTGGGGAAGTCCAGCCTGATTAACGCCCTGGTCCCGGGACGGAATATCCGGGAGGGGGCGATCAATGAAAAGTATGACCGGGGAAATCATACCACCACCATTTCTCTGATGGAAGAGATCCCTGGAATGGGTGGCGACACTGGAACCTATATCATCGACACCCCGGGGATACGCCGTTTTGCACCTCACGGTATCACCGGTGACGAACTGGTCTACTATATGCGGGAATTCGCCCCCCTGGCAGGGAAGTGTACCTATGGCCTTTCCTGTTCCCATGTAACCGAACCGGGCTGCAAGATCATGGAAGCTGTTGCCGCCGGGGTGATACACGAAGACCGGTACGAAAGCTTTCTCCGTATCCGGAATGAATTATCGGAGCCTTCCAATGAATGAAAAGGTATTCCAATTATTAGAATTTTCTGCCGTCCTTTCCCGGGTTGCTTCCTGTTCCCGGAGTGAAGAAGCCACCGCCTTGATCCGTGAAAGCCGTCCCCTAAGGGTTCCCAAGGAAGTGGAGGGCCTTAAAGCGCATGTTCAGGCGGTGTTGGGCCGTATTAATTCCGGGGATGAAGAACCGCGCAGTACCATTCCCAGCATAGGAGGAATTCTCCCCAAGCTTAAGGTAGCCGGCGCCAGCCTAGAAATAGACGAGGCGTATGCCCTGGGGCTCTTTGTTGAACGGGGTGACGATCTTAAGAATTGGCTGGAAAAAGGGGAGGGGGATCCTCGGAATCCAAGATTAGTCGAGAAAATACATTAAGTAGTATTAAATATTATACATACCAAGCCCAGATTGATGCGCCTGGGTTGAACATATCTCAAGAAATTACTTTAGAAAGTCTAAAAAATAATACTATTTCTGATCAGAATATCGCCGTAACTCCCTTGCCGGACTTTATATTCCTGATTGTTCCACCCTGTCCCGAAATGTCTTCAGGGTATTGGACCGGGATGGAAAGCTTCGGGACTTGCCGGAGTTCCGTTCTATTAAACAACGTATCAATACCCTTACCAGGGACCTGGAAAACGCCGGTTCCCGGTATACGGGGAATGAGGAAATCCGGCGCATGCTGCAATCCGGCCTACCTTCTCAGCGGGATGGCCGCATGGTTTTGGCGGTAAAGGCCAATTACCGGGGGCGCATACGAGGTATAGTTCATGAGGTTTCATCCACCGGGCAGACTGTCTTTGTGGAGCCCGAGGATGTGGTGGAAAAAAACAACGAACTCCTCATTGAAAAACGCCGTCTGGATGCGGAGATACGCCGGGTCCTTCGGGAGATGACCGCCAGAATAGCCGAGATGCAGGAAGCTCTGGGAAGTTTTTATCGGGGCATACTGGGACTGGAAACTATATGCGCCAGGGCCCGTTACGCCAGGGAGACTTGCGGCGTCTTTTCGATGGAACTGGGCGGTGTGCTGGCATTAAAACAGGCCCGTCACCCTCTGCTGGGTTCCGCCGCGGTACCCATAGATTTTGCTATGGACGGAGATATACGCGCCGTAATTATCACTGGACCAAACACCGGGGGCAAAACAGTAACATTGAAAACGGTGGGGCTTTTCGTTCTGATGAACCAGTGCGGTCTTGCGCTGCCCGCCGCCGAAGGCACCACCCTGCCGGTCTTTGACGGCGTGTACGCCGATATCGGCGATGAACAGTCCTTAAGCCAGTCCCTGTCCACCTTTTCCTCCCACATGACCAATATCGCTGCCATAACCCGTTCGGTAAGCGAACGTTCCCTGGTACTGCTAGACGAACTCGGATCAGGTACCGATCCTGAGGAGGGGAGCGCCATCGCCATGGCGATTCTGGATTACCTCATGGAAAAGAAGGTCCGGCTTCTGGCTACCACCCACCACGGCATCCTGAAAAATTACGGTTATACCCGGGAAGGTGTGGAGAACGCCTCGGTGGACTTCGACAGCCGGACCCTGTCCCCCACCTACCGCATCCTCATGGGTATCCCCGGAGAAAGCCGTGCTGTGGACATAGCCGCCCGGAACGGTCTGGGTGAAACTATGATCGAAGCCACCCGGGGCTACTTAGCGGAGGAGCGTGCCGATGTCTCCGCCCTTATTTCGGGACTTAAGGAAAAACACCGGGAACTGGCCGTGGCCGATGAAAAGTATAGGCAGGAGGAAAGACGGCTGCGGGAAGAACGCCGGACGGCGGACCTGAAGGAACTACGGCTGCGGCAGAAGGAGCTGGAGATAAAATCCGGCGGTATGGGAAAGTTTCGGGAACTTCTCAGCGAAAGCCGGAAGACCCTGGAAAACCTCGTCCGGGAAGTAAAAGAAGGGGATCTCTCCCGGGAAAAAACACTAAAAGTGAAGAACTTCCTCCATACTCTGGAGGAGACAGTGGACGCCGAGGATGCCGCTCTGGAGATGGAAGAAGCGGCCATTTCCGGCGAACGCCGGCGGCTTGAGAGTCTCTACGGGAGCGGCGCCGCCGGAACCGGTGGACGGAAAGAGAGGAAAGCCAAAGCCGCCGACAGTATGGCGGGTCCGTCCTGCGGTATTACTACTGCGCAGGGAAAGCCGTTGCAGGTAGCGCCGGGAACCGAGGTATTGGCCGGGGAACAGCGCAGCCGGGGAAGGGTGTTGCGATCCACAAAAAAAGGCGCATGGATAGTGGAGATCGGCTCCTTAAAAATGACTTTCAACGAAGAGGACCTTGTCCCGCTTTCTCCCGCCGTGCCAGGGAAGCCATCCATAGCCCCGGTTGATTATGCCGAAACGCCCCAGGCTAAATATGAGCTATCCCTCCTGGGTATGCGTTTGGAGGAAGCCCTTTCCGCCCTGGAACGTCAACTGGATGCGGCGGTCCTTGGGGGGCTCCGCGAATTTTCGGTGGTCCATGGCAAGGGGGACGGCATACTTCAGAAGGGGGTCCACGACTTTTTAAAAAAGCAGCCCCAGGTGGCGGATTATTTTTTCTCCCGTCCGGAACTGGGCGGATTCGGCAGGACAGAAGTTCAACTAAAGGAGTAGAAAACTTAGATACATTATTTTTTCCTCCTTCTATACATAAAGAGTTCCGTCATCATCGTCGTATGGTACCGGCCCGCTCCGCCGTCTGCCTGGTACTTCCGAAACAACCCTTCTCCCTAAAAGCGGGGAAGTCCACGCGCTGGTTGGAGAAAACGGCGCGGGAAAATCAACACTGATGAAAATACTGACAGGTCTTTACGAAAGAGACCGGGGTGAAATAATACTTCGCGGAAAGGATGTGTATTTTAAAAATGTCCTGATGAAATAACAAGATAAATATATAGTAATTTTTCTATTTTTTCCCCGAGTACAGGGTAAATTCCATTTCCTCTTTGTTCTGTCTGATAAGATTGATCCAAAGTGTCCTTTTGGGGGTCAGCGCCTTACTTTTACGGCCTATGGAACGCATATCCTCATAGACAGAAGCCCCGTTTTTTGCGGCATAATACGTTTTTAGATTATTACCCGTATAAATTAACTGGGCTTTTTCATCAATTTCCTTATTGACAGCGGTTTCAAACATTTTAAGAAGAGCATCATATTTATCGATAATACCCCTGAGGTAATCAAGAATAAGGCGATCATAGTTGGGAATCTGATCCAGGAGAAGCATAAACTGCTTAAGCGTCAGTACCGCTGTGGGATATTCTTCCTGATTATAGGCATCCACGCCCTTTCGACAAAGCTCTGTCACAGTGTCGTTGCTCACTGCGGTCTTGCCGTTGATAGGAAACTTGAGGGTAACGTTAAACCGGGGCATCACCGCTGCGGTTTTGGCCAGGAGATCCATCAGATCCAGGTAGACCCGCTGTTCCCAGAGGGAATCCCTGGCGGATGCGATAAGTTTATTCATCTCCTCGCTGAACTGCTCCTTGTACCGTTCTTCCGGTTTAAACACCGCTTCACAGGTGGGTAGTTGGACCCCCTTAAATTCAATGGTACCGGTATCAAAGAAATACACCCCGTCATTTTTCGCCAGGGTTGATTTGACCGTGCTGTTTTCCTTTACATAGTTGAGGTACACCTGTTTTGTGATCATTATTCGGGATTCCCGGGGAGAAAGCTCGTTGGCCCTGTTTTGCAGCCGCGCCGCGGCATTGAGGAGAAACCCCGAAAGGTTACCGCTTTCGGTGATAATCAGTGGGATGGATGTATTGCCCCCGGTGATCCCCGCGGAGATCTTCAGGATGGGCAAAATTCCCGCATCCCCGGTACGACGGGAGGTATCACCAAAATAGTCGATAATGGCGATAGACGCCGTAAGGGCGTCGGTGGCGGAGGCGGAGATCAGGACCATTTCGTCCCCCCGCTCCCGCTGGCTTATCGCCTGGCATTGGGTGGAAATACGGCGGATCTCGTTGTTGATGATCCGGTCCAGAGCATGGAGCCTGGAGAGGTTCTTTCGGGAGTCCTGACAGAATTTGGTATATCCGTGGATATCCATCATAGAAATATAGAGGTTGGAAATGGATATGGTCCGTTTGAGATCCCCCGCATCGGGAAAATCCTTATCCGGAATCACCAGTTCCCGCCAGAGTTTTTTGTGGGCAGCCAGAGTCATCCCCGAAAAGAAGCCCCAATAGAGACGGCGGATCAGCTCAAAGCACCGCATAATCACCGCATGGGTCCGCTTATCCTTTAAAACCGGCTCGGCAAATTCTTTTAACGCGGAAAAGGCGCATATCTCCCGGGAAATGATTTTATCATAAAAAAAGGAAAATAGTTCCTGTTCTGATATGGTATCCCGGTATTCTGTTAAATCTTTCATACTGTTTTCTTTCGTAACTATACTATAAAAAAAAACTTTTATATAGTGGTGGTTTAGGCTAATTTTAAAATTTGATATTTTAAAATCGCCGCAGCTTAAAAAATGTACTTATAATAATGACTTAACATTGAAACTCGGGATATAATAGGTTATATTTAGGGGGGAGGGATAATATGGAAACAGCGGCATCGTTAAATGATTCCGGTATTGCTTTAACGGAAGCGAATCGGCCCTATGAAGCCATTCCGCTGTTTAGAAAAGCCCTGATCATGGAGCCGGAAAACCCCCTTCTCTGGATGAACCTGGGCATTGCCCAACAGCGAACCGGGGATTATGAGGAAGCCCTGAACAGTTTTCATCGGGCCGTTTTTATCGATGACAATCTGACCGAAGCCTGGGTCAGCATGGGGCTAATCTACTACGAAATAGAACAATTCGATCTTGCCGAGGAGTGTTACCATTCCGCCCTGATTCGGGACTGTAATTCCCCCAAAACCTGGAATAACCTGGGGGTCCTTTACTTTGTGGAGGGTAGCTACGAGGAAGCCCGGCACTGCTTTGAAGAGGCGGTGAGTATGGTTCCCATGTACTATGAAGCTCTCTTTAACCTGCGGGATACCTGCCGGAAGCTCCAGGATTACCGGGCGGCGTCGGAATTCGAGCGTATCCTAAGCCAGTTATCCCCTGATACGGGGTATCCTGTCTGCCCTCAATAATTAATTCCGGAGGGATTTTTGAAGATCCTCTATATCGCTGAGATAGTCGGAAAAGCCGGGGTATATGCCGTAAAAACAGCCCTGACAGAACTGAAGAAGCAAAAACCCGCTGATTTTACCATTGCCGGCGCGGATGGTGTTACCGGGGGCAACGGCTTGGGGCGTAACCACGCAGCTTATATTCACAAATTGGGAGTAAACGTGCTTACCACCGGGGAATGTTGTTTCTACAAAAAAGACCTGGTGGAAAACCTGGGAAAGCTGCCTTATGTGTTACGGCCGGAAAATCTGAATCCCCAAGTGCCGGGCATAGGCGCAAGGATCTACACCATTGGTACGGCGAAGATCGCCGTGGCGGTGCTCCTGGGCCAGAGCGGTTTTACCCGGCTCCATGGGGATAACCCCTATTCCCGCCTGCCGGCGCTCCTGGAACGGCTCCGACGGGAAACCCCCTACGTCATAGTCGACTTTCATGCTGAGGCTACCGCGGAAAAGCGTACCCTCTTTGCCCTGGCCGACGGAGCCTGTTCCGCGGTAATCGGTTCCCACAACCGGGTCCAAACCGCAGACGAAACGGTGCTTCCCGGCGGTACCGCGGTAATCACCGATGCGGGGCGTACGGGCAGCCAAAATTCTGTGGGCGGCGTCGATAAGGACGAGCGCATCCAAGAGTACCTCTCGGGGATTCCCCATTGGACCAAAGAAGCCTGGGAGCGGCCGGAGATCCAGGGGGTTTACCTGGACATAGACAACCGGGGAAAAAGCCTTTCCATAGAGCGGATACAATGGCCGGCCCCGGAGCCGCCGCGGGAAACTTCGACGGAAGTACCGGCAAAGGGAAAAAGCGCCGGTGAAGAGGGTGAGCCCCATGATTGAGCGGGGCAGAATCCGGGAGATACGGGAGAACACCCTCATCATTACCCGGGAAAACAGCGCCGCCTGTTTCGGCTGCATGGACCGGAAGTGCAAAGCAAAGGAACTTTCCTACGATGCGGAAAACTCCGTCGGCCTGGCTCTCCGGCCAGGTCTGTTGGTGGAAACCGAAACAGCCGCATCGGCCTTTAAACAGGGCCTAGCGGCTCTACTACCCCTGCCGCTGAGCTTTATCACCGGCTATGTTATAACCGGCCTCGTTTTTCCCTCCGTATCCGAACC
>JAITBG010000162.1 GCA_031283725.1 Treponema sp. | reverse complement strand
CCACGCCGTAGTCGGACCGGGGGTCGCTGGAAGGGGCCCCCAGGGCGCGGAAGTTGCTGAGCTCAATCATGTGGGCGGCGGGGTAGCCCAGGTCCGCCGTTACCTGGCCGTTGGGCCGTGGGATGGGCGTATGGTCGGCGTTGCCGGGCTTGAGCCCCAGGGACACCAAATCACTTTCGGAAAGCGGTGGCATGAGGAAAAAATGCGCCTTCATGAACCGCATGTTGTCCTTCAAGGCCTTGAACGCCGCGTTGCACTGGGCGGTAGCCACGGGGGTGCGCCCGGTGTCGCTTTGGACCTTGAGGAGGGCGGCGTCAGCGGTGTCGAAGACGGTGACGAACGACGTGATCCGCGCGGGGGGAATGCCCCAGTTCGGCGGGTCTACCGGGGCGTTGATGATGGAAATCCAGTTTCTGGCCATGGACAACTGTCCTGACCGGGATTCGGGAAGCCAATCGGTACTCATACGATACTCCTTTAAAAAGCGGCGCTCTGGCCGCGTATAATAACCCAGGACGCGCCGGCGCCCGGCTTCAATGTCGTAGCGCCGGACTCCGCCGCTGCAGCGCTTGCCTCCAACGCTGCAGCGTCCGGGGCCGCCGCTGCAACGCTTGCCTTCAACGCTGCAGCGTCCGGGGCTGCCGCTGCAGCGCTTGCCTTCAACGCTGCAGCGCCGGGCGCCTGGTTGTTCCGCCCGGGGGCGGATGAACGCTTCCCGGAACGGAAGACCCAGACGGCCCGGGTTACCGGTGATACCTGGCGGCGCAGCTGCCGGGGTATCCGCTTTGATCGCTGTAGGGCGCAACCTTCACATAGGCGGCCTCCCCCGCGCTGAGGGAAGCGTCCACTGATCCGCCTGCGAATGCGGCCCCGCTGAAAAAGATACATACCAGAAAAAGAAATTCTTTTTTCATACCCCCCCCGCAAAAGCATAGTGGCTTCCCCTGACTTGAGCAAGCCCATTATGGTATCCCCGAAGGGCTCCAGGGGGCACCCCCGTGCGTTCCCGCTGACCCCATAAGGGTCCATAGGGGGGGGTCAGATACCTTTTAGCAGTTCCCGCGGCTTGGACCCCTGGGAGGGGCCGACGACGCCGTTGTGTTCCATCAATTCCACCAGCCGGGCCGCCCGGTTGTAGCCGATTTTGAGGCGGCGCTGGATATAGCTGGCGCTGGCCTTCTGCTGCTGCATCACTATCTCCAGGGCTTTTTCGTAGAGGGGATCGTTCTCATCGTCGAAAAGAGAGGGGCCAAGATCGTCCTCATCATCGATGAAAATCTCATCATCGATATAATCGGGCTCCCCCAGCCCTTTGACAAAGTCCACCACCCGCTCCACCTCTTCCTCGGAGACAAAGGCCCCCTGGATACGGATCGGAAAGGGGTCCACCACTCCGGCGTAAAGCATATCACCCTTGCCCAGCAGTTTTTCTGCCCCCACCAGGTCGATGATAATACGGCTGTCCATTTTGCTGGCCACCATGAAGGCGATGCGGCTGGGGATATTGGCCTTGATAAGCCCGGTGATAACGTCGATGGAGGGCCGCTGGGTGGCTAAGACCAAATGTATCCCCACGGCGCGGCTCATGGCGGCCAGGCGGGCCACGGTGCTCTCCAGTTCCTTCCCGGTGGTAGCCATGAGGTCGGCGAATTCATCGATCACCACCACGATATAGGGCATGTGTTCCGCCGCCATATTCCGTTCTTTGATACGCCGGTTGTAGCTCCGTATGTCCCGGACGCCCATGGAGTCCAGGCAGGCGTAGCGGCGCTCCATCTCGTAAATGCAGTACTGCAGCGCCTGGAAAGCTTTTTTCGGCTCGGTGATCACCGGGGTAAGGAGGTGGGGTATGTCGTTGTAAAGCTTGAGCTCCACGATCTTCGGGTCTATCAGGATGAGCCGGCAGTCCTCGGGGGAACGCTGGTACAATATCGAAAGAATCATTGCGTTGACACAGACCGATTTTCCCGAACCGGTAGCCCCGGCAATAAGCACGTGGGGCATCTGCACCAGGTCCACGGTCTGGGCTTCTCCGGATATATCCTTCCCCAGGATCACCGGAATCTCCATCTTCTTCTCATGGTTTTTTTCCCGGTACAGTTCCCCCTCGATGATCTCCCGGAGAGACACGATGTTCCGCTTGGCGTTGGGCACCTCAATACCCACGGCGTGTTTCCCCGGGATGGGGGCCACGATCCGTATGGAGGAAGCGGCGAGCCGCAGGGCGATATTATCCCCAAGGTTCACAATCTTGGAAAGTTTTACCCCCGGCGCGGGAAGTATATCGAACATGGTGATCACCGGCCCCTTGCTGATCCCCGTAACCTCCGCCTGTATCTTGAATTCTTCCAAGGTTCCTTTAAGGGTTACCGCCGCGGCCCTGGTGGTGTCGTCGATGATCCAATACTGGCCGTCGGGGTACTGGTTAAGTATCCCCTCCACCGGAACCTTGTAGGCCCCCCGGCGTTTGGCCTTCGGCGCCTTCCCCTTAGGCTGGGTATAGGGCAGCTCAGAATTGGCGTCCGGTTCGTCGTCGTATGCGCCGTCATCCCCAAGGGCATCCTCTTCAGTATCATCGGCGTCCGCGTCTTCGCCGCCGGACGCAAAGACGGATTCAAAAAAAGGATCCAAACCGATCCTGCCGGCGGCAGGCAACTCCGCCCCGGGGCTGCTCTCCCGCTCGGCGGGAACGGTGACAACAGGTTCCGGCAAAAGCAAAATCCCCGGCTTTTTTCCCCTGGGCTCTTTCGCGGTCTTTTGGGGCATGATCACTTCGGGGCCGGGGAAAAAGAGGGAAGTCAGCGCCATGATCAGGAAAGTTTCTATCACCGTCATAAGGATAATAATGAGGCTAAAACCGATTCGCCCGGTTTTTGCGAGGAAGTCCCATTCCAGGGAACGGACGTTGAAGTCCCGGAGAAAGGCGAACCCTATGGCTAAGGTTAAAAAAGGAAAGGTGGTACCGGTGAGGATAAAAATCCGGTCCGGGCGGAAACGGGGATCCGCCAGGAGTATGGCGGCAATAAAAAGGTAGAGGGGAACCATAAAGGCCAGAATTCCGTAGGAGCGTACCAGGAAATCCCCGGGCCCCCGGGCAAGTTCGGGTTTATTAAGCAGCGCCCCTGCTATGGAGATCCCCAGGAGCACCGCAAGAAGCCCTAAGGCAAGGGCGGCAAAAAGCGACGCAACCCGAAAGCGGAAATCGGCCCGGCCAAAAAAGCCCTTCAAGCTCCGGATCGGGTGAGGCATCCTAAAGGTTTTCACTGTTTTCAACAAATCCACTGGCACAAGCCGGTTCTCCCAAAGTTTCAGCGATTCGAAAGGTATCGCTATCTATTAATATCGGCAATTAGCTCTTCCATCGTCATACCATAATACAGATATCCGTAAGCCGCCGCCGCGGCAAGGACCTTCCGGGCGTATTCCCGGGTTTCGTTGTACTCGATAGTTTCCAGGAACAGATCCCCGGGCAGATCTGCCTCGGCATTGCGCCAGCGCCGAAGCCGCCCAATGCCGCCGTTGTAAGCCAGCAGGGCAAGCAGGGGGCTTTCGGTACGATCCATAAGGTAACGCAGGTATACCGCCCCCAGATGTATGTTTACCCCCGGATCTTCCAGGTTTATCTCCCCGCCCCCGGCATAATCGGGGCCTCCCCGGCGGCTGATGCGGCCTGCCATGTCCAGGGCGGTAGCGGGCATGAGCTGGGTAAGCCCCTCCGCCCCGGCCCAAGAGCGGATGCCCGGGGCAAAGGCGCTTTCGGTACGGATAAGCCCAAAGAGAAGCGCCTGGGGAATATCCTCATTCCGGGCATGGGCCTCCACCAGATCCTTAAAAGCCAGGGGATAGTTGAGCTCCATATCCTGCCGGTCCGTCACGACCCCCGGCCGATCCGTGTAGGACGAAACCACCCGTATGGACTCCTCCCAGCGTTCCGCGCCGGCAAAGGCGGCGGCCAGAATTCGCAGCTCTTCGGGGCTAAACCTGTCCGTATCGTCCCGCAGGTACGTATAGGCCAGACCGGCGGCGCCGTATTCAAAAAAGCCCAGGAGAAATTCCAAATCATCGGACCGGGGGTCCGCAGATACCCGGCCTGATGCCTCCTGAACGGGAACAACCTTCACCCCCAGCCGGGAAGCGGCCATAACCCGGTAATAAAAAGAGGCGTTCCCCTGGGCCAGGGCGATCCGGAAATAATCCTCCGCGGATTTCGGCGCGGCCCGCAACAAGCCTTCGGAAACCGCCCGTCCCAGGATATAGGCGTATTTGGCGATGCTTTCCCCATCGGAACGGTTTTCAATGAGGGAAAAAATCTCCCCAAGGGAGAGCCAACGCCGGTTTGCCGTGAGATACCGGGCCAAGCGGTCCAGGATGTCCGCGAAGTAGCGGTCCTGATTCCACCGGGAAATATACTTACGGATCAGGGCGGCGGTTTCCCGGGGCTGCTCCTGGAGGCTTATGCTGAGGATATACCAGATGCAGGCATCGGCCTGGAGCGCATTCGGGGCAAGGTCCAGGGCCTGGACAAAATAACCTGACCCTTGGGCGTAATGGCGGAGCTGGCGCTGAATTCTGCCCATGTAGTAGAGGAGGCGATACCGTATCCCCGGGACATTCAGCCCCTTCCCGTCCAATTCTCCCTTTTGGATGCGGGTATTCCAGCCCAGGAACAGATCCATCCCTTCGTTCCGGGAGGAACCAAACTGGAAAGCCCTGCCCAGATCGTCCAGCAAGCCGGAATACCGAAAGAAAAGCCCCTCTTCCTGTTCCAGGGTCTTGCGGAAATGGGCCAACCCTTCAGCGTAAGACGAGCGGCTCACCGAAAGGCGGCCCGCCGCAGCCTCCGCGCGGGGGAGGCCAATCACATCCGGCAGCCGTTCCTTTATTTCACCCAGAGCCCAACGCCGGGCTTCTGTAAGGGCAGTGTCTCCGGAAACGCCGGACCCCTGGTCCAGGAAGTAATCCGATAATGCTTCGGAATCCGGGGAACCCAATTCCAGGCCGGACAAAAGCATTAAAGCGCGGTCCCAGGGTCCGGGATCGGCGGCGTCTTTATACAGAGCTTCGATTTCGGCAAAGCGGCCCAGCTTATAGAGACAGGCTGCCCGGAGAGTCCGGAGGGCCGGCGCTCCCCGTCCCTTCGATTCCAGCCGAACCAGCAGGGCGTGGGGGGCATCCCCTTCCTGAACGAAGGACATCAATTCCCGGGCGGCTTCCCGTTGGAGCCTCCCCTTCCCGTCCAGGGCCGCTTCAAACAGCGCCGCTTCCCGCATACCGCTCCCCTCCCCGCCCTGGCCCAGCCTCCGGGTTTTGAGTAATAGCCCGGCGTAATAGGGGGCTGAAACATGTATCCGGGCAATTTCCGCCATCCGTTCCGGAGGGTTGTCGAGGATGAACGCAATATCGCCGGTTTTCAGCCTTCGGGCGGCTTCATTCCGGCTCAAGTCTAAAACCGTATTGACGTCGCAGGATGCGGCGTACCCCGTAAGGCTAAAAAGGGAGATTAAAAAGAAAAAACGGGGCGCCGGGGAGACTCTAATTCCTGGGCGGAATCTTGATAACGGTTCCTGAAATAATATGATCCGGATTCCGGATATTATTAAACCGGACAATGCGCGGATACAACCAAGGATTACGATAAAATGCCTCCGAAATATCCCACAGGGTATCACCCCAGCGTATTATGTAGGAAGCCCCCCCTCTGGGAATTGTCTGGGGAACCTTATACGAGGCTACCGGCGGCAGGGTCCTGGTCCGGCTAGGCTGGGCCGCCCGGGGAACCTCGGCCCTGGGGATCTGCTGTGAAGACGAGATAACCGGTACCGCCGGGGCCGGGGCTGCCGGAGCCGGAACAGACGGAGCCTGTGCAACGGGGGCCGGAGCCGAAGCGGTTGTAGTCTGCGCAGCCGGGGCTGCCGGAACCGTCGCGGTCTGCGTAGCCGGAGCTGTCGTGGTCTGTGCAGCCGGAGCGGCCGGAACCGCAGCCGCCGGAACGGGAGGTTCAGGAGCGGAAACCGCAGGCCGGTGGATCAATCCGGTCCGAATCGCTATACCCCTATCGTTAAGGAAAAAGAAATACAACAAACCGCCGATCAACAGGAGAAGCGTAGCGGCAATTGACACTAAAATCCAAGGAGAACTCTTTTTCCGGCTATGCTGAGGGGAAAAAGGGTTATCGTAGAGCTCCCGGGGAGGGTGTTCACCGGAATCCAACTCGAAATCGTGAAATTCGTCCACCCCGTCTTCTTCCATGGAAGTAAGGGAAACGCTCAAATGCTGCTTCTCACCGTCTACGGAAGAATCCAGACCCACAACGTCCGCCGAAATCTCCCCGGCGGTGTTGGAAGCCAGTATCATTTCTATGGAGGGCTCCCCCTTAGGCCGGGGCTTTATATTCTCTACCGCAAGGCTGCCGACATACAGCGCATCAGCCATGGTCTTTGCGAAGCTATTGTAGAGATCTATCTGAACACTTTTCTGATTATCGTGGGCCGTGGTAAGAACAAGCCGCCTTTTAACCATGGAATTCTCCTCCATGATAGGGTAAAATTCACCGTTTGCGACTTTAATACCAATAGTTGATGCCATTGGCTTTACTCCTTATTTATAGAAAAAATACTTTTAATACAAACTTTAGTCCCGGTTATTGCCATTGTCAACTGTCCATAATATGGGAGGCCATACAGGAATTCTTGAAGAATATACGAATTATACCGATAATATTTTCATGAATGGACTCATTCCCATTTTAGCCGTTGTGGTACTGCTTATTCTCGGTGTTTTCATTGCGGTAACGATTATGACCCGGACCAAAGGAATAGGAGACGAAGGCGGCGGAAAGAAATCCAAGGGCAGGGATGCCATCATACGGGACGCTAATAAGCGTTTAGCCCAAAACCCTCATGATCTTCAAGCCCTAACCGCCCTGGGGAATTTGTACTTTAAAGAAGAAGCCTGGGATGAGGCCCTCAAAATCTATACGGTACTGTTGGAGATTGCACCGGGACATCAGGATGCCAATGTATTTGAAATAAATCTCCGGTACGGAATATCCGCCCTGAAAAAAGGTCTACAGAATGAAGCCTATAAGGGGCTTTCCATAGCCCGAAGCATACGGCAGGATAATTTTGAGGTCAACTTTAACCTGGGAGTCCTGGAATTCCAGAAGAAAGGCTACGAGAAGGCCATACAGCTGCTTCAGCAAGCCCGGGCCCAGGACCCGGAAAACCCCGCCGTCCTGCGCTATTTGGGACATGCTTTTTTTAAGCTCAAAAAATACAAGGAAGCCATGAATTTTATCCGTAAGGCCATCGAAATTGCCCCGGATGATAAAGAATCCCTCTATACGCTCGCTGAATGTTACTACGACGCAAACCAGGTTGATCAGGCCCTAAAGATATTCACCCACCTCAGGCCCGACCCGGCGATGGGACCCAGCGCCTGCCTCTTTGCGGGGACCATCAACATGAACCAGCACCAGATGGATAGGGCCATCCTGGATTTTGAGATTGGGCTGAAACATCAAAATATTAAACCCGACATTTTACTGGAATTAAAGTACCGTCTGGCCACCCTGTTTCTCAAGCAGCAGGAAATCGGCAAAGCCCTGGTCCATCTCAAGGATATTCAGAGCATCAACGTATCCTATAAAGATGTGAACATCCTCATAGGCAAATACCAGGAGTTGAACGCAAACAGAAACTTGCAGATCTACCTCATGGCCCCATCGGCGGATTTCGTCGCCCTCTGCCGGAAGGTGGTGATGAGTTTTTATAACAGAGCCAAGACAAAGATCACCAATATTTCGGTAAACAAGAACGAATGGGCGGATATTCTGGCGGATGTGGATACCCCACAATGGTCCGACACAGTGATGTTCCGTTTTATCAGAACCCCGGGCTCCATCGGAGAACTTATTCTGCGGGACTTCCACTCCCAAGTCAAGGACGCAAAGGCCGGCAAGGGGATCTGCATCACCGTAGGGAGCTTTTCCGATGAAGCTAAACGGTTTACCGAAGCCCGGCTCATTGATCTTATCGAAAAGGACCGGCTCGCCGCGATACTGAACAATGTGGATGTGAAAGCCGCCGCCCTTGCTCCAAGTAAAAAGAAATAAGCCGCCCTTAATAACGCAAGTTTTTCATAAATTTGTCGATATTTGTGGTATGATGAATATGAATAGCGCCGATTGGAATTCCCGTTTAATACAGTTTTTCTTCGGACTGGGCATTGTCTTCTCTACCCTTGCCTCTTGCGCCACCCCGCCTCCTCCCCCGCCTCCTCCGGAAGAGGAAATTGTGGATGACGATGTTTGGACCCTGCTGGAAAACGGCGAGTTCGGCGCCGCCCAAAAGTTCTTCCTGGGGCAGACCCGAATTGATTCTACGGATCTCAAGGGCAGAACCCCCCTGCATATCGCGGCGGAAGCCCGGAACCCGGAAATGGTCGCCTTCTTTATTGCCCTGGGAGCTAAAATGGATCTGCTGGATCATGATAGCCATACCCCTCTTTCTGTGGCGGTGGGTAAAAAAGATGCCCAAAGCGCCCGTTTACTAATCGAGGCGGGCGCCGATATTCATCATCCCCAGCCGAAGAGACAGACCCCCGCCGTAGCGTCCATCGCCATTGGGGGCGACTTCCTGAAAACAGTGTTAACCCCGGCCTCGCTTAGGGCGGTGGATACCAGCGGCAGAACCATGCTGCACCTGGCGGCTATAGCGGGAAACGCGTCCGCCGTGGAAATCATCATCGCCGCGGATACTAATATTAAAAAAACAGACAAGGACGGAAAAACCGCCCTGGATCTTGCCCTGGACGAGACGGGTTCCAAGGACCACATGGAAGCGGCGGAAAAACTCATCCTTGCCGGAGCGGTTTCGGATAAGCCCGTCTACGCCCACCTTGCCCCGGCGGTACGATCCTCCAATTACAATACCCGTATCGGCGACGGAATCGTCCCGCTGCATTTTGCCGCGGGAGAGGGCTATACCGGTTTGGTACAATACCTGCTGGAAAAAAATGTGGATATCAATGTTAAAAACGCAGCGGGAACCACCCCGCTCCACGAAGCGGCCCGTTCGGGGAATCTCACGATCATGGATCTCCTCCTCCAGCAGGGCGCCGACGCAAACGCCAAGGATGCCAAGGGGAATACCCCCATGCACATAGGAATTCCCGCGGCCAGCCACTTGTCAGCCCTATCCATGCTCCTTCTGCACGGGGCTGACCCGAATCTCCGGGATGAACATGGCGAATCTCCCCTGCATATACTGATATCCCTCAACCGGGCCCCGGATGTAATCGAGGTACTTTTAAGCGGCGGAGCGGATGTGTCCATACGGAACGTCGAAGGAAAGACCCCGCTCTACCTGGCGGTCCAGGAAAACCGCACCGACAGTATTGGGATTCTCCTCAGGCATAAGTCTGATCTCTTTGCGGCGGATAACGAAGGCGTTACCCCCTTCGAGTTAGCCCTGCGGGAAAACAGCCCTGTGCTGCCCGCCCTGATTACCGAAGAAACGGTACTTAAAAACGACAGTATGGGAAATACCGCTCTCCATATCGCCGTAAAGGTCCATGCGGATACGTCTATCCTGACGCTTATACTGGACAGGAAGGCCCTGGTAAACGCCCGGAACAAGGCGGGGGATACCAGCCTTCATTTGGCGGTCAAGGAAGATCTGGAGGATGCAGGTGAGTTACTCATTGTCCGGGGAGCGGATATCTTTGCCAATAACGCTAACGGGGAAAGCCCCCTCTATCTGAGTTTTCCGGAAAAAATACCCCCAGGAAAAGTCCGGGAATGGATAATCAACCCTACTACCATTATGGCTCGGGACGGCGCGGGGAATTCGATACTCCACTACGCCGCCCAGTGGAAACTGGACAATCATATTCCACTGATCGTTCAGAAGGGGATAAACCCCAATGTTGCCAACGCCATGGGTGAACCGCCCCTCTTTATGGCGGTCAAAGTAGATTCCCGTAACACCGTTCTCACTCTACTTGCGGCGGGAGCCCATATTGATACCAGGGATTACCAGGGAAACAACAGCCTCCACGCGGCGGTACGGTGGAATTCGGTTAACGCCGCCCAAACACTCATTAGTAAAGCTGCGAACATCAACGCCCACGCCCTGAACGGAAAGACCCCCCTCCATGATTCCATACGCTGGGGCATAATCCAGATGGAAACCCTGCTCATCGGAAACGGCGCGGACCTGGAGGTCCGTGATAACGAGGGGAACACCCCATTCATGGAAGCGATAATCGCCGGCTATCGCGCCTCGGCGGAGCGGCTTGCCGAAATTGGGGCGGACCCCACTACCCGGAATAGCCGGGGTGACACGCCCCTGCATATCGCCGTTGCCCAGGACCGGGCCGATATGGGTACCCTCCTCCTCGGCTGGGGCGCAAAGATTCACGCAAAAAATATCATGGAGAAAACCCCTTTCCAGACCGCCCTGGCAACCTCCCCCCGCATGGTTTCCACCCTGCTAACCAGGGAATGGATCGGCGTGCCGGACGACGATGGCCACTCGCCCCTGCATATCGCCATCCTATCAAACGCACCGGCGGAAATAGTGAAGATCATCATCGACATGGGCGCCCGTGTCTCGGCGGTGGACGCCGACGGAAGGACCCCCCTCAGACTAGCCCTGGAAAAGGATAAGTGGGACGAGGTCAAACTCCTGGCCGACGCGGGCTCCAACGTTTTCTCCGTAGCCGGTGACAGGAAAAGCCCCGCGGAAATCGCCCTGACCAAAGGACGGGAAGCCGTCAACGCCACATTCAGCGGCAGGGCCATTACCGCCAAGGACCCCACGGGGAACACCATCCTTCACTACGCCGCCCACATAGGCACGCCGGATCTGGTATCCCTGCTCATCGATCTGGGGGCAAATAAAACTATCAGAAACATTTCCTCCGAAAGCCCGGGGGATGTGGCCCTTAAATGGCGCCGTCCGGATATCGCAGCGTTACTGAATAGCTAAATCACCGGGCGCACATAAAAAAAGCCGCAGAAGACCTGCGGCTTTTTTCGTTATTTGTTTTCTTTACCAGGTTACTTCATCCGGGTGTGGGAATGGATCGGGATATCCCTGCAAATTGCTCAATGCCTCAATATCCGCCGGGGACAGCTCAAAATCAAAAACCGCGGCATTGGAAGCGATATGATCCGCCGAGGTTGATTTGGGAAGCGGCAGGAATTCCATCTGTAAACACCAGCGCACACTTATCTGGGCGGGAGTCTTATGGTACTTTTTTGCTAAGTCAATCAGCAAGGGTGCTTTCAATATATTTTCCGGTCCGGTGCCCCCCAGGGGACTATAGGCTTCCAAAAGCATCCCCCGGTCTCTGCTGGTTTTTACCACCGCTTCTTTCGTGTCCCCGGGGCACAGGCGGATCTGGTTGACCATGGGCTTAATCTCCGCCGTTTTTTCAAGGGCATCAAGATGGTGGGCATGGAAATTACTTACCCCGATAGCCCTGATACGGCCGGCTTTATACAATTCCTCAAAAGCTTTCCAGGTAGC